>CALWNV010000013.1 GCA_944382895.1 uncultured Clostridia bacterium | reverse complement strand
CTGTCTGAAATATTTATCCCACAAGAAAAGCCTTTTATATCAATATCTGATATAAATATCGAGTCTGCTGAAGAAAACACAGCATTTCTATCATACGATGGCAAACCATCTGCAGAAAGATTTACGGAATCTTCAATAACCGCAGAACAAACAGAAGTATTTTTATCAAGCTCAACAACCGAAGTCCCTTCAAAAGACGGATCCGCGCGAAAAACAGTTTTAAGTGAATTCTCGCCGGTTCCGGCACCGACAAGCCATACATTCTCACGCACATTTATAGTATTATAAACAGTATAAAGCCCTTCTCTCACATAAACTATTCCTCCGCCACTCTCATGTGCCTCGTCGATCTTTGCATTTATTTCCTTATCAGTATTACCTTCAACAATATAAATGACGTTTCTTCCCGGTAAAAAATATGCTCCGTTAGGCGTTTGCAAAGAATAATCCACGGAGGTTGTTTCAGATGAAAGTTGCATGGATGAGGAAAAGACCTGACCTCCAGAAGTTCTGAGTTGCGAAAAATAAGAATTTGAATAAAAAACCCCAACTGCATTGTCGGCAAGACCCGCAAAATCACTGTCAGGAACAATCGTACAGCCGGAAAAAGAAGCAATCCCCTGAACTATTTCCGCACCGTAATCCTTCCATGACGAAAAAGAGCAACCTATAAAAGTTACGCCGGCATCTCCTTCTATCTCAACCTGAACAGAAGGTTTCCCTGAAAAAACACAACCGGTAAAAACAGCGGACGAATCAAAAGAGCTTCCAAATCCGACAGAACTGTTTTCCGTACCAAACACAGGAGAAAAAACACAGTTACAAAAAGACACACCTTTATCAAAGCTACCATTTGCCGACACAGCATTTTGAACATTTGAAACAGTTGTATCAGTTAATGAAATGCTTGATCCGGATCCCGTGAATGAAAACGCAGACCGAACCGCGTCAATGCTTGCGGTTCTTAGACTAAAACTTGCAGCACTGACCGTAAACGCATCAGCTTCTTCAATAAAAATATCAGATCTATCATCATATCTGACAGAATTAGACGGGTTTGTATAAGGGCTTGATATGAGATATGAAGGACTTATATTTATATTTTCGCAAAAAACAGAAGCATTACCGGCTCTGATATTTACAGCGGAATAAAATGCTGTAATATAAACATTACACAATGTTATATCTTCAAGTGTTCCGGATGAAAAATCAATTCCGAAAGAAGCGTTTGGCATAAGAATATTTTTAACGGAAATTTTCAACGCGCCATTCTGAGATATCACAGGTGAAAACTTTGAGGGAGAATCGATATTTTGATTTTCATAATAAATAATCATATCCGAAATTTCGGCATTATCTTCTAATACAAATGCCGCTTTCCCCGTAAAATCACCGGAAAGGACAACGACCGTATCTCCGTATACCGGGTTTTTCGCTGACGGAGAATTAAAATCGCCTATAAGTTTTACATTTTTTTTCACTGTTATGGGAGAGGTGATACGATATTTGCCTCGATCAAGATACACAACTCCCCCGCCAGATTCCGCGGCCTTATCAATCGCCGTCTGCACAGCAGAAGAATCATCAGATACACCGTCTCCTGCTGCTCCGTTTGCACGTGGAAAATAATTAGCCGCAAAAAATACTTCCGGAGAATATACACTTTGAAATATTCTGCTTTCTCCGTCTGAATACCCCGCGGTAGGCGGTATCATATTTTTTTCATTATCACCAAGCTGTTCTTTATTTTTACAACCGCAAAAAACCACTGACAAAAAGCTCAAAAATATTAGAAAAGCAATTGTTTTTCTCATGACGGCCTCAATACACAAACTCAAATTCAAAATCGTATATGCACACTGTATCGCCCTGCTCCACACCGAATTCTACAAGCCGGTCTATCACTCCGGAACGCCTTAAAATACGCTGAAAATACTGTAACTGCTCATAGTCATCGAAATTCACTCCTCGCATAACACGCAAAAGCCACTCGCCTTCTACTATATAAAGCCCGGGCTCAGGCTTTTTTATCGATATATCATTTGATTTTCCCGCATAACTATTTTCGTCTTCTTTCACAATCTCGCTTTCATATACCGACACAGGAGGTAGTGTACTTATTTTTTCGTAAAGCGTTTCAGTAAGCTCCTTAACACCTTTATGTGTCGCCGCCGATATCTCATAATACTCAAAACCTTTTCCCAGAATATATTTACGGAACTCAGACACTTTTTCCTCATCAGTCACAGCATCACATTTATTCCCTACTACTATCTGAGGACATGACGCAAGTTTTTCGGAGAAATCCGAAAGCTCACGGTTTATTGTCACAAAATCCTCAACAGGGTTTCGCCCCTCTGCACATGAAATATCAACAATATGAACAAGAAGCCTGCATCTTTCTATGTGACGAAGAAACTCATGCCCAAGCCCGGCGCCTTCGGACGCGCCCTCTATTATACCCGGGATATCCGCCATTACAAAACTGCGCTCATCACTCAGAGAAACAACCCCTAAATTAGGAGAAAGAGTTGTAAAATGATAATTCGCTATTTTCGGCCGTGCAGCAGACACGGAGGCTAAAAGCGTAGACTTTCCTACATTAGGGAACCCAACTAACCCGACATCAGCGATAAGCTTAAGTTCCAGTATTATATCACGCTCTTCACCAGGTATACCGGGTTTCGCAAAACGCGGGCATTGCCTTGTAGGAGTTGCAAAATGACGGTTGCCCCAACCTCCTTTCCCGCCTCTTGCCAAAATAAAAGGCTCGAAATCACTCATATCTTTAATTATAAGCCCGCTGTCAGCATCTCTGATAAGAGTCCCTCTCGGAACACGTATAATAAGGTCGGCAGCACTCTTACCGAACATCTTACCCCCCTTGCCGTTTTCACCGTTCTGAGCAACAAACTTATGTTTGAACCTAAGGCTCTCGAGAGTATTAAGATTGGTATCAACCAAAAAAACAATATCGCCGCCTTTGCCGCCGTCTCCTCCGTCAGGTCCGCCAGCCGCAACATATTTTTCGCGATGGAACGCAACAGCACCGTCTCCTCCGTTCCCCGCTTTAACATAAATCCTGGTTTTATCCGTAAACATATATCGCTGTATCCTTTTTAAAAAACAGATTTATTTATGATAAATTCTTTAACATATCATATACCAAAAGCGGTCGTCTTAAGACGACCGCTTTTATTACTGCTCGATTGCGTATATGCTGACTTTTTTTCTGTCCTTGCCGACGCGCTCGAATTTTACGCGACCGTCTATAAGCGCGAACAGAGTATCATCGGAACCTTTACCGACATTGTTTCCCGGATGTATTTTAGTTCCTCTTTGCCTTACAAGTATATTACCTGCAAGCACGAACTGACCGTCCGCCCTTTTTACACCAAGTCGTTTACTTTCGCTATCGCGTCCGTTTTTGGTGGAGCCGACACCTTTTTTATGAGCCATTTATAAACACCTCCGGCCTTTCTTAAAATTTAATTGCGCTTACGGTCAACTTAGAATACGGCTGACGATGACCCTTGCGCCTACGATAATTTTTCTTGGCTTTCATCTTGAAGACACGGATTTTTTTGCCTTTGCCGTTCTTTTCAAGTTTTGCCTCAACTGTTACACCTTCAACATATGGCGAACCTGTCCTGATATCGGAATCGTTTACAAACATCAGAACTTTATCAAATGTTACCAAAGAATCCGCATCAGCATTGATTTTTTCAATAAACAGCACGTCTCCTTCGGAAACTTTGTACTGTTTTCCGCCTGTCTCAATGACTGCGTACATTTTTTTTCCTCTTTTCACAAAAGTCTCGCTATAAAGGTAAGGAAAGTCCTTTTTCTCGGCTCGCGGGAAATAAATCGCCGTCCCGCGGAAACCGACCTATTCTATGCGGCTCAATTATTATACCATAAACAAATTTTTATGTCAAGTTTTTTTTCAAACATATCGGAGTTTCACTAAAATTTCATATTTAGCAAATAAAGTCTGTCATCTTCATTTTTATAAAACTACTGTTAAATCGAAAAATATATAAGATAAAAATAGAATACATTATTTGAGCAGAATAAAAACAGTATTAATAAAAACAAATTCAAATAAACCCGACAACAAACAATTTATATAACAATATGTAAAACAAATAAAAAACATTTGCATTTATCTGTATTATATGGTATAATATGTTATAGGTGATTATATGTATAATGCTCTCAGAAAAAAATATCCGGTCTTTGAATATAACGGATTCAAAGTGTATGACGATGAAGGATTTACCTGTGTTGAATATTTTTTCAAACAAGACGAAAATATTTTATTTAATCCGAGATGGAAATTCCCTTTCCTTTTTGAAGAATACGAAAAAAAACAAGCTTTTTTTGACTCATGTTTTTTTGACCTCGGTATGGTGGAAAGCGTAAGCTATTGGAAAGCATGCTGTTCGCCAAAATTTCTTGTCAAGGCAAACATTGACGAACCCCGAAAAGAATTCTTCAAAAAACTGTGGTTCAACGGTCTCGGCGAATTTTTTTATGTAAATAATATTGATGCGCGGTATGATGATTTTGTAAATATAGAATGCGACGGCAATGAGACCTTTTTAATAAAGCAATCACCGCAAGATACTGCCTTATCGGGATGTCTGATCCCGGTAGGCGGAGGGAAGGACAGTATAGTCACGCTTGAAAGGCTCTCCAGCTATAAAAACAAAAGCCTATGTTATATGATTAACCCTTCTCAGGCTGCACGAAAGACTGCCGAGATTTCAGGGTTTGATACAATAAACGTACAGCGCCGGCTTGACAAAAAGATTTTGGAACTGAACGCAAAAGGATATCTTAATGGGCACACTCCTTTTTCGGCAATCGTAGCTTTTTCGGCATATATATGCGCGATTTTTGCAAAGAAAAAATATATTGTGCTTTCCAATGAAAGCAGCGCAAATGACATATATGTAAAAGGAACATCGGTAAATCATCAATATTCAAAAAGTTTAGAATTTGAAAATGATTTCCGAGAATACACATGTAAATATCTCGGAAATTACGCTGAATATTTTTCGCTTTTGCGACCGTTCAACGAATGGAGCATCGTAAAAGAATTTATCAAATACAAAAAATACTTTCCCGCTTTTCTTAGCTGTAATAAAGGAGCAAAAGAAGGGAAATGGTGTTGCAACTGTCCGAAATGTCTTTTCACATTTATAATGCTCTCGCCTTTTATTGATGAAAAAACACTTATAGAAATTTTCGGGGAAAACCTGTTTGAAAAACCGGAAATGATGAAATTTTTCAAAGGGCTGATAGATCCGGACACAGATAAGCCTTTTGAATGCGTAGGAACACGTACCGAAATTAACGCGGCTCTTACTCTCGCAGTCAAAAACTACAAAGGTGAGCTCCCTGTACTATTAAAAGAATATAAACAGAAATATTATAATGAAAACTTTGATTTTACTCAAACCGATAATTTCTACGATACAAAAAACAATATCCCCGAAGAATTTACTTACATCGGTAAAATAGCAGACTTTTTTTATGAAAAAGATGTCGCAATTCTGGGGTTTGGTCGGGAAGGGCGCTCCACATTTGACTTTCTGAAAAAACACGCGAAACCTAAAAGTATCACGGTGATAGATAAAAAACCTCAAGATATACCGGGAGTTTACGGCGAGAGATATCTTGACGGAATTGATAAATATGATATAATCATGAAAGCACCGGGGATCGCGCTTTTGGATAAAATCTCAGACAATGTCAGAAAAAAAATTACATCACAAACTGATTTATTTTTGCGATTTGCCCCATGTAGGATCATAGGAATAACAGGAACGAAAGGGAAAAGCACCACATCGGCCGCGACATTTCATACACTTAAAAAACAAAACTTTCCTGTGCGTCTCGTAGGGAACATAGGAATACCGGTTTTTTCAGAACTTGAAAACATAAACGAAAAAACCATAGTGGTGTATGAGCTTTCATGCCATCAACTCGAATTTGTAAAAGCAAGCCCGCATATCGCCGTGCTCTTGAATATTTTTTCAGACCATCTGGACCATTATGTGTCGCAGCAGGCATATGAACAAACAAAGCACAACATATATAAATATCAAACTTCCGAAGATATCCTTATTTCTGATATTAAAACAAAAACTACGTCAAAACAGTTGTCTGTAAAAAATATTCTTGACTCCGTTACGATTAAAACAAAACTGATAGGGCAACATAACAAATATAATATAGCGGCGGCGGCGCTGGCAGCAACGGTAGCGGGTGCAGACCTTAAAAAATCGCTAAAAGCCCTTGAAGATTTTAACGGACTTGAACACCGTATTGAATTCATAGGCACAGTAAACGGCATTTCATATTATAATGACAGTATTTCAACAATACCTGAAGCCACCCTATGCGCGATAAATGCTCTTGAAAACGTCAATACTCTTATTATAGGCGGGCTTGACAGAGGAATTTCATACGACTCTTTTGCCAAAGAACTCTCATCAGGGAAAGTCAAGAACATCATATGCGCTTATGCAAGCGGGAAAAGGGTTTTTGAGCTTATAAAAAATATACCTCATAACCCTGAGATTTATCTTGTCGAAACACTATATGACGCTGTTAATCTTGCAAAAAAAATTACAAAAAACGGTATATGCCTTCTTTCTCCCGCTGCAGCAAGCTACGGTGATTTCGATAATTTTGAACACCGCGGGAAAGTCTTCAAACAACTGGTACAAGAAAACATACGGCAAGATTGATAAAAAGGAGAACTCAAATGACCGAACTTATAGAAAAATACGCGAAAACACTTCCGGAATACACAGAACTACGTGCCCAGACAAATACACAAAAACGCGTCGGACTTTCCGACGGAAGGCTTATACAAAACTCATCGTCCGAACAATCGGGAGTTTGTTCCCGTGTTTATCGGAACGGCTCTTACGGCTTTGCCGCCGCTCCTTCTGTAAACGAGGAAAGTATTGCCACTGTTCTGAAAACGGCACGCCGGAATGCCGAATTTCTTGATCGTAAACAAAATCTCGGTAAGCCGTGCTATCCGAAAATAATACCGATCCGAGCATATTACGATCAAGAAAAAACAGATCCGACCACGCAAAAATATATGATTGATTTTCTCTCGGAAATAGATACACATATAACAGAAAAATATCCGGCTCTTATAAGTCGTGAAATAATAAGCCCTTGTCTTACAACAGAAAAAGCCCTATCAACATCAGACGGAGTTTTTTCATACTCACTTGTGCCTCATGCGTCACTTTATATAATACTCACAGCGGAAGATAAGGACGGAGTACCTCAGCAACTGACAGCAAATCTGGGAAACTACGGTTATTTTTCAGATGTATTCAAAAATCCTTCAGATTATTTTGAGGAAACGGCACGGCTATATGAACAACTTATGCAAAAATGTGAAGGAGTTTTTGCGGACGCCGGGATAAAAGAATGCATTCTACACCCTGATCTTGCCGGCATTCTCGCGCATGAGGCAGTGGGCCACACAACTGAAGCAGATTTTGTATTGTCCGGCTCCGTCGCGGGAAAATATCTTAACAAAGAAGTAGCGTCTCCGCTTGTGACAATGGTAGATTTTGCTTCAACAGCATTTGGCAAGCAGTGTCCTGTACCGATATTTATCGACGATGAGGGGACTCTGGCAAAAGATGTTACTATAATTGAAAACGGGATTTTGAAAAACTACATGCATTCAAAAGAAAGCGCCGTACATTTCGGGACAGAACCTTCCGGCAACGCAAGAGCATTTTCATTTGCAGACGAACCGCTGATACGAATGCGAAACACTGTTATTCTTCCGGGCGAATCAAAACTTGACGATATGATCGCATCTATTGATAACGGTTATTATTTTGTAAAAACAGGCAACGGTCAGGCAGATTCCACAGGAGAATTCATGTTCGGAATAAACTTCGGATATGAAATAAAAAACGGGAAACTCGGAAAAGCCGTTAAAAATACTACGATCTCAGGCGTAGCTTTTGAAATGCTCAAAACAGTTACGGCTCTTTCTGATGATATGTCGTGGTGCTCGACCGGCATGTGCGGTAAAAAACAGCCTATAAGCGTCGGAATGGGCGGACCGGCAATAAAGTGCAAAGTCAACGTGGGAGGAAGATAAAATGAATAAAAACGAAATTGCAGATAAATTTTTATCCGCCGCAATTGAAAAAGGCGCTGATAAAGCACAGTGCGTCGTTTCACACAATATTATAACAGAAATATATTATGAACAAGGTAAAATAAGTCTTTTACGAACTTTGGTAAACAACACCGTAACAATAAAAGTAATAAAAGACCAAAAAAAAGGCGTTGTCTCCCAAAACAATTTTGATACCCCCGACAAAGCTGTTGAAGAAGCTCTTTTAGCCGCGGAACATGCGAAGGAAGACCCGGCAGAAGATATCTGTGATGAGGTAAACACCAAAACGTTTACTTCAGGACCTCTTGAACCTAACGAAGAAGCTATGTATAATGGGCTTGTAAAATTTATAAATCAAACGAAAAACAGATTTCCGACCATATCGTTTGACAGTATCTCTGTTGAACATGTTCTGACAAGCCATCTTTACAAAAACACTAACAACGTTTCAATGGAGGAAACAAGAGGAGTATATGTTTTTTCGCCTATGTTCATGTCGATTTCCGGTGAAAAGACCTCATCGTTCAATTCATCGCTTACGATATTCAAAGACCCTGAAACAGATTTTATGTCACTTGGGATAACTGAAAAAACTCTTGAAGAAACAGAAAAACAGGCAAATACAAAAACAATCGACGGTAAATTCAAAGGAAGCCTTATCATCGCGCCTCAGTGCCTGGACGATATCATATCAACAATAGAAGGGAATTTTCTTTCGGACAGCGTTCTTATAAACAACACATCTCTTTTCAAGGATAAACTGAATCAGCAAGTCGCAGCTAAAAACGTAACAATCTATTCAACACCGCTCAACAGCCAGCTTGCTTCCGGATATAATATAACAGGCGACGGTTACACCGCTGCGGATATGCCGCTGATAGAAAACGGAATTCTGAAAAATTTTGTGCTTTCAAGGTACGGAGCGCAAAGGACAGGGAAAGCTCGTTCCGCAAATGACGGAGGATACTACGTCATGACAGCGGGAGAAAAAACAATCGAGGAAATAATAAAGAACACGGAAAAAGGGATACTTCTGACCCGATTTTCCGGCGGGGAACCGGGCGTAGACGGAGATATCACCGGAGTAGCAAAAAATAGTTTTCTTATTGAAAACGGAAAAATCACCGATGCGCTGAGCGAAGCCATGATATCGGCAAACCTTGCCGAAATGATGATGAATATTTCCGAAATATCCTCACAAACATTTTCAAACGGAACATTTATACTGCCTTATGTCAAAGTCGAAGGCGTCACTATATCAGGAAAATAATAAATATAATATTATTTTAGACTTATAAAGAAGGATGAGTAAAATGAGCGATTGTACACACGATTGCAAAACATGCGGTCAGACATGCTCTGACCGGAAAGAAGAATCTCTTCTTGCACCTCTCAATGAATTGAGCAGTGTAAAAAAAGTTATCGCCGTTGTCAGCGGGAAAGGAGGCGTTGGAAAAAGCACAGTAACATCTCTGCTCGCGGTATCAGCACAACGGAAAGGATTTCATTCTGCCATACTCGATGCGGATATTACAGGACCCTCTGTCCCTAAAGCTTTCGGGATCCATGAAAAAGCCACAGGCAATGAACAATTCATTTATCCGGTCAAAAGCAAAAGCGGAATCGATATTATGTCATTGAATCTCCTGCTTGAAAGTGACACAACCCCCGTTGTATGGCGTGGGCCTATTCTTGCGGGAACCGTAAAACAATTCTGGTCGGACGTAGTATGGGACGATGTCGACTATATGTTTGTAGATATGCCTCCGGGAACCGGAGATGTTCCTCTTACGGTTTTCCAGTCCATACCTGTTGACGGGATAATAATCGTGACAACACCGCAACAATTGGTTTCAATGATAGTTGAAAAGGCCGTCAATATGGCAAATATGATGAACATACCTATTCTTGGGATTGTGGAAAATATGTCATACTTCAAATGCCCTGACTGTGGCTCAAAGCATTTCATATACGGAGAAAGCAGAGTCGAAGAAATCGCGTCACGGTTTGGTATAAAAGCTGTTGCGAAAATACCTATTGACACCAAGCTTACATCAGCATGCGATAACGGTATGATTGAACTTGCTGACGATTCCGTTATTAAGAATATTTCTGACACTATATTGATATAAAGAAAACAAGTAAAGCCGCGAGCTCCTTTCATAAAGAGTTCGCGGCTTTATTAAAAAAACAAATCGATCAAAGCCAAGCGCAATAATAAAATACAAACAACAGTATTGAAAACAACAACGAAAAATCAATCTTTGTAACAACTGTTTATAAAATCGGAAACAGGCTTCGGGTCTTCCACGCTATGCGGATGATGTCCCTTCCCCGGCATTATAAACGCTTCAAATTTCGTAGCACCAAGCTTTTTATAATTATCTATAAGGATCTGACCGTTTTCGTCAAGAGGTGCGGCTTTATCCGCATCTCCCGACACAAGATAGATAGGGATATCAGCTTTGGCGAGCTCTTCGATATGATCTTTGGGATTATCTTTATATTCACGCGCAGTTTCATCAGTAATGCCAAGAACTTTTTTACATATCTCCCAATCAGAAGGAGTACCCTGCCCGTCAAAACTTTTCCCAAAGCCGGCAGGCCACGAACAAATATCCATGACAGGAGCGTCAAGATAAAGGCATGCGACATCTTCCGGATATTTCGCTGCATAATTGACGGAATACAATCCCCCGCGGCTGAACCCGAAAAGAGTTGTTTTAGGATGAAGATCAAATTTTTCAGTTATAAAATCCCTGAATTTTTTCATCAGCTCTATACTTTCCTTGTTACCGTACATATCGCTTATGCTGTAATACGTAAGATACCAACCCTGAGAAAGAAGATCAAGATCCACTATCGGGAACGCGTCAAAAAACTCGGCGCGCCAGACCCACTTGTTTTTATGAACGGGTGATTTTGGTATGACGATTGTAACCCAATGACCGTTATATAAAAAATCATATCTTTCGCAACCGTGATACTCGCTTTGCTTTGCCTGGTATTTTTCATCTTTCAAAAAATCAATCATATAAAACACTCCCTGTTTTTTGATTCCCATTTCTTTAATATTATAATATAATGAATTCCGAAAGTCAAGTAAAATTTTATAATACTCCTTGAAAAACAAACATTCGATTACTGTATCGAACACTATGTCAAAAATACAAATTTATATATAGCAGTTGAACGCAAAATATTGACATTCTTCTGCTTCTGTGATATCATTTTATTAACCGATAAAAATAAACGAGGTGGATAAATTATGCTGGCACTCACCCCTCCGATGGGCTGGAATTCATGGAATACTTTCGGAATAAACATCGATGAAAATCTAATAATGGAAATTGCCGATACCTTCATTGAAAAAGGTCTTAAAGACGCAGGATATGAATATATAGTCATTGACGACTGCTGGGCGGACATGAAGCGTGATAAAAACGGAAAGCTTTGTCCGGATCCGGTTAAATTTCCCCATGGGATAAAATATCTTTCGGATTATATACACTCAAAAGGTCTGAAATTTGGGATATATTCAAATGCCGGGACCCGGACATGTAAAGGACATCCGGCAAGTTTTGACCATGAATTTGAAGACGCGAAAACATTCGCTGAATGGGAGATAGATTATTTGAAATATGACTGTTGCTATATTCCTTCCGGTATAGACTGGCAGCTTCTTTACAGGCGCATGGGGATCGCGCTGCGTGAATGCGGAAGAGATATTGTATACGCAGCCTGCTGCAACAGACCGGATGTACATGAATGGAGCCGTGGTGCCGGAGCTCATCTATACCGGACAACAACCGATATTTTGGATAACCCTGTATCAGTAAGAGACATTGCCCTGAGCCAACTTGATAAGCTCGGAGCCTCAGCCACCGGATGCTTCAACGACATTGATATGCTGGTGGTCGGTATGTATAATAAAGGCAATGTCGCATTTGGTGGCTGTACAGACAATGAATACATTATGCATTTTGCCCTTTGGTGTATGATGGGCGTGCCACTGATGATAGGATGTGATATACGAAACACAACCCCACAGATGATACATCTGCTTAAGAATAAAAAGCTGATAAGAATCAACCAGGATCCTGAATGCCGCCCTCCGCTTGTGATAAAAGGCTATATAAAGGAAAAAGTAGTATTGTTCCGACTATTATCAAATAATGAATATGCGCTCGGGGTATTTAATTTTACCGATGGTGATGACAGAGATACAAATGTCGACCTTTTTGACATGGGGCTTTCCTTCCCGAGCGGATATGGGCTTGAAGCGGAAGATCTCTTTACCGGAGAGAAAATAACATCAATACGTGAAACTTTTTATGTGCCGGCTCCTGCTCATTCGTGTAAAGTCTATCTTGTAAAAATAATTAAACTCTGAAAATTGTTTATTGAAACGGAGAGAAAAGAAATTGTATGCGTCCACACGGCTTTTAAGGTCTCAAATATCATTTTTCAAACCGTTTTACAACGGCTGCTCAATTGAAACCACGCGTAAAGGTCAAGATATCCTGGGTGCTATCGCCGCAAGTAAATATCGGAAAAACGTTATATGCAAAGAAACCGCATTTTCCGATTTTACTGCTGAAAAAATCACTCCTCGTATAAAAAAATCAAACGGAGTTTTTCTCTATCTGCACGGAGGAGGATATGTGTGCGGAAAACTTGAATACGCAAAAGCTTTCGGTATAACTCTTTCCGCAAAAAACGGCATTGACTCATTTTGCGCAGCCTACCGTCTTGCTCCTGAAAATCCTTTCCCGTCGGCATTGTATGACGCATTATGCTCATTCATGTATCTGCGTAAAAGCGGATACGAGGCAAAAAATATAATTTTATGCGGAGAAAGCGCGGGCGGAGGCCTTATATACGCGTTGACTTTTTTATTAAAACAGCTTAAAGAACCTCTCCCCGGCGGAATAATAGCGATATCACCGTGGACAGATCTTACATTGTCAGGTAAATCATACGAGTACAATGAAAAGATAGATCCTTCTATGACCCGTGAAAGGCTTTTATTTTACGCAGATATGTACGCAAAAAACAAAACAGACCCGTTTGTCTCGCCGATTTTCGCAGACACACGTGGATTTCCGCCGTCACTTATTTTTGCAGGCGGCGATGAAATTTTGCTTGACGATGCGCGGACAATGCATGAAAATCTCATAAAATCAGGATGCAAATCAACGTTAACAATTACTCCGGAAATGTGGCACGGATATATTCTATATGGTGTCAAAGAGGCAGAAAAAGATCACGATACCATCCGGAGTTTTACAGAGGAAATTCTCAATGGATAAAAAACATCTTTGGCTTAAACTTGACAACGCTGCAAAAATATACCCCGCCGCCAAAAGACGTACATGGGTAAATCTGTTCAGACTTTCGGCAACAATGTCTGAAACTGTTGATCCAGAAATACTAAAAAGTGCATTAAAAATAACAGCAAAAAGATTCCCGTATATTTCGGTGGCGGTCAAGAGAGGCCTTTTCTGGTATTATCTTGAAGAGACCGACCTTCTCCCCGAACCTAAAAAAGACGGTCCGTATCCCCTCATGAAGGTAAAATTCAGGGAAATACGCAAATGCGCATTTCGCGTTTTATACTATGATAACCGTATAGCAGTCGAATTTTTCCACTCGCTTACTGACGGGAACGGAGGGCTTGTTTTTCTCAAAACTCTCATTGCTGAATATATACTTCAGAAATACGGGAAAAACATCGAATGCACAAACGGAGTCCTTTCAAGGACAGAATCTCCTGATATCTCTGAAATCGAAGACAGCTTCCTTAAATATTCGGGAGAAATAAGTAAATCACGCTCTGAGCCCACAGCGTTCAAACTTTCAGGCACAAAAGAGGAAAACGGATTCATTAACTTGATAACAGGGATTATCCCTGCCGAGGAAATTCTTACTCAGGCAAAAAAATACGGTGTAAGCCTCACAGTTTTTCTTGTTTCCATAATGATTGAATGTATTATTGAAATGCAAAACAAAAAAATACAAAAACGAAAAAAACAAAGACCTGTCAAAATACTTGTCCCGGTCAATCTCAGAAAATTTTTCCCAAGCAAATCCCTGCGCAATTTTGTAATGTTTGTTACCCCAGGTGTAGATCCCAGGCTCGGTGACTGGTCTTTTGAAGAAATATTAAATACAGTCCATCACCAAATGGGAACAGGAATTACCGCCAAAGAAATGGCAGGAAGGATTGCCGCCAATGTAAACGCAGAAAAAATGCTGCTGCTCAAAATCATGCCGTTATTTATTAAAAATCTTGCCATGAAAGCTGTATACAACATGGTCGGGGAAAAAAAGTCATGTCTTGCCTTTTCAAATCTCGGAGTTGTAGAAGTTCCCAAAGAAATGATCGGTTTTATTAAAAGATTTGACTTTATTCTCGGTGTTCAGGCGACCACTCCGTGTAACTGCGGAGTTCTGTCATATAACGGAAACCTTTATATAAATTTTATACGCGATATAAAAGAATCAGAACTTGAGCGCAAATTTTTTACCCGCCTTAGAAAGCTCGGAATTCATATAAAAATAGAAAGCAACCAAAAGGAGTAACTTCACATGCCGTATTGCGTTAACTGCGGAGTAGAACTCTCCGATCACGAAAAGAACTGTCCGCTGTGTCACACACCCGTTATCAATCCGAACCCCGACAAAAGTATAAACGCGAAAAAACCTTACCCTACAGCAAAAATAATATCAGCACAAAAAGTAAGTAAAAAAAGTATCATTGAACTTATTTCGTGTTTTTTTGCGATCCCTTTACTGATATGTGTAGCCTGCAATATGACTATAAACGGGAAAATAACTTGGGCCGGATATGTCATAGGCGCGGAAATCCTTACTTTTGTCGTTTTTGTTATGCCGTTTATAATAACGTCATTCACAAAAAAAATAGCGCCAGTAATATCAATTTTATTTGACTTTCTATGTTTGACGTGTTTTCTCTTATATATTGAGAAAAATTCCGGCGGAACATGGTTTTCCGGATTTGTTCTTCCTTTGTTGATGCTTCTTTTTCTGTTTATTCTTGTATTGACGATTATATATATAATAAAAAAGCCTTCCGCTCTTGCCGTTGCGTCCTCAGTTCTTTTATTTTCCGGAGCTTTTTGTGTTGCCATAGAAATCATGGTAAATATAAATTTTCATATACGAAATTATCTTATATGGTCATTTTACCCTTTGATAACCTTGATTCTTCTCGCAATTATTCTTATTATAATCGATCATAATGACGTGTTAAAGGAAAAACTTGAAAAAAAGTTTTTTATATGATGTTAATGCTTTATGCCGTTTTCAATAAATCCAAAAAGTCAGCTGTATAAAAAACCTGTATATATCAACAATAAAAACACGGCGCAATTTTTGCGCCGTGTTTTTATTGTATTAAACTATAGAAAAACCACTTTATATATCCCATCTCATAACATAAATAAAATCTTTGAATTTGTCGGATCAAACAACAAAATATTCATGTTTACATAAACTTACTCCATCCAACCACAGGCTTATGAAACAATACTCTGAAAATTTTTTACCGGATTTTTCAATATAAATATTTACTCAAGTCAACTCAACCACAATTTCTTTGTCATCAGCATCTATATTTACCTCAGCCGGAACCGCATCCGTATCGCAGATTTTATTAACAATACGGTCTTCAATTTCCCTCTGAATCACTCTGCGAACATTTCTTGCACCATATTCATACGAATATGATTTTTCCGCAAGAACAGCAATTGCAGCGTCTGTATAATTTAATTTTATATCACGCTCAGCTAAACCCTTTTCAAGATCTTTCAAATGAATCTTAACAATCGGCTCGAATAAAGATTTGTCCAACGGGGCAAAAGTAATTATTTCATCAACTCTGTTTATAAATTCCGGTCTGAGAAAATCGTTAAGAGCTTTTTTTGTTTTCTCTTCCGATATCTCAGCAACAGAACGGTTGAATCCCGCGGCGTTTCCTTTTATATTAGAACCCGCGTTAGAAGTCATAACTATAATCGTATGCTCAAAAGAAACATTCCTGCCATGCGCATCTGTGATTTTACCGTCATCCAAAACCTGCAAAAGAATATTCAGGACATCGGGATGAGCTTTCTCAATCTCATCAAACAAAATCACCGAATAAGGCTTCCTGCGTATTTTCTCTGTCAGTTGTCCCGCTTCATCATATCCGACATAACCGGGAGGAGAGCCTATAATCCTCGAAACCGAATGCTTTTCCATAAATTCACTCATATCAAGTCTTATAAGTGTTTCAGGAGAATCAAACAATTCTTTTGCCAAAACTTTTACAAGTTCAGTTTTTCCAACTCCCGTAGGTCCCGTAAAAATAAACGAGACGGGGCGTTTTCTCGGAACAATAGAAACCCGGGCACGCTTAACGGCGTTTGATACGGCCTCTATTGCCTTATCCTGACCGACTATTCGGCTTTTCAAAGTTCTTTCAAGATTTCTGAGTTTTTCACTTTCGCTTGCTTTTATAGAAGAAGCAGGAATTCCTGTCCACAACTCAATTACCGTAACAACATCATCAATCGTTACCTCTATCTTTCCTGTCTCGTAACGCAAACCCGCCTCTTTTTCCGATATGCGAGCCTCAGTTGCCTTAAGTTCCGCAAGCCGCGCGTAATCAGGATCTTCCATAACTTCTTTATGCTCAAGCTGGTCAATTTCCTCAAGGAGTTTCCTGTGCTCTTTTGTACAAGTAAACAATTCTCCGTATTTTGGGTTTTTCAAAGTCGCATTTGAGCATGCCTCGTCAAGAAGATCTATCGCCTTATCCGGAAGGAATCTGTCATTTACATAACGCTCGGAATACTCAACTGCTTTCTGAACGACATACATGGGGACTTTTATCAAATGAAATTTTTCATAATGCTCTTTTATCCCTTTAAGCATTTCAATCGTTTCTTCAATTGAAGGTTCGTTTACTATAACCGGCTGAAAACGACGTTCAAGCGCAGCGTCTTTTTCTATATACTTGCGATATTCATTAAGAGTTGTCGCACCAATAACCTGAACTTCGCCTCGTGATAACGCCGGTTTAAGCATATTGGCAGCACTCATCGTGCCCTCACTGTCCCCAGTCCCGACAAGCGTATGGACTTCATCTATCACAAGAATGACATTTCCCACTCTCTTGACTTCTTCGAGCAAACCTTTAACACGGCTTTCAAACTGCCCTCTAAACTGCGTCCCTGCAACAAGCGCAGTCAAATCAAGCAAATAGATTTCCTTTTCCGCAATTTTTGCAGGAACCTCTTTTTTTACTATTTTTATCGCGACACCTTCGGCTATGGCAGTTTTCCCTACGCCCGGTTCACCTATAAGACACGGGTTATTTTTGGTACGCCGATTCAATATCTGCAAAACACGCAAAGTCTCTTTTTCTCTACCGATAACATTATCAATTTTCCCCTCACGTGCTTTTTGAGTCAAATTCTGACAATAATTATTCAAAAAACGCAAAGGTCTTTCTTCAGGCTTTTCTTTTTTAACGTTTTTCCCCGGATTTTTTTTATCGCTTTTCTCTTCTGAAGTTCGCGGCTCATCCGAAGAAGCACGTTCACCGTTCTGGATCGCGCCGAATTTATTCATAAGATTATTAAACATTTCCATACTCGGCGCGCCTCCAGGTGTGAAATTCTCATCGCCAAGCTCGCTGAATACTTCATCCACCTGATCACTTATTTCATCCAAATCCTCTTCATTGATGCCAAGCTGCTTCATTATATTTTCAACATTAGGCAATTTAAGCTCTTTTGCACATTTAAGACAGAGCCCCTCATTTTTTGCCTCATTACCGTCCATCCGGGTTATAAAAACAACCGCAGCTCTTTTTTTGCATCTTGAACACATTACCATTTTATCGGGTATCCTTTCATTTTCTCTCTTTTTCACGGTTCATTACAACCGCTATTTTTATATAATTTATCAAAGCAAACAAAGAAAAAACTATAGCTGTGCCAAAAAGCACATATACTATTATATTCAATATCGTTTTATCAATATTCATCAAGTCAAAAAACAGGGACAGAATAAAAGTCGCAAAAAATAATATAGTAGTAAACTTTCCATACCAGCGTGAAGGAATGATCCCTTTGACCTTTTTATACAAAAGCACTCCGCCGAATATCATAAAAAGCTCTTTCAATATAATAATAGAGGTTATCCACCACGGAAGAAACCCGCTTATTGAAAAACATATAACCGTAGATAACGTAAACAGTTTATCGGCAAAGGGGTCAAGAACTTTCCCTAAATTAGAAACCTGGTTGAAATTTCTTGCTATGTATCCATCCAAAATATCTGTCAAGCCAGACAAAACCAAGGCGGCAAAAGAAAACCACCGTGTATTCACATCAAAATAGAACACACAAAAAATAACAACAAGAATTATCCTGAACAGCGAAAGAAAGTTGGGCACTGTAGCCCAATCATGTTTTCTGTTTTCCCCCATAAAAACCTCTCCCCATACTATCCTGCTTCAAAGAGAAAACGGATTGATTTTTTCACACGTTCTATATATGACCGTTTTTTCCGTAACCTCTTTATATGAATATCCGGTAGCTTTCTCCAATGTATACGGATATATTGTATGAATTACCGTAATAAGAACAAAGGTTATCAAAATCGCCTTAATTAATCCAAAAACGACTCCACCCACACTGTCAAACTTACGTATAATAGGAATCTTTGCAATAAATCCGGCAAGCCAGAAAAGAACACGAAAAACAATAAACGAAAGTATAAAAATAATCAGGAATGCGATAACACGGCTCACTGTTTCCGAAATAGGTCCTGCGATATTCTCAACAGCACCGATTTTAGCTTGCTCCATGCCGTTATTACGGGCTTCATAATATTTTTCAGCAAGAGTACCTTTATCAATACCGAAATTGTCTAAAAAATCTGTAAAAAACCCGGGGGAGCTTTCAAACAAATCATCAAAATCTATCTCAGCCAAAGAAGACTCCGTTCCCGAAGGATCAGATGTGAGCTGATTTACCACCCAACTTTCAATAGGCTTTTTCACATAATTCTCGTTAATAAACGAACCAAGCTGTGAAGAAAAGACAACGGCAACTATAATCGCAGCGATAGTACCGAGAAGCCCTATCAGAGATTTCAGCAGCCCCATGCGTTTTCCCAGCATAACACATCCTACAAAAATCAATATTATAACAAGCTCGAAGCCCGCCGCAAGAGCAACATTCATCAATATCTCTCCTTAATTCAATTCTGTTTTTTCCACAAAATCAGCACCTGCCGCAAAAAACGATCCTTCCGCGAAAACAATGCGCAAAGCCGATCCCGGAACATTATATTCGGCAACTTTCTCACCAGAATAGGAAAGTTCCGTCAACACTTCATCATGAAAAATAAACAACCTACGTTCAAAAATATAAACACCTCCGACATCGGAGTAATCTTTTGAGAAAAGCATATTCCCCGCGATATCTAAAAAAACAACTTTATCGCCATAGGACAATAAAATATATTCATCGCTTTGATCGTAATATACCGGAGACCCGGTAACATAAGAGTATATCTGTTTCTGCTGGTCAGGAGAACTTACAAGAAGGATTTCTCTATCAGTCATCAACGCGACAGCCCCGTTTTTCTTAAGCGCTGCACCAACATATATCCCGCCATATGTAGTGACCTTTTGGCTTACCGTCGCTTCAGTATATTTTATTTTACGTAAAACAGTATTTATATAGGTGTCGCTCTGTTCAATAGATATTGCCCAGATAAAATCACCGTCTAAAATCGCGTCAAGTATATACTCATCGGTACTGTCCCAACTAAACACTTCGGCATATGAACTGTTATAAACAGTCAACCGGCTTTTATAACCGTAACTTTCAGTTATAATAAATACACTGCCGTTTTCGGAAATCCCCGCATTTATAATCACTTCTTCCATCGTAAACGTGTGGATTACGGTAAAACTGTCCATGACATAAGCAGTTTTTCCCCCGCGGTCAAAAGCCAGAATATTTTTTGAATTCGTACATAAAACAGGACTTTTAAGACTTATCGGATGATCGGAATATTTATACATACTCGAAGAATAAACAGATATAACACTTTCCGATGCAATAACAAATCCGTCTTTATATGAACATATTTCTTTTTCACGGCTTTCCGAAAGCTCACAGATCGTTTCGCCCATGTTTTTCCCTGAAAACGCAGTACGCACATCATAGGCTATCCGCCCCATATTATCAAGCGAAATATACTCTGTATTTATAACAATGAATACTGCTATAAATAAAATAAGAGTTATCAGCAAAAGCCTACGGGCAGTTTTGAGTTGTTTAAGTTTTTTTTCATTGTCCATAATTTACTCTGTTCAGAAACAGGCCGTATGCAGGAACGGTTCTGCCCGCAAACTTCCGGTCCTTCTTTTCAATTATTTTATCTATATCGTCAAGAGATATCTTATTTTCGTTCAATCCAAGTAACGTGCCGATAATAATCCGTACCATATTGTATAAAAATCCATCCGCTTCAATGTAAATACGTACCATCTCCCCGTCTTTTTCAACATGTGATGAAAAAACGGTACGCACGGTATCCGTGATTTTTGAACCGGACGCCATAAAAGAACGGAAATCATGTCTGCCTTCAAACTTTTTCAAACCTTTGTCCACAAGTAAAATATCAATATCTCGCGGATAAAAAAGCGAATATTTCCCGTAAAACGGAGACCTTACCTCCCCGGTATAAATATTGTAAACATATTCTTTCGATATAACACTATATCTGGCATGAAAATCATCAGGTACTATCCGACATGAATATACAGAAATATCTTCGGGAAGGTTGGCATTCATTGCACGCACTACAGTATCCGGAGATAACGGTTTTGCAGCCGAAAAAGAAACAGCATAATCATACGCGTGAACACCACTGTCCGTACGAGAACATCCGGCAAAACGCTTTACTTCACCAAATACCGCCTCAGCCGCAGAAAGAAGTTCTTGTCCCACAGTCCTTGAGTTTTTCTGTCTCTGATAGCCGGAATACGCTGTCCCGTCATAACACAACCTTATAAGATACATAACAAATCCCTTTTCAAAAACCAAAAATCAACACATAGTTTAACAAGATTGAACCGACAGTAATACAGCACACAACAACAAGCGATATATAATCCTTAGCGGAAAGATTATACTGAATCAAACGAGTCCTGTTTTTGTTATCGCCGCTGTAACAACGACATTGCATTGCGACCGCCAACTCATCAGCTCGTCTGAAAGACGAAACAAAAAGAGGTATTATAACCGGAATTACAGCTTTTGCTTTTTTTACTATTCCTTTCTCTTCAAAATCCACACCACGGGCCTTCTGGGCAGACATTATTTTATCCGTTTCCTCCATAAGCGTCGGAATGAACCGAAGAGCTATTGTCATCATCATCGAAAACTCATGAACAGGAACTTTTATTACCTTTAACGGAGACAACAAACGTTCAAGACCTCCCGTAAGCATCAGCGGCGAAGTCGTATATGTCAAAACCGAAGAAGAAATCACCAAAAGCATTATACGTAAAATCATTCTCAAAGCGTTTGCTATACCCTCGTCCGTTATACGAAAGATCCACCATTCGCAAATTAAATTTCCGCTTGAATAAAACATATTTAACACAGCGGTAAACAATATAATCACAAAAAGAGGCTTCAGCCCTTTGATATAAAGCTTAAACGGTACACGTGATAAAAGAATCAAAGACAACGTGACAAGCGCCATAAAAAAATAAGATAAAGCAGAATGAGTCAAAAATAAAGCCGTTATATATATTATTAAAAGAACAATCTTCATTCTCGGATCCAGCCTATGAAGAACCGAACTCCCCGGAAAATACTGGCCGAGAGTTATATCTTTAATCATTTCTCTTCATATACCTCAGTATTTCTTTCCGCGCCCCAACAGGAGAATATACGGAAGTGTCTACATCATAACCATGTTTACGAAGTTTCATAAATATCCCGGTTATCTGCGGAACATCAAGTCCCATATCCAAAAGTTCTTCGCTGTGCGCAAAAACTTTTTTGGTCTCATCAAACATCGCGACCTTGGCGTTCTGGATAACAAGGACTCTGTCGGAAAACCGCGCGATATCCTCCATATTATGCGAAACAAGCATAACAGTAGCGTTTTCTGATTTATGATATGCTTCAATACGTGAAAGTATCTCATCCCTGCCTAACGGATCAAGTCCCGCTGTCGGCTCATCAAGTATAAGGACACCAGGTTTCATTGCTAATATTCCAGCAATGGCTACACGCCTTTTCTGTCCCCCGGATAAATCAAAAGGAGAACTCTGCAAAATGCTTTCATCTAATCCGACAATAGAAATTGCCCATAAAACACGTTCTTTAATTTCCGACTCAGAAAGCCCCATATTATGCGGGCCAAAGCCGATATCTTTCTCAACTGTTTCCTCAAAAAGCTGATATTCCGGATACTGAAAAACAAGCCCTACGTTAAAACGAAGCTTATGTCTTGAATATTTTTTTTGCCAGATATCCTCACCCTTAAAATAAATCTTACCGGATGTAGGCTTGAGCAAACCGTTAAGATGCTGTATAAATGTTGATTTGCCGCTACCTGTATGGCCAATGACTCCGATAAACTCGCCCTCGTTTATTTCAACGTTGACATTATCTACCGCAGTCTTCTCAAAAGGAGTAGACTGCCCGTATATATGCGTAAGATTTTCAGTACGTATTATATTCATCAAAACTGCCTTTCAATTTTTCCGCAAAATAAATCTTCTATTACTTTACAGCATTCCTCTTCTGTCAAAACGGCAAGAGGAACACGATACCCTTCTTCACGCATCAAAAACATAAGCTCTGTACTTTGCGGGACATCAAGCCCTACCGATTTAAGAAGCCCTGCGTTCTGAAAAACATAGTGAGGTGTTCCGTCAATCAAAATGCTTCCTTCATTTATCACTACAATACGCTTCGCCTGAGCGGCCTCGTTCATATAATGAGTTATCAAAACAACGGTTATACCCTCGGAATTAAGTTCATGAAGAACCTTGAGAACTTCTTTCCGCCCTTTCGGATCAAGCATCGCCGTAGGTTCATCAAGAACAAGTATACGCGGACGCATGGCAAGAATTCCGGCGATGGCTATCCTTTGTTTTTGACCGCCTGAAAGCTGATGCGTTGCATGTTTTGCAAAAGCGCTCATATCTACTTTTTCAAGGGCCTCGTCAACACGTTTACGCATTTCAACCGGATCCACACCCAAATTTTCAAGTGCAAACGCGACATCTTCTTCTACAACAGTAGTAATAAGCTGGTTATCGGGATTTTGGAATACAGACCCAACTGTTTTTCTTATCTCAAGCAGATTTTCATCGCTATCATCTTTAGTCGAAAGTCCTGAGACAAGAACCTCACCTTCAGTAGGTTCATATATAGCATTTATACAATTTGCCAAAGTAGATTTACCACTGCCGTTATGCCCTAAGACCGCCACGAAGTCCCCTTCTTCGATTTGAAGATTGATATTCTTCAGAACCTCTCTGTCGGTCCCGTCATAAACAAAAGATAGATTTTTTATATCAATAATACTCACTTATTGCTGTCTCCTATCCATCTCGCGGTTACCCCGCAAGGCAATATCCCGGATGACACGGTTACTGGAAGACCTATTTCGTCTGCTGTTACTTTGCCTCCAAAAACTTTACCGACAGTCGACTCCAGAATATATTTCATACATCCGGCTCCGAGACCAGTTGTATATGAATTCAATATAAAAAACAACGGTTTATCAGAAATGACAGAAACACATATTTGCAATAATCTATACAGCTCCTCTTCAAGTTTCCAGACCTCGCCGTTCGGTCCTCGTCCGTATGAAGGAGGATCCATGATAACCGCATCGTATTTTTTGCCGCGCCGAATCTCTCTTTCCGTAAATTTAATACAGTCATCAACAATAAAACGAATATTCATTATCCCATTGAGCTGCGCATTCTCTTTCGCCCACGAGACCATCCCTTTCGAGGCGTCAACATGACACACTTTTGCACCTGCCGCAGCACAGGCAACTGATGCTGCCCCAGTATATGCAAATAAATTAAGAACAGATATTTCTCTTTGACAATTTTTTATCATGGAACTCATAAAATCCCAATTTACAGCTTGTTCAGGGAAAAGACCTGTATGTTTGAACCCCATCGGTTTCAGGGCAAATTTCATTCCAGAATAAGAAATATAAAAAACCTCTGGAAGAAAGTTTATCTTCCATGAACCTCCACCGGAACGAGAACGTTCATACCGTGCCGAAAAAGTATTCCACCGTTTATCTTCTCTGGGTGTATGCCATATGGCCTGCGGGTCCGGACGAACAAGTATATACTTTCCCCACCGTTCAAGTTTCTCGCCAAAAGAACAGTCTACAACTTCAAAATCAGACCACCTGTCGGCAACCCACACACTAAACGCCCCTGTCCGTCATCATAATAAATTATTATACCATATAAAAAGCTTTAAGTCAATGACTTATCTGTTAAAAAAGGCTATTTGTTTACGAGGTATAAATTATATTTGGTAAAATATACAATGAACGCTCTGAAGAGCAGAAGTATTGACAATATCAATACGATATGATAAAATATTCTAAATCAATCTCTTTTATTGAGGAAGTATATTATGAAAAAAATCATTTTAACCGTTCTTATTCTTACAACACTTTTTTCAGCCTCATGTTCGGTTTCCGATACAAATGAAAAAAGCGAGCTTTTGTTTTCCTCCGTGCGTAAAAGTTTTTACTGCGCGTCGGGCGCAATAACAAGCGCAATCAAACCAATAGAAAGAGACGATCCTAATTTTTCAAAAGCTTCATGGTGCAGAAGGCTTCAGCTCAATGATGAAGAAACATATTATCAAAATAAAGGTTCTTTTCTTTTTTATCTTGATCCTGAAGGAGATATAAGCGATTATATCCAGACAGGATATCTCCGGTTTTTTATAGATGTTCCTAAAAGCATGTATTTACAGCTCTCCGTAAATAACGAAAATTGGGCATCTACGCCGAAATATACATTTTTTGCCGATACTGAAAAAGCCGTTGACGGCTTTATCGAAATTATTATCCCATTCAAAGATCTTATCGCAAACGCATCCGCATCATTTGACCCTTCAAAAATCAAAAATATAAATATGACAGCACCTGAAGACGCTTCGCCTGAGACATTCCTTTCGAACGGACAGCAAATACACATTATGCCGTTTGAGTTCTGGTCTGCTTACCCTGAACCCGCACAAGAATATGATTATTACAACATCTTTTACTGCGGTTCCGGAAATGGTATCGAAGTGTGGGATAAAAACGGAATATTGCCGGAAACGATAGTCGTAAACGCATATAAAAACACGATTGATATAGACGCTGCAAAAGAAAAACTGGATACTATAGTCCCGCAAGCAAATTTTATTAACCTCTACACAATACAACTTATAAACGACTCACATCGTATAGTCGAAATATACGATACTAAAGGCGAAATTGAGATAGCCATACCGTCAAGCGAATTTTCATATAGCCGATATATACGTGCGGTCGTGGTTGGCAGAGAAGAGATTAAAGAAGTAAACTTGAGTTATGAAAACGACTTTACAATAATCAAAACTGACACTTTGGGAGATTTTATATTTTTTACCGGCAATGAGGATTTTTCCGAAACAAAAAATCCTCTGAACAACTATCTAAGTCTGCAGATAGATGTCAACCATCTCGGGATACCGTCATTCGATGCGGAATATAATTTCAAAGTGGCGGAGTTCAGAGACGGAAGCGGGAAATTACTTGATGCCGATGAATATACACTTTTCTGCGATATCCCGGAAATTGAGATATCGGGCGGCAAAATAACCGTTCCTGCCGAATTCAAAGACAATACACAAATACAGGGTGTCAAAATCTATGCTAAAAAGAACAATGATCCGGATATAACAGGTTATTATCCTCTCATAATAAAAAATTGGACTCAGACATTCAACGATGATTTTGACGGGACTGAATTAGATGAATCGAAATGGCCATACGAAAAGAACATATGGAACCCATTGTCTGATATAGGCGAAGGAAAAACTATTGCAAAGAGCAGAGATGCTATATATATTGAAGACGGGAAATGCATACTAAAGGTTGAAAAAGGCGACGGAAAAGAAGTTTATCATCAGGGAAACCTTATAGAATCAGCTGACTATGTATTTGGCAGTATGTCGACTCAGAATGCATTTTCACAGCAGTTTGGATGTTTTACCACCAGCGTGCGTCTACCCTTTGAAACACGCGCAGGAAACAACGCGGCTTTCTGGCTTCTTATTCAGGACGAAGGATACGCGACATCATATTTTTTCAGATACAGGGACACAGCGATAAATAAAAATAACTACTGCGCCGAAATCGACATAATGGAATGTTCCTCTGCATGGGAACCACAACAGTATCAGATAACCGAACATTTCTGGCACAAAAACACTCTTGAGCATTCATCGGATTTCGCAAGATATATAGATGAAAATCTTTTTAACGGAGAATACGCGGAAATATCCTGTGTATGGACTGAGAACGCTCTTTATTATTACTATAACGGCAAACTTGTAAAAGAAGTAAAAAATATAGAAGCTTATGAAGATAACGAGGCATATATAATATGGGATTTCTATGCTTCCGGTTACGGTGAAGAAAATTCAACTTGGGTGGGCAACTTTACCGATGACGACCTTGATAAGATGAATATTAGCATAGATTATGTACGGGCATATAAATAGTTAAAATAATAATTTTTATAGAAGGGGATCTACATGATTGCGAAAAAAGTTATAATTTTCATTATAACTATGTCAATGTTATTCTCAGTTTTTACGGCATGTTCGGTAAGAAAAACCATTCCTGGAGCACAAGATATTTATATTGTAAGCCCTCTTAACAGATTATCTCCAACAACACAACCCGAGTCTTTGAATACCGATACTCTTTCAATAGTCATGGCAAAAAACGAGAAAGAGGGAGCTCAGTTTGTTCTAAGATCTGAAACAAATGTTTATGAGAATATAAGCCTTTCTGCGGAACCACTTAAAACATCTGACGGAATTAACGAAATACCCGTTTCAGATATCGAACTTTTTCACCTTGAATATGCGCGGCCTAAAGGTGAAAGGACTGATGCGAATCTTATGATGCCGCTTTCAGACCCGGATTTCAATAATTTTACGTCAGTCGCCGGTGAAAACCTGATATATTATATAAGAGTAAGTACTGATTGTGATACACCTTCAGGGGAGTATTCCGGTGAAGTCATCCTCGAACATAAAACAGGAACTATCAATATTCCATTAAAAGTAACCGTTATAGACTTTGAGCTTCAGACAAGGCCTGTTCTGAAAACAGACATGCTTTACTGGACTTCGTTTGTTGAAAGATTTTACGGAGATAAACTCACAAAAGAACAAGCTTATGACTTTTTTGCAGAAGCTGTGAGAATCTGCCGTGAAAATAAAATAACAATAAGAACCAGATACGACGAACCGAGCATGTCTGATTTTGAACCTGGGCAAGAAGCCGAATATGCCGCAGCAGTAAAGAAATTCCTTGAAGACAACCCGACTGTTACGATTTTTAATATTCCTGTTTTCTGGAAAGAATCTTACAAAACAATAAACACCGAAAGGACCCTTCCAGCGATTAACGCTCTCAGAGATGCCGGGATCCTTCAGTACGGACTTTTGTGCACGATAGACGAACCTCATGAGCCGGCTCACTATGAGGCTCTTCGTGAAATAGGAGAATGGATACAAACCTATGCTCCCGATGTCAATCACTATGTAACCACATTCCCGACACAAATCGACATGAGTATAGTCAACCCGGAACATATAACAACATGGTGCTCTATTTATCCTCTTATAGATATTCCGACTCTGAAATATTATCAATCCGAATACGGAGCACAATTCTGGGGATACGGCTTTGACAAGGGATTAGATATCGACTTAAACAATATCCGGACAATTGGATGGGAACTGAAAAAATTTGATATGCTCGGATTGGAAGACTGGTGCGTCAATTCTTACACTTCATATTATTCGCCAGAAACAAATTGGATATTGACTCTTGAAGATGCATATAAATTCGCGTGGTTCTTCCCGGGTATGGAAGGTGACGGGGTAGTCAATAAAAACAAACAAATAGTAACGCTAACTCTTGAAAATGTTCGTGATACGATTGAGGATTATGAATATTTGATTGCGCTTGAAAACAGGATCTCAGAAACAATCGATAAACTTGGATTAAACATAACTGTCGATGAGGCAATGGAAAGCTACTATGACGCTCTGTTCCTCGATGTGCACAAGCTGCCGGAAAATAATTATAAAGCATTTACTGCCACAAGAAACACCATAATTAAAGAAATACTAAACGGCGTTGATTTTATTATGATTACAGAGCAGGATCCCGTGAAATGGGTCAATGACAACAGAGATATCACCATTTATACGGCTCCGGAAGCGGACATAAAAATAAACGGGGAAACTCCTGATACACAAATATACGATACATACGCAAAACACTCATACTATATTGAAATGCCTATAAACGGTACTGATGTTGAAATCGCTATAAACGGTGAAAAGACTGTACGCCATCTTTTATGTAAAGATTACAGCAAAGCAGAGGTTCTTGAGCTGAATGAAGAAACTCTGTCCGCTATAAAAGAAGCGAACCCTAACACCGAAGCAGAAATCATAACAGTTAACGGTCTTAAAACCCTCAAACTGACATTTACACAATTAACAAAAAGAGGAATAAATATACCCAGTAATATATTAAAGAATCAATTCGGCTCATTCCCAAATATAAGATTTAACGCATGGACAGATAGTACGTCTGAAGAAATTTATCCTCAGTTTATAGTAAAAACACCTTCAAGCCTCCTTATAAGCTGGGAGACAGATGACTTTCTTTCAAATGATCCTTCACAAATATTTACACTCAATTGGGCCAAATCTCTCACCTCAGAGGCAGAGAAAATGAACAATTTAATTATAACACTTAATAAATTCCCCGAAAACGGTGAACCCGTTACTTTATATATAAATAATTTATATTATATAGACGAAAGTAATCATTTTGAATGGATAATATGGTAGCCAAACAGATAAAAAATTTGTAATACCGCTAACACAAAAGTAATTCACACCTATATTTAACAGGATTAAATCATATCAAGCAATAAAAATCCCGTCTCCTTTGAAAATCCTTGATCCTCGAGGGGACGGGATTTT
The DNA here is from genome assembly GCA_944382895.1 of uncultured Clostridia bacterium. Lineage (GTDB taxonomy): Bacteria > Bacillota > Clostridia > Oscillospirales > UBA644 > QAKR01. Next base: position 2,194 of record CALWNV010000013.1, on the reverse strand, counting down.
TTTAATATAATCGTTACCTTTTAATTTTTCTAAAACAGTATCATCTTTCTACATATAATCTCTATAATGTTCAGCCTGACAGTATCAGGCTGAACATATATTATTTCAAAACATAATAAAAACATAACTCCCGTTCATTATTTTATAAAATTTATATGTTGAAAAAGGCTGTTTTTACATAAAAGTTTATTACTGTACCAAACAAACCTAACTAACTGAAATGAGTTTTTTTAATAAAAAACACAAACACTAAACGCAAGTATTCAATAACATTCCCATTTTATCCTCCCAAATCTTTTTGACATTTCTGAAAACTGTATTGACATACTATGTATCACATAGTATTATGTATAGGGAGGTATATTATGGATATTCAACTGAAACGCGGCCTTTTAGATATTTGCGTCCTTGCCGCCATAAAAAATAAGGATTCTTACGGATATCAGATAATAAAAGATATAAAACCGTATATGGAAATATCCGAATCAACTCTTTACCCTATCCTGAGACGTCTGGAAGAAGCAAACCTTTTATCCGTAAGAAATGCTGAGCATAACGGCCGATTACGTAAATATTACCGAATTACAAAAGACGGGCTGAAACGTATTAAAGATTTCAAAAAAGAATGGAACGAGATACTATCAATTTACAGGTTTATAACTATGGAGGATAAAAATGATGAATAAGCTGGAATTTCTCGATGCTCTGAAAAGAGAATTATCCGGATTTCCGGAAAACGAGATTAAAAGATCGACAGATTATTACAGTGAAATGATCGATGAGCGTATCGATGACGGGATGACGGAAGAAGAAGCAGTTTCCGCGATCGGCTCTGTGGATGAAATTGCTTCAAAAATCATGTCAGAAATCTCTTTTCCCCGTCTGCTCAAAGCAAAAGTCAAACAAAAACGCACATTAAAACCATGGGAAATAATTCTGATTGTTTTGGGTTCGCCTATTTGGCTCCCGCTTTTTGTTTCGGCTGCAATTATTATATTAACCGTTTATATCGTGTTATGGTCAATAATTATATCTCTATATGCCGTTAACCTTTCTTTTGCGATCAGCGGTATTGTGGGGATCATTGCCTCGTTTGCATATATTCCGTCAGGTAATGCTGCAGCAGGATTTCTTTTTATTGGCGGCGGCCTTATTTGTGCGGGAGTATCAATCCTTTTGTTTTTTGGATTCAATCAAATAACAAAAGGTATATTGAATTTAAGTAAAAAAATCATACATGACATAAAAATACGTTTTATGAAAAGAGGTGAAGTATGATGAAAAAATCAAAAAAAATTGCTGTTTTTACAGCAGTCGGAATGATTGCTGCCGGACTTATCATTGCTTTCGCAACAATAGCGGCAATGGGCTTTGACTTGACAAAAACAGCGAATATAGATTTGAACGAAAAAACATATTCTTTAACCAAAGACTTTTCAAAAATTTATGTAAACGTTGAAGAGTTTGATATATGTTTTCTACCTTCAGAAAATAATATCTGCAAAATAACATGTTATGAAAACGATAAAATATACTTCACCGTAACGGATGAAAACAATACTTTGACTATTGAACGGCATGATAAACGTAAGTGGTATGAACATATAATAAATATTTATTGGGGCAAGCCTGAAATAATTGTTTATCTTCCGCAAAAAGAATTTGAATCTATCTGTATAAAAGCAACAAGCGGAAATATCAGCGTCCCAGAAGGGTTTATTTTCAAATCCGCAGATATCCAAAACGCAAGCGGCGCAGTCAAGTTTTCCGCAGAAACAATCAATTCTTTATATATAACAACCGTAAGCGGCAGTTCTTTTGTCAAAAATATATCCGCCAAAACCGTTGATATCAGTTCAACCAGCGGGGATATTATTATTGACTCTATAAAAAACAATTCCGAATTTATAGCGAAAACAGTAAGCGGATCAATAAATGCGTCCGGAATAAATTGCCAAACTTTTAATGCTCACACGACAAGTGGTAAAATAAATATTTCACATATTATCGCTGAACAATTTTTTCAAATTGAAAGCGTAAGCGGGAATATAGAAATAGACAAATGCGACTCAGATAAAATACAAATCAAGACAAACAGCGGAGACGTGACAGGCTCACTTCTAACGGAAAAAATATTTTTTACCGATACGCACAGCGGTAAAATCGATGTACCTAAATCATTCTCCGGAGGCAA
>CALWNV010000012.1 GCA_944382895.1 uncultured Clostridia bacterium | reverse complement strand
GCTCAGAGCAAAATCAACAGGCCCAAAAACCCGAAATATATAATATTGATTAAGGAGGATAGGAATAATGTATACTTCCAAAAAACCGTATTTTTACGGCACAGGCAGAAGAAAAAAATCCGTAGCACGCGTCAGAGTTTATGAAGGTACGGGGAATATAACCGTAAATTCACGTGATATAGATGATTATTTCGGTCTTGAGACGTTGAAGCTTATTGTACGTCAGCCGATGGAACTTACAAATACTATAGGGAAATATGATATTGTAGCTTCTGTTATCGGAGGCGGTGTTTCTGGGCAGGCAGGGGCAATCAGACACGGACTTGCCAGAGCTTTGGCTGCTTCTGATGAAAATATGAAACCTATATTGAAAAAAGCCGGATTGCTTACAAGAGACCCCAGAATGAAAGAGAGAAAGAAATACGGCCTTAAAAAAGCGAGAAAAGCTCCCCAGTTTTCAAAAAGATAATCAGTACACGAATTGTATTACGTTTTTTTCAATTATTTGTTTACTGGGTTTTACATTGCACCTTTATAAATACGTATGTTTTTGGTTGCACCACCGAAGAACATGCGTCATAGCCTGAAATCATAAACAATCCTTGCAGGTCGGCGAATATCTATTGATTTGTAAGGTTGACATAGATGCGCTTCATCGCAAAAGTATATTATGAAGCAAATTTGAAAATGATTTTTTATTATATTCTCATTTGAAGTAATAATTGTTTTCAAATATTACAGTATATTTGTCCCATATTCTCCATATACTGTAAGAAAGAAAAATTATTATTGCCAATGAAAAGATTAAGGCAATAACCCGGTGGTGTTAAAAATGGATTTCAGAAAACTCAGGTTTATGAAAAACAGCAGAATTTTCAGCAGATTTGCGGCAATATTTCTTTCCGTATCTTTGGTTACGGTAACGTGTCTGGTCTATGACATGGTTATTTACGCTATGGAAACTGCGCAGAGTGAAGCAGTAACGGACGTCCAGACAGAAGTTTCCGAAACTGTTGACGGTGAGGATGCTGAAAACTCCGGTGATCTTCAACCGGAAAAAGATTTGCAAGAATTCGGTTTATTTCAAGTTTACGATCCATACATGAAAGAAGGAACATCTGTTTCTGGATCGGATTTTCCTGAAAATGATTTTCCTCAAACAGCATTTTCTTTATTTGAAGACGATAGTTATGATTCGGAAGAATCTGCAGACGCGGATACTCCTGAATCAGACCTCGATAATGAGGTATCGCGTATAACATATAAGACTGTCGTTGAAACTGAGGTCCTTCCCTGCAAATACACTGAGATTCCTATTTTGTATGTTGCTTTTACCGGAAAATATTCCGATATTGCCGCGAAGGACGGGGAAAAGGAAGTTACGAAAAGACAAAAGTATATTGATGGGGAACTTGTTGAAGAAGTTGTCGTCAGTGAAAAGATTATTGAAGAGCCGGTTAACGGTGTCAGATATGTCGATAAAAGAGATGAGCTGATTGATTACGGAGACGGAGCTCCTACTGAATATACGAGAAAGCTTGAAATTAAATTTACGGCATATACGTACGGAGAAGTTGGCGGAAGTATTACCGCTACAGGTGAAAAAACACGTGTAGGATATGTCGCTGTTGACAGAAATCTGATACCTATGCATTCGTTGCTTTATATTGTTACCGATGACGGCTTTGTATATGGTTATTGTTATGCAAAGGATGTCGGGGGAGGGATAAAAGGTAATCGTATAGATGTGTTCCTTCCTTCCGTTGAGGATATGCGTCAGTTCGGTGTCCGGACGGGGACATGTTATGTTATCCGTGAGGGCAAATAAGCGCGGGAATGCATGTGATTTAGAATTACTAAGGTTATAGTGGTGAAATCAGTAAAAGCAAGAGCCATGACATCGTCATGGCTCTTGCTTTTTGGAGAAAAAAGTTTTGTATATGATAAAATCAAAAAAGCTTATTTTTTATCAAGCAATGATATGATAGTGTGTTTGCCGTATACACTTTCCCAGTCTGCGTTAAAATCATCTATCGCGTATTGTGTGAGGGGATGATATACAAGTTGCTCATAAAGATCCGGATTAAGCGTTACGGCATGTCCTCCAGCAAGCGCGATTTTATGTACTTGCTCTACGGTTTTGAAGCTTGCCGCGAGTACTTTGCTTTTCATATCATGCATTTTGAATAAACCGACTATTTCTTCAACAACATGTACTCCGTCGCTTACAATATTGTCAAGTCGATTCACGTATGGGGCGACAAAATCGGCTCCGGCTTTTGCGGCAATAAGAGCTTGTTGTTGTGTAAAAATAGCTGTTTCTGTGACTTTTATACCTATCTTTTTCAGTTCTCGTGTCGCTTTCAGCCCTTCATCACTGATTGGTATTTTAATGTAAAAATTACCGCCGACAAATTCGTTAAGGGCGATCGCCTCATCTATTATCCCTTTCGCCGTATCCGCTTTTGTTTGGATATGAAACATTTTATCGGGACCTATAATATCTCTTATCGATTTTATAAGTGAAGCGAAATCAGTATGTTCTTTGGATATTATTGTCGGATTTGTAGTTACGCCGTCAATAGGGAAGAATTCTACACAGCGTTTAATTTTTGCAATATCGGCGCTGTCAATGATATACAGCATATAGAGCATCTCCTTTTTTAGGGTGACAGAAAAAGGCAGCATGGCTGCCTTTTTCTGTCAATATATCTTTTTATCAGCCGAGTTCAGCAAAATACTTGATAGTTCTTACCATCTGACTTGTATAAGAGTTTTCGTTGTCATACCAAGAAACTACCTGAACTTGAGAAAGACCGTTTTCAAGGTTAATAACCATTGTCTGAGTTGCGTCAAAAAGTGAACCATAGGTCATTCCTATAACGTCAGAGGAGACGATTTCATCCTCATTATATCCGAATGAATCCGAAGCCGCATTTTTCATGGCCTCATTTATCTGAGCGGCTGTCACAGTCCCTTTGACGACAGCGGTCAAAATAGTTGTAGAACCTGTAGGCACAGGAACGCGCTGTGCCGCGCCGATAAGTTTACCGTTAAGCTCGGGGATAACAAGCCCTATTGCTTTTGCCGCGCCTGTGGAGTTTGGCACAATATTTATAGCTGCCGCTCTTGCTCTGCGAAGATCTCCCTTTCTGTGAGGTCCGTCAAGAACCATCTGGTCTCCTGTATATGCGTGGATCGTTGCCATTATACCGCTTTGTATAGGTGCAAAATCATTCAGTGCTTTTGCCATGGGTGCGAGGCAATTTGTTGTACATGACGCTGCGGAAATGATTTTATCCTCTTTTGTGAGAGTTTTTTCGTTTACACTGAAAACAATCGTCGGAAGATTATTACCTGCGGGTGCTGAAATTACTACTTTTTTTGCTCCTGCGTCAATGTGTGCCTGTGATTTCTCTTTCGATGTGTAAAAACCTGTGCATTCGAGAACAACATCTACATCAAGCTGTCCCCACGGGAGGTTTTTAGCGTCTTTTTCAGAATATATTGTTATTTTTTTTCCGTCCACTGTTATGGAATTGTCATCGCAGCTTACCTTATGGTTGTATCTTCCCTGCGCTGAATCATATTTCAGCAAATGCGCGAGCATTTTAGGCTCAGTAAGATCGTTGATCGCCACAACTTCATACCCATCCGCCTCCAACATCTGTCTGATAGCCAGACGTCCGATACGTCCGAAACCGTTGATTGCAACTTTTACCATTTTGTATTTCCTCCTAATTTTTTTTTAAACTATTGAAATCTATACAAATATATTTTATACTATAATTGTGACAATAAATGGTATATGTGTTAAATTTATAACAATCATTATGTAGAAAATACCAAAATAAAATATATTATATTAGTATAATATAACTAAATGGAGGGAGAAAATGACGGAAATGAATCTGTACACGAAGAATATGTGTGATGTTTTAGAAAAATCTGCTTTTCCTGAAATTATACTTGATACAGAACTTAATATTATTTTTGCAAATTCTGAAGCAAAAAAATATTTCGGACTTGTTAGCAGACGTGACGGGTTAAAAGAAATGCTCGGAGGAATAAATTGCACAACAGTGCGGAATGCTTTGAAAACCGAGTCTTTTTTCAGGCTTGAAAGTGAAAACGCTGTTTACCGGATTTTTACTTTCCTTAAATTCCCTCTTCAGGATGGGAATGAATATATTTCGGTTAAGATAGAGGATAGGTTTGATTTTAATTCACGGTGCGGGAAAATTCTTCCGACGGGAAAATTCATTGATGTTGTCAAAGATGAACTTAGTGTTCCTGTGTCTGAGATTTATACAAATATTTTGCTTCTCAAGAAAAAATTCCGGACTGATAAGGAGATTCTTGTTTATCTGGAACATCTTGAACGATCTGTATATAGATTAAAGCGGGGCATAACTAATTTGAATGTGATGCTTAACGCAGTTGAAAGTGTGTATATTGATAAAAAAGAAGTTTGCTGTCTGTCTTCTTCTTTGAAAGCTGTTGCTGATAAACTTCCTCTGAGAATTATTGCCAATAATATAGAATATCATCTGACGCTTCTCGATAATACCGTTTTTGTAAAAATCATCATGGACTGTATGAATTTTTTATATGAGCAGATTTCTGTTCCTTCTGAAAAAATAAGAGCGGAAATCTCAGACCGGGGCACTCACTGGTGTATTTCATTAAAAAGACGTTGCACCGAACTTAAACATAAAGATCAGATGCGTGAAAGCCCGTTTATAAATCCCGGAGTGTTTAATTCAAAAAGTATTGAAGCGGTAAAAATTTTGATTGAAAGTAATGGAGGGAACATACTGATTTCAAATATATCCAAAGAACTATGTGTCAGTCTTTCGTTTCCTAAACTTTTTTCGTATGATATGGGTGCAATGGTTATGGATGAGGTTGATGATCGTATATCTTATCTTATTGAAAATGTTTACGTTGCAGAGAAAGCTTATATGAAAGAGCTTACGGGGGAATAATAACCTTGTAAGAGGTGATAGAGTGTCCATTATTTTTATACGTACGTTTATTTTTTATGTTATAACTGTGCTGTCTTTGCGTATTATGGGAAAACGACAGATAGGAGAACTTGAGCCCACCGAACTCGCAGTGACAATATTGATTTCCGAGCTCGCGACGCTTCCTATGCAAAACATCGATATACCTATCATATACGCTGTAATTCCGATATTCGCGCTGGTCGCATTTGAAATGCTGTCTTCGGTTTTTGCGCTTAAAAGCTCTGTTTTTAGAACTTTTTTATCCGGGCGGTATAATCTTATAATAGAAGACGGGAAGATAAATCAAAAGGAAATGTCTAAGACACAGCTGACAATGGACGAGCTTATGGAGGAACTTCGTAAGGGGGGAGCGCTTTCTCCGGAAGAAGTTAGGTTCTGCGTTCTTGAAACCAGCGGCAATATAAGTGTTTTGCTAAAAAAAACAACAAATGTGAAAACTTTCCCTTTGCCTTTGATAGTTGATGGCAAACCTGTAAAAACAAATATGAAAAAATTAGGATTTTCAAAAATCGATATGATAAACGAGTTACAAAAGAGAGGGATATCCTCATTTTCCCAAGTATTTTGGATGAGTGTATGTGAAGAGGATATAAGTGTGATAAAGAAAGATGAGAATTAAGTTTATTTCCTCGGTAATAATCCTTGTTATAATTTCGGCGGTAATGATTTCCGGGCTTTTTTTTATTAAATCTGAAAGTGAAACGCTTGTAAGATTTATCGAAAAAGGAGAGTATGGAGAATTTTGTAAAGAATATGATAAAAGTCGCATATGGTTGTCTTTTCTTATTAACGGTGAGAAAATCGCTTTGGTTGATAAACAGGTTGAAAAGCTTAAAAACTCAAATGCCGATTCTGATGAAATCACTGATTTGAAAGCGGAGATATCAGGTTGGCTTTTATCTGAACTTCCTTCTGTAGAGAATATTTTTTGACAAGTATCGGTATTTTTGCTTTTTTGCTTGACAAAAGGTAAAATATTCTTTATAATAAAAAAAGCTCTTACAGGAGGGGCAAAGTATGCCGGATTATAATGAATTAAAACGTAAATTTATTGAGATTTACGGCGGGGATGAATCTGATATACGTGTGTTTACATCTCCCGGACGCGTAAATATGATAGGAGAACACACCGATTATAACGGTGGGTTCGTTTTTCCTGCCGCGATAATGCAATCTTCTACGTTGCTTGTCCGTAAAACTAAAGGGGATAAGATTCGTCTTGCGGCAACAGACCTTAATGACAGACCTGTGATTGATATTTCAAATATCGAAGAGTGCCGTAGCCTTAAATGGGGTAATTATCAGGCTGGTGTCGCTTATGTTATGCAGAATGCGGGGTATACGATAGTTCCGTGTGATATATTGTATCATGATGAGGTGCCTTTGGGTGCGGGACTTTCATCTTCTGCGGCGATCGAGGTTGTAATGGCTTTGATGTTGGCGACATTCTCCAATGAGGCAAATGACAAAAAAAATGAAATTGATATGACAGAAATAGCAAAGCTTTCTCAAAAAGCGGAAAATATTTTTTGCGGAGTAAGCTGTGGCATCATGGATCAGTTTGCCAGCGCAATGGGGCGTGAGGGACATGCGATATTTCTTGACTGCAAAGATCTTTCTTATAAATATGTTCCGCTTGATATGAAAGGTTACAAAATAGTTATAGGGAATACTAAGAAAAAACGTTCACTTGCCGAAAGTAAGTATAACGAACGTTGTGAAGAGTGCGCAAAAGCTCTTGAGCAGCTTCGCCAGATAAAACCTGAGGCAACATGTCTGCGTGATTTTGCCGTAGAGGAATTTGAAGAAAACAAGCTACTGATAAAAGATGATGTATGCCGTATGAGAGCGGAGCATGTAATATATGAATGCGATAGGGTTCTTAAATCGGTTGAGGCATTGACTTCAGGCGATCTTGAGGAGTTTGGTAAACTTATGACAGGTTCCCATATTTCGTTGCGTGATTTATATGAGGTTACGGGTATGCATCTTGATACAATGGTGGAGGAAAGCCTTAAGATAGAGGGCTGTATCGGTTCGAGAATGACTGGCGCCGGTTTTGGTGGGTGTACTGTAAGTATAGTTAAAGATGACGTTTTGGATACATTTATAAGTCAAGTCAAGGAAAAATATACTTCCCGTACAGGTATTACTCCTGAATTTTATATTTCGGAGCCTTCTGATGGAGGCAGAGAAATCAAACTTTAATTGAAATTTTAATTTTTACCTATTGACTTTTATAGGATTTATGATATAATTATGAATTATAATGCGGATGTTTTGGATAACAGTTTTCTTGATTTAACTGATTTGTTTCGTTCAGAAGATTTTACGGTGGATTTTGACCGTGAGATCTCATTGGAAGAAATCGATCTTTCTAAAGAGTTTGAGATTCCCGTAAATATTAAGGGAACAGTTAAGAACTCTTTAGGAATAATTTCTTTCAAAGCGCAGATAAAAGGAATACATAAATGTATATGTGCCCGTTGTGCCGAAGATATAAAGCTTTTGATAGAAAGTAAAATTGATACTTTGATTACTCTTTCTGAGTCTAAAGATGACAGTGTCTCAATTGAAAACGGTACTGTGGATCTAGCAAAAACCGCATATGACGCTTTATCACTTGAGATACCGATGGTTGTTCTTTGTGATGAGAGTTGTAAAGGTCTTTGTCCTAAATGCGGGATAAATCTGAACAACCACCAATGTAATTGCGTTTAATAAAAAATATAAGTATTTTTAGGAGGTGTTTAATAATGATCGCACCGAAGAGAAGAATTTCTAAGCAGAGAAAGCATAAAAGACGTTCAAGCGTGTGGAAACTTGATATGCCCGGAATGGTGAAGTGTTCACATTGCGGTGAATATACGTTGTCCCACAGAGTTTGCAAACACTGCGGATATTATGACGGCAAAGAAGTAATTAAAATTGAAGCGAAGAAAGCAAACGCTTAACGAAAAGGGGCTGCTCTGCAGCCCCTTTTGAAGTGTTGTGAGGAGATATATGGCGACTATAACGCATGTACATACCACAAGTCCCTTTTATGGCAAAGTGAAAAAAAACGATATCCTTGTAAGTATTAACGGTAAAAAAGTCGTTGATGTTCTGGATTATATGTTTTTTACAGAGGCGGAAAGTGATTGTGAGAATGTCAGGCTTGAAGTTGAGCGGAACGGTGAAAAACTTTTATTTGAAGCAGAGGTTTATGACGGTGATTTACGCTTTGAGTTTGACTCGTTTTTGATGTCTGAACAAAGAAGCTGTAAAAATAAGTGTGTTTTTTGTTTTATTGATCAGCTTCCTGAAGGTATGCGAAAAACATTGTATTATAAAGATGATGATTTTCGCCTTTCCCTTCTTTACGGAAATTATGTTACGCTTACAAATCTTACAGAAGACGATATCGAACGTATTGTTTCAATGAGAGTTTCTCCCCTGAATATTTCCGTCCATACGACCGACCCTGAGCTTCGTGTCAAAATGATGGCAAATCCTAAGGCTGCCGGGATAATGGAATTACTTGAACGTTTTAAGCGGGCACGTATAAATATGAGGTGTCAGATAGTCCTTTGTCCCGGATTGAATGACGGAGAGGCTCTTGCAAAAACGATGAGTGATCTTAAAAACCTCTATCCTGCGTTGACAAGTGTGTCGATAGTTCCTGTAGGGCTTACAAAATACAGAAAAAATCTTTACCCTCTTATGTCGTTTACCAGACAAAGCGCCGCTGCCGCTGTAAATCAGGTAAATGATTTCGGTGACCGATGTCTTGAGGAACTCGGAACACGATTATTTTATGTGGCGGATGAACTTTTTCAAAAAGCCTCTATTCCTTTCCCCGATTATGGATATTATGAGGATTTTGAACAGATAGAAAACGGAGTGGGGATGGTTATAGCTTTTGCGCAGGAGTTTTCGGATTCAGTAAAATATATGCGTTTTCGTAAGGCCTTTGTTGATGTTTCTGTTGTTACCGGAGAAGCTTCAGCCAAACTTTTAAGAAATTGTATTTCATTGTTGAAAACGAAAGCGCCTAATATCACGTGTCGTGTATATCCTGTTAAAAATGAATTTTTTGGCGGTGACGTAACTGTTACGGGGCTTGTGACAGGGCAGGACATAATATGTCAGCTGAAAGATAAGCCTTTGGGAAATTATCTTTTGATTCCGTCATCAATGCTCAGGGACAGATCGTTTCTTGATGATGTGACAATAGATGATATTGAAAAAGCTCTTGCCGTAAAAGTCAGGGTTACAGATTGTTCCGCTGAGGATTTGATAGATAAAATACTCAGTTCATACAGCAGAAAGAAAAGGTGTTGATATGCCTCTTATAGCTATAGTGGGTCGCCCTAATGTTGGGAAGTCCACCTTATTCAATAAAATAATCGGTCGGCGGATCTCGATAGTTGAGGATACGCCGGGTGTTACACGTGACCGTATCTATGCCGACGGAGAATGGCGTGGTAAGACGTTTCAGCTTGTTGATACCGGAGGGATTGAACCAAGGACGGATGACGTTGTTTTATCTCAAATGCGCAGACAGGCACAGATAGCGATAGAAAAGGCTGATGTTGTCATTCTTGTCACGGATATGCTCACGGGGCTTACAGCAACGGACAGTGAGGTGGCGTCTATGTTGCTCAAAGCCGGGAAAAAAGTTGTTTTATGCGTGAACAAGGTCGACAGACCGGGAGATGTTCCTGTGGATTTTTATGAGTTTTATAATCTCGGTCTCGGAGACCCTATTGCTGTCTCGTCTGCTCACGGCCTCGGTATAGGAGATTTGCTTGACGCTGTTTATGACAAACTTGAGGAAATTGAACCTGAACCTGAATATGACAGTGATACGGTAAAAGTTGCGGTGATAGGTAAACCTAATGCGGGGAAATCTTCCTTGATAAACAGGATCCTCGGTGAGGAACGACTTATTGTTTCGGATATACCTGGGACTACCCGTGATGCCGTTGACGCGCTTGTCTGCAATACACACGGAAGGTATCTTTTCATTGATACTGCTGGTCTAAGAAAGAAAAGCAAGGTTACTGAGAATATAGAACGTTATAGCGTATTACGTTCATATATGGCGGTTGACCGTGCGGATGTAGTTATTATAATGATTGATGCGAATGACGGCGTAACTGAGCAGGATACCAAAATCGCGGGTTTTGCTCATGAAAAGGGCAAAGCGTCTCTGATTGCGGTAAATAAATGGGACACGGTAGAAAAAGATGACCGGACTATGAACAAAATGAAGGTAAAGATACGCGAAGATCTAAAATACATGTCATACGCGCCTGTTGTTTTTATCTCTGCAAAGACAGGGCAGAGGGTCGAAAAGCTTTTTGATATGATAAATTATGTTAGGCAGCAGCATTCAACACGTGTTTCTACCGGAGTTTTGAATGATGTTCTTGCCGACGCTACGCTGAAGGTCCAGCCTCCTACAGACAAGGGCAAACGGCTTAAACTTTATTATATGACGCAGCCTGCTTCTAATCCTCCTACTTTCGTTTGTTTTTGTAATGATGCGGATCTTTTTCATTTTTCATATCAACGGTATATTGAAAATCGTATCAGGGAGGCTTTCGGGCTTGACGCTACGCCTATAAAACTTTTAATACGTGAAAAAAAAGAAAAAGACAAATAATTGCGGAGGAGGGTTTTTGTGGGATATTTGTATTTGTTTATCGCGCTTCTTTTCGGGTATCTTGTAGGAAGCGTGAATTTATCGATTGTTGTTACACGATACATAGGAAAATTCGATATACGTACAAGGGGCAGCGGGAACGCCGGAGGTACCAATGTCGCGCGAACGATGGGAGCCGCGTGGGGAATAAGCGTGATAATTGTAGAAATTGCTAAAGGATTTGCCGCCGGGCTTCTGGCAAAATATCTTTTCCCCGGTGATGTGTTCGGGATAGGCGAGGTAGGAGCTGTTATAAGCGGATGCGTCGCGGTTTTTGGTTGTATGTTAGGAAACAGATTCCCTTGTTTCCATGGTTTCAAGGGCGGTAAGGGTGTAACTACATGCGCGGCTGTGATGGGTGTTCTTGATTGGCGGATTTTGCTTGTTTTGGTAGTTGTGTTTCTTACTGTGTTCTTTATTTCAAGAATGGTTTCTCTCGCTTCAATGATTGCTTCCGTGGGGATGCCGATCTCAACAGCTTTTATTTATAGGGACAGCCCGTTTTGGTGGGTTTTGGTAATTATAACTTTGCTCATGTGTTTGCTGCTGATATTTAATCATAAATCAAATATAAAACGTATAATATCCGGTACTGAGAATAAATTTAATTTCGGTAAGAAAAAATGAGAAGAACAGAACGTACAGAAATGCTTATAGGCTCTGAAGGTATGAGAAAACTTTTTGCCGCGCATGTAGCTGTGTTCGGGGCAGGAGGTGTCGGGTCTTATGTTATAGAGGCTCTCTCTCGTGCCGGTATCGGCGCGCTGACTGTTGTTGACGGCGATATTGTTTCCGAAAGCAATATAAACCGACAGTTATGTGCGCTTATGACGACTGTTGGTCGGTATAAAAGCGATGTTATGTGTGAAAGAGTCTTACAGATAAATCCTGACGCCAAAGTCAGGTCGCGGACGATCTATTTTGATGAAAACACTTCAAATCAGTTGGATTTTTCAGAATTTTCATATGTAGTTGATGCGATAGATACGGTTTCTTCTAAAGTTCTTATAATTCGTTGTGCTAAAGAGGCGGGGGTTCCTGTTATCAGCTGCATGGGTACAGGGAATAAACTTGATCCGACAAAGTTTCGGGTTTGTGATATTGAAAAAACGGATACATGTCCTTTGGCAAAAGTTATGCGCAGGGAATTGAGAAAGAACGGGATAAAAAACGTTAAAGTCGTTTATTCTTCCGAACCTCCGGTTTTATGTCGTTCTGCGGGAGAAACTATTCCTGGAATTCGTGTTCCCGCAAGTATTTCTTTTGTTCCTTCCTCGGCGGGGCTTGTTATTGCCGGGGAAGTTGTTAAAGACCTCATTTCTCAAACGGAAGACCCCGTATAGATTTATTATCAGCATGATCGAGTTGAAAAATTCCGATAATCCCCATACTGTGTCAAAGGGAAGAAGGCTTCCTGCAAAAACAGCACATACACTTGCTGCCGTATAAATCGGCAGTATTTTTTTTGAAAAAAACTCTCCTGCCGTTTTTCCGTAAAATGACCAGCATAAAACCGATGAGACCCCGAATAATAATACGGCTGTTGCTGTGAAGGCTCCGCCCCAGAACCCGAATTGACAGAAAAATGCGTCAAAAACGCTTTGCTTTCCGCTTACTAAAAGAACCAGTGCGGTTATAGACGATACCACAATGCTGTCGGCAAAGACTTCAAGCGCGCCCCAGAGAGCTTCTTTATGAGGATTTGTTTCATCAGCCTCATAATGCGCAAACGCCGCGCTGCCAAGTCCTGCTTCGTTTGATATCAGCCCGATAGTGACCCCTTTATTTATTGCGGTAAAAACTGCCGCGCCGCCAAGTGAAGAAAAAGAAAATGCGCTGCTGAAAATTTTTTCAAAAGCTTTGGGCAGTTCTGACATATTCATTGAAATAAGAACTGTACCACCTATAATGAAGAATGCTCCCATTATCGGTACAAGTATACCGAGCAGATAGAATATCTTTTTTGAAAGACCTATTAAAGGTACCGAACAAATCAAAACAAGCGCGATCGCGGACCATATAGGCGGAGTGTCGAACGCTTTGCCGAAATATTCGGCTACAGCGTTTGTCTGAACCATGTTCCCCATAAAGAGAGAAGCTGCGATTACTGCGAACGCATATATATCCATAACCGGTTTTGCAAGGACTTTTCTCAGATAACTGAATGCCCCTGGTAAGGGAGAAGGTTTGTTTTTTACCGCAAGAAATATTTCCGAATACTTTATTGCCATTGTAAGCAACGCTGATGCCCATATCCAGAAAACCGTACCGGGGCCACCGATCGTTACGGCAGCCGCGACACCTATTATGTTTCCTACACCTATAGTCCCGGCGACTGATGTTGCGAATGACTGAAATGATGATATTTTCCCATTCCTGTTTTTTGCTGTTTGCCCTTCATTCGATTTTAACGCGTTTCCGAATTTCCTCAGCGGTATGAAATGTGTTTTGACGGAAAACAGTAGTCCGCATAAAAGCATGATTGTGACTGTAATTGTGGATAGCACAATGTTTATTCCTGACATTCAGCACCTCTTGAAAAGAATTAAATATTGACTTTTATATTTTTTTAATGTATAATATTAATAATATGTTAGGGGGGATTTGATTATGAAATGCCCTTTTTGTGGTTATGAGGATAGTAAAGTTATAGATTCGCGTCCTTCTGACGAAAAAATCCGCAGACGTCGGGAGTGTTTGAAGTGCCAAAAACGTTTTACAACGTTTGAAATAGTTGAACATTCTCCGCTTATTGTGATAAAAAAGGACAAAACACGTGAAGAGTTTGACCGTGAAAAATTGCTTAACAGTTTGCTGAAAGCCTGCTCAAAGCGTCCGGTTTCTGTTTCGGAACTTGAAAGCGCCGTGTCTGAGATTGAATCGACATTGTATAACGAGCTTGAGCGTGAGGTCCCTTATTTCAGAATAGGTGAGCTTGCGATGGATAAACTTTCTCAAATAGACGATGTTGCTTATGTCAGATTCGCGTCGGTTTATCGTCAGTTCAAAGACGTTGATTCTTTTATGGAAGAATTGAAAAGCCTTGTCAAGAAGAACAAGAGGTCGTGAAATTAAAATGAAAAGAAAGTCAAATTTTAATAATATAAAAAGATTTTTGCCTTATTATAAACCATATAAGGCAATCTTCTTTTTTGATATGTTTTGTGCGGCTGTAGTTACCGCTGTTGAGCTGATATTTCCTATGCTGGTACGTATGATTACCGGACAGGGACTGTCTTCCGAGACAGGTGATGTTTCGTATGCTATAATCTGGCAGGCAGGGCTTGCCATACTTATTTTACGGGCAATCGATGTTTTCGCAAATTATTATATATCATATCGCGGCCATGTTATGGGCGCGATGATCGAGACTGATATGAGGCGTGATTTGTTTGAACATCTTCAGAAATTATCTTTTTCTTTTTATGATAACGCGAAGATCGGACAGATCATGTCCCGGATAACGAACGATCTTTTTGAAATAACAGAGTTTTCACACCATTGTCCAGAAGAATTTTTTATAGCGGGAGTAAAAATTATCGGTTCATTTATAATTTTGTGTACGGTAAACGTTCCGTTGACACTTATTATCTTTGCGATTATCCCGTTTATGTTTGCATATGCTCTCTATTACAACAGCAAGATGAGACGCGCTTTCAGAGAACAGCGCGTGCAGATAGGAGAGATAAATGCGCAGGTTGAAGACTGTCTTTCGGGAATAAGAGTCGTAAAATCATTTGCGAACGAGAAAATCGAAGAAGAAAATTTTGAAAAAGAAAACTCACGTTTTTTAAGCATCAAAAAACACAGCTACAGATATATGGGCATGATGTCATCAGGGGTAAGGTTTTTCGATGCTGTCATGTATCTTGCCGCAGTGGTTGTTGGCTCATTGTTTATAACAAAAGGTATTATTACCGCCGCGGACCTTGTCGCGTATTTATTATATATATCCACACTGCTTACCTCCGTGCGTCGTATAGTTGATTTTATGGAACAGTTCCAGCGCGGTATGACCGGTTTTGATCGTTTTTGTGAGCTTATAGATACACCTGTTGATATACAGGATAAACCTGACGCGAAAACTCTTAAGAATATTACCGGAGAAGTGATGTTTGATAATGTCAGTTTCAAATATTCTGAGGATACAAAAGAAGTTCTTTCAAAGATCAATCTGACGGTCCATGCGGGCGCGAATGTTGCGATTGTAGGACCTTCTGGAAGCGGGAAAACTACATTATGCAGCCTTATTCCTCGTTTTTATGAAGTTTCTGAAGGCTGTATCCGTATAGACGGAAATGATATAAGGGATGTTACATTACATTCTCTACGTGAAAACATAGGTGTTGTCCAGCAGGATGTATATCTGTTTTCGGGGACTATACGTGAAAACATAAGATACGGGTTGAGAAATGCTACGGATGAAATGATCGTTGATGCGGCGAAGAAGGCGGGAGCACATGAATTTATTTCAGAACTTGAGCATGGTTATGACACTTATGTCGGGGAAAGGGGTATAAAGCTTTCCGGTGGGCAAAAACAACGTATAAGTATTGCAAGAGTATTTTTGAAAAATCCGCCCATCCTTATTTTTGATGAAGCGACATCTTCTCTTGATAATGAAAGTGAGAAGATTGTCCAGCAGTCTCTTGAGCTTCTAGCAAAAGGAAGAACTACTTTTGTGATCGCGCACCGTTTGTCTACAGTCAGGAATGCCGAAGTTATACTTGTTTTGACAGAGAATGGAATAGAAGAAAGCGGTTCTCATGATGAACTTATAAAAAGTAACGGAGTATATTCACATTTATATGAGATATATGCCGGAAGTTCTTTATACGGTGAATGATAAATAAAAAAGGGGGCGTTTGTCTGTGCCTAATATTCATGACGGTCATCGGAAAAGGGTAAGGGAAAGGTATATGAAAACCGGTTTGTCGGGCATGAATGAACATGAGATTTTGGAGCTTGTTCTTTTTTATTCGCGTGCGCGAGGTGATACGAATGAGCTTGCTCACAGGCTGATAAATGCTTTTGGTTCTTTGTCGGGAGTTTTTGAGTCCACTCCCGAAGAATTGATGAGTATTCCGGGAGTAGGGGAGCAAACCGCGGTTTTACTGAACCTTATATATGATGTATATACCGCCGTGCAAATAAGTAAAACAAAAGATATCTGTTATGTAAACTCGTTTGACGATATGAGAAGGTTTTTCCTGCCGCGTTATATTGACAAAAAAACAGAGATGCCGTCGGTTTTATATTTAGATGCGAAAAAAAAGGTCGTATGTTATTTTGAGCTTCCTGAGGGAACTTTCAAATCGGCATATATGAATATAAAAGCAATAGTTGAAAAAGCTGTTCGGCTTAATGCTGCGTACGTTGTTCTTGCCCATAACCACCCAAGCGGCATAGCGATACCCTCGGTTAATGATAAAGAAACGACATATCGTATAGAAGAGCTTTTCAAAGGTTTAGGGATACAGCTTCTCGATCATATAATTTTTGCCGATAATGATTGTGTGTCGATGGCAGAAAGCGGAATATTGAGATTGAATAGCGATATTCGCCGTTATTTCGGGTTTTCTGATTATAATAAATCAGATGAGACTTCTGAGGATTGCGATAAAAGTGGTTGATATATAAAAAATCAGTAGTTGAAAAGAACAGAGAAATCATAAATTTTTGAGAATTTAAGAATACAAAAAACACGGTATGCGTATATCGTGTTTTTTGTATTGGAAAATGTTTTTTATGAAATAAAATGTAAATTCCTCTGTCGCTATTTACATATATATAACTTTATGATATAATATATATAAGCGGAGTTTTTGTGTGTTGAAAAAATACGTAAAGCTCTGCATTTTCCCATATACGGCGAATTATTATGCAGAAAAAAGGAATTTTACATGATTTTGTTATATGTTTTAACTTGCGGCAATGCGTGTCCGGAGGATAAAAATGGATAAATTTATATTACACAGCAGTTATAAACCCACAGGTGATCAGCCGCAGGCAATCAAAGAACTTGTGCGGGGATTAAATCGCGGTGACCGAGAACAGGTTTTGCTCGGTGTGACGGGTTCTGGAAAAACTTTTACGATGGCAAATGTTATTGCGTCGGTAAATCGCCCGACACTTGTCCTTGCGCACAATAAAACTCTTGCGGCGCAACTTTGTTCCGAATTCAAGGAATTTTTCCCGGAAAATGCCGTGGAATATTTTGTTTCCTATTATGATTATTATCAACCCGAAGCGTATTTGCCGCATACAGATACTTTTATAGAAAAAGATATGTCTATAAATGAAGATATTGATCGTCTTCGTCATTCCGCGACATCATCGCTGTTTGAGCGAAGGGATGTTGTGGTTGTGGCAAGCGTTTCGTGTATATATACTTTGGGAGATCCGGCTGAATATTACGATCTAATCGTTTCTGTCCGTGTCGGGCAGAAGACTGACCGAGACAAGCTGTTGAGGGATCTTGTTAAGATACAGTATGTGCGTAACGATTATGATCTCGCAAGAGGTATGTTCAGGGTCAGAGGCGATGTTGTTGAGATATTCCCTGCTTCAACAAATGATTATGTTGTCCGTGTAGAGTTTTTCGGTGATGAAATAGATCGTATAACTCAGATTAATCCTGTTACCGGGGAAATTATTCGCTCATTGAATTATACTGTGATATTTCCGGCAACACATTATGTCACGGGTGATTTGCGTCGTGAAAAGGCAATCGAAGAAATCCTCCGCGAAATGGAAGAAAGAGTGGCGTATTTTGAAAGTGAGCACAAGCTTATAGAGGCTCAACGAATACGGGAGCGAACGATGTATGATGTTGAATTTTTACGTAATTTCGGTTATTGTAAAGGCGTGGAAAACTATTCCCGTATTCTCTCAGGTCGTGCTCCCGGATCAACTCCGTATACATTACTTGATTATTTCCCGAAGGATTACCTTATGATAATAGATGAAAGTCATGTTTCCTTGCCTCAAGTCAGAGGTATGAGCGGTGGTGATCGCGCGAGAAAACAAAATCTTGTCGATTACGGATTTCGCCTTCCTTCGGCGTATGATAACCGTCCTCTGTTTTTCCCTGAATTCAAAGAAAAAATAAATCAGGTCATATATGTTTCGGCAACACCAGCACAATATGAGCGTGAACATTCTTCGCGTATTGTAGAGCAGATTATCAGACCGACAGGCCTTGTTGATCCGGAGATATCGGTGCGCCCCTCAGAAGGACAGATAGACGATCTTATTATTGAGATAAGAAAACGAGTTGAAAAGCATGAGCGTGTGCTTGTTGTGACATTGACTAAGCGGATGTCGGAAAGCCTTACCGAATACCTGCAAAATCTTGAGATAAATGTAAAGTATATGCATCATGAAGTCGATACGTTTGACAGGGTCGAATTGCTGAGACAATTGCGAGAGGGCGAGTTTGATGTGCTTGTCGGTATTAATCTTCTGCGGGAAGGACTGGATTTACCGGAAGTTTCTCTTATAGTCATTCTGGATGCGGATAAAGAAGGTTTTTTGCGCAATGAGACATCGCTTATTCAGATTATAGGCAGAGCTGCGCGAAACGCGAAAGGCGAGGTCATTATGTATGCTGACAGTGTCACCCCATCGATGGAAAAGGCTATAAAAGAGACAGAACGGCGCAGAAATATTCAGATCGCGTATAATAAAGCTCATAATATCATTCCTAAAACTATTGTAAAGCCTGTACATTCAGCTGAAGATATTTCGTCTGTCGCTGAAATAAGAAAAACAATAGACAAAGCGGAGGATTCCGCTGAGAATCTTACCGCGCAGGATTTTGAGAAACTTTTAGATGAGCTTAAGCAACAAATGAGGATCGCCGCTAAAGCCTTAGAGTTTGAATACGCGGCTGAACTAAGGGACAGAATAAAAAAATTGGAGCAGAAAAAAAGTGAGAGAAAGTATTTACGTAAAGGGAGCAAGAGAAAACAATCTTAAAAATATAGATGTTGAGATTCCCCGTGATAAACTTGTCGTTTTTACCGGTCTTTCCGGTTCTGGAAAAACCTCGCTTGCGTTTGATACTATATATGCTGAAGGGCAACGGAGATATGTTGAGTCTTTGTCATCATATGCGCGTATGTTCCTCGGTCAAATGGAGAAACCTGATGTTGATTATATTGACGGGTTGTCTCCCGCTATATCGATCGATCAAAAAACCACTTCACGTAACCCTCGTTCTACTGTTGGCACGATAACGGAAATTTATGATTATTTAAGGCTTCTGTATGCACGCGTAGGGGTTCCTCATTGCCCTGTGTGCGGAATTGAGATAAAACAGCAGGCTCTTGATAGTATAATTGACAAAATCATGCAGATCCCTGAGGAGACAAAAATACAGATTCTTGCGCCGGTCGTTCGCGGCCGTAAAGGGGAATATCAGAAACTTTTTGAAGATTATAAAAAAAGCGGGTACGTTCGTGTAAGGGTCGACGGGATAATTTATGATTTGCAAGAAGATATCCCTTTGGACAAAAATAAAAAACATGATATCGAGGTAGTTGTTGACAGGATAGTTATGCGGGATGAGGTGCGCAAGCGCCTTACTGATTCATGCGAAACCGCTTCTAAGCTTTCAAACGGGCTTATTCTTGTGTCAATCCCCGACGGGGAGGAAACATTGTATTCACAGCGCTATTCGTGCCCGGAACATGATATAGGGATTGAAGAACTCTCTCCGAGAATGTTCTCGTTTAATAATCCCGCCGGGGCTTGCCGTCATTGTTCTGGTTTGGGTTTTACCATGGTTATTGATCCGGATCTTGTTATTCCTAACAAAGAACTCAGCCTTCTTCAGGGTGCTGTCTGCGCTTCCGGTTTCGGAAATATTACAAAGAATTCTTATTATATGCGGAATTATGCTTCCGTATTGAAAAAATACGGAAAAACGATTGCGACACCGGTCAAGGATATGCCGCAAGAGGCTCTTTCCGAACTGTTATATGGTGGCGAATATGATGAAGGTATAATTCCGTGTCTTGAACGCCGTTACAAACAATCTACAAGTGATGCCGTCCGTGCGGAGATCGAGCAGCTTATGACAAATAAAACATGTCCCGAATGTAAAGGATCCAGACTTAATCCCCTTGCTCTTGCGGTTACGATAAACGGGCTTAACATAATTGATGTTTGTAAAAAATCAGTCAATGACGCTTATGATTTTATCTCCGGTGTGCGTCTTTCTGACAGAGATGCGGTTATTGCCGAGCGTATTCTCAAAGAAGTGAGAGAGCGGCTTGGTTTTTTGAAAAGTGTAGGGTTGGAATATCTTACTTTAATGCGTTCAGCAGGGACTCTTTCGGGAGGCGAAGCCCAGCGTATCCGGCTTGCTACCCAGATAGGATCGTCACTTATGGGCGTATTGTATATTCTGGATGAACCCAGTATCGGTCTGCATCAGAAAGACAACGCGAAACTGCTCGCAACCTTAAAACGGCTTAGAGACCTTGGCAATACGCTTATTGTGGTCGAACATGACGAGGAAACTATGATGGAATCTGATTATATCGTGGATGTCGGACCGGGAGCGGGCATACATGGTGGATATATCGTTGCAGCCGGGACTGTTGAAGATATTATGAACTGTGAAAGCTCTATAACGGGTATGTATCTTTCCGGAAAACGTAAAATCGAGGTTCCGTCTTCTGTTTTACCGGTAACTGATAAAAAACTCATTATACGCGGAGCAAGAGAAAACAATCTTAAAAATATTGATGTGGAAATTCCCCTCGGGGTGTTTACCGCAGCCACCGGGTTTCCCGGTTCGGAAAAATAAAGCCTTGTTAATGAGATACTTTACAAAACATTGGCGGCTACGCTCAACCGTGCGAAATGTATACCCGGCAAATGCGATAGTATTGACGGCATAGAGCTTCTTGATAAAGTGGTAAATATAGACCAAAGTCCGATAGGCAGGACCCCGCGTTCCAATCCGGCGACATATACGGGAATGTTTAATGAGATACGTGAGCTTTTCGCATCCACTCAGGAAGCCAAGGCGAAAGGGTATACTGCGGGAAGATTTTCCTTTAATGTAGCCGGAGGCAGATGTGAGGCGTGCTCAGGAGACGGTATTGTAAAAATAGAAATGCACTTTCTTCCGGATATATATGTTCCGTGTGATGTATGTGCCGGAAAACGGTATAACCGTGAAACTCTTGATATTAAATTCAAAGGAAAAAATATATATGACGTGCTTGAAATGACTGTTGAGGAAGGCTTGAAATTTTTTGAGAATATCCCGAATGTCTACCGTAAACTGAAAACCCTTTTTGATGTCGGGCTTGGATATATCAAGATAGGTCAGTCATCAACTACTCTTTCAGGCGGGGAGAGCCAACGTGTGAAGCTTGCGACGGAACTTTCACGGCGTTCTACCGGGAAGACTATCTATATTCTTGATGAGCCTACTACCGGGCTTCATACGGCTGACGTCCATAAGCTGATAGATGTTTTGCGCAGACTTGTGAGTTCAGGAAATACAGTTGTTGTTATAGAGCATAATCTTGATATTATCAAAACTGCGGATTATATAATCGATTTAGGCCCTGACGGAGGAGATAACGGAGGCAGAATAGTTGTTTGTGGTACCCCTGAACAGGTAATGGCATGTCCTTCCTCATATACGGGTGAATATCTTAAAAAAGTGTATTACAAATAAATACGTTCGACTATCTGTTTTTTTATAAGTTGGTTTATCGGTCAATGATATACTATAAATAATATTTTCCGGGAGTTGTGTATGAAAAAGGTTTTTACGATGGTGGTAGCTTTGTCAGTTTTTTTATGTTCGGGGTGTACGGTTATAAAAAGACGTACGGAGGTCCCTCAGATCTGGACGGGTGGGCACTATCCTTTTCAGCTTGTTGACGCAGATCCGGATGAGTATGATGAAACGTTTTCAAAAATAACCGGATTAAATATATTTTGCGGAGATATTACAGGTTCTTCCTTGGATGATTTGCGGCCTTTGGCTGAGCTGCTTTGTGAAAATAATATAAAGGTGTCAATAGAAGTCGGAGGGCTTTATAATCATGTATGGGCAGATGAATGCGGTGAACGTTCGGCTGAGATCGATCTTGCTACTTTGAACAAGTGGCGTGATGCAGGCGGAACTGTAGACAGGCTTTTTATGGATGAGGCTATAGGACGTGTGACCTCTGTTTATGGTTCAGGCTGGGGTTCTGCGGATTATCCCTATCTTACATATGAGGAAGCCGGGAACGAGATGGCGGATTATATTTCAGCGGTACGTGCGATATATCCTGATATTGAGATATATCTCGGAACAAATTTTCCTAACTGGGGCTGGAAAGGTGAAATAGATTTTTACGGTCGCGGAGAAGACGGGATGTTTCGAGGTGATTATTATATTGCTCTTACCGATTTTCTTGATACCGTAGATGCGCGCGGAGAAAAAATTGACGGGGTAGAGGTCGATAATCCTTATGAATATTATACTGGTAAGGGTTCTGCTGACGATGAGATCGATTGGGCGGCGAGGTTGGCGGATCTTGAGAACGTTGTCAAAAGCCGGGGGCTTAAATTCAATATAATAATCAACTCGGAAGGCGGCAACACTTCTCCGTTGCTTTTTTATTTTTATACCATGGAGTATATCAAGATGTATCTTGGTAACGGTGGAGCTCCGGATACGATAACGGTTGAAAGTTGGTATACATATCCTGATAAAACTCTTCCCGAAAGTGAACGGAACACTCTTTTCAGAACAGCCTGCGACGTATATGACTTTACTGAGAATTTTTATTATGAAAAAACCGGCGGATGATGGTTATGAGTAATAATATAAAAATAAAAGAATATAAAAACGGTGTGGAAATCAAAAACACTGATATTTCTCTTGAAAAGACGTTTACTTGCGGGCAGTGCTTTCGCTGGCATGAAAAGGACGGTAAATGGTTTGGTATTGTCAACGGTTCCTGTGAGTGTTTGACCCAGTTGGATAACGGTATATATATAGAAAATACCGATATATGTAAAGTCAATGATTTCTGGTTGAATTATCTTGATATAAACGATGAGGACGATAGCTTTCAGGGAGATCCGAATGATGTGTTTTTGAACCGGGCGATAATGTACGGTAAGGGTATACATATTTTGAATCAGGACCCTTTTGAGACAATTGTGTCTTTTATAATTTCTTCAAATAATAATATTAAACGTATAGAAAAGATAATAGAAAAACTGTGTTCTTTATACGGAAAAGAAATACGGTACGCTGATACTGTTTTTTATTCTTTTCCCACATTTGAGGAATTGAGCGGAGTCAAGCTTGAAGACCTCGCGTTGATAAAAGCGGGTTTTAGGGATAGATACATATTTGATTTTATACAGGTAATGAAATCTGAGCCGGAGTTTATTTCACATGTGTCGTCAGCCGAAACTGGTTTGGCGAAAAAAGAGCTTATGAGAGTGAAAGGGATCGGTGACAAGGTAAGCGACTGTATTCTTTTGTTTGCGTTTGGCAGGAGAGAAGTCTTTCCAAAAGACGTATGGATCAAAAAGGTGATTGATAAAATTTACGGAAGCGATTTTGATGAAAAAAAATTCGGAAATCATGCCGGTATAGCTCAGCAGTATATTTATTATTATGCGCGGCTCGGTGAAGGAGATATTTTATCATGATAGAAGTTGCAAATCTTTGTGAACATCCTGAACATTATAACTCCGCGGCTCGGATGCTTTATTCTTTTTTTGGTAAAGATACTGTCTATGATGAGAACTTTTTCCGAGCGGCGACAGCTTGCGGTAAGGGGCAGGACGGAGTGCCGGCCGCGTTTATAGCATTATGTGACGGCGAACCTGTGGGGGTGGTTTGCTTATGGCGGAGTGATTTGCTTTCACGACAGGATTTGTATCCGTGGCTGGCGAATCTTTTTGTTAAAGAAGATTTCAGGGGAATGCATATAGGACAAAAATTACAGGAATCGGTGCTTTCTTACGCGAAAGAACATGGTTTTGAAAAAGTATGGCTTTATACAGATCTTGACGGATATTATGAAAAAACCGGCTGGATCCAATGTTCTGCCGGAGTTGAGATAGACGGGAGCGAAAAAAGAATTTTCAGTATTTGCCTATGAGATATTTTCAGTATGTATCATGTTTCTGAGTTTTAACTTGAGTTACGGAAGTGATACGGTCGGATTTTGTGTCTCCGTTTTGGGCAGTGTCAACTGATTTTTGTATATATAATGATTTTATTATCAGGAGGAAATATGTCGGAACATATATATGAAATACCTCTTAATGACTATTTCGGTAAAAAAAACGGCGAATGTCCGTTTTGCGGGATTCGCAAGATGCTTGAGAATAATGAGATAGAGGCGATAACCGGCGCTTCAATGATGGAGCCGTCGATAAGAATTAAGACAAATGAACAGGGTTTTTGTGCGAAGCATTTTGATTCGATGTTAAAGGTCGGAAAAAAACTTCCGGTAGCGTTGATGATACAGTCGCATATGGAAACCATATATTCGAATTTTGAGAGAATGAAACCTGAGAAATTTGAAAAATATATTTTTTCACTTCAAAATGATTGTTATATATGCCGCAGGGTCGAATATAATATGGAAAATGTTTTCAGTAATTTTTTTGATATGTGGGAAAAGGACGCTAAGTTTAAGCAGCTTGCGGGTGAACAGTCGGTTTTTTGCCTGCCTGATTTTCAGAAAATGATTTTTTACGGGCAAAAATATCTTTCTAAAAAAGAGTTTTTGACTTTTTACGGTGTGATATATGAAATACAAAAAAAACATCTTGAGGAACTTTTAGATGATATCGACTGGTTTTGTAAAAAGTTTGATTATCGGTTCAGGGAGGAAAGCTGGAAAAACAGCAAAGACGCTCCTGAACGGGCCGTCAGAACAATAACTTCAGTATATCCTGAAGGTAAGAACGGAAATTTCGATAAGATTTGAAATGAAATTTCGCACTGTTATAATCTGTGAAAAAAGGCTTGACAAATTTATATATTTAATTTATAATGTGTAATATAAAAAAGAGGAGATGCTTCTATGTTTGAAAAATTGACGGCTATGCTTGCCGAGCGCTTTGATGTTGAAAAAGAAAAAATTACTGCTGAGACACGGATCATGGAGGATCTCGGTGCCGATTCCCTTGATATTGTGGATATGCTTATGACGCTTGAAGATGATTATAATATTACGATCCCCGAAGAGACTGCTCAGAAAATGAAGACGGTGGGTGACGTTGCGGATTTTCTTGAAAAAAACGTTAAATGAGAATCCTTGCTGTTGATTACGGTACTGTACGAACAGGGCTTGCTATAAGCGATCCAACTGGCCTTATCGCTACACCGTTTGGGGTATTCCCAGGATATGATACGGAAAAACTCGCGGGAAAAATTTGTGAAGTAGTATGTGAGAAAAAAGTTACTGGTATTATTATGGGTATGCCGGTCAGAACTGACGGTAAAAAAAGCGAAATGCAGGAGAAAATTTTGTCTTTTGCGGAATTGCTGTCCGTTAA
This sequence comes from uncultured Clostridia bacterium, assembly GCA_944382895.1. Lineage (GTDB taxonomy): Bacteria > Bacillota > Clostridia > Oscillospirales > UBA644 > QAKR01. Next base: position 12,201 of record CALWNV010000012.1, on the reverse strand, counting down.
GACTGGTATAAACATAGAATTCGTTGATGAAAAGTTTACTACGGTCATTGCTTCGCAAAAATTACATCAGAATAATAAAAATGCCAAACAGCAGAAAAAAATTATCGACGCAGCTGCCGCAGCTGTTTTATTACAGGATTGGTTGGATAGTCGTAGAAAAAATCTCAATTGATTTATAATGGTTTGTGTTTTTACACGATGTTATATTGCAGTTCTTTACAGTATATAGTTATAATTTATGTGTTTTATTAATTGATATTTCGAAGCTGTATATTTCTTATATACGGCTTCGTTTTTTTTATGAAACGTGGCATATATTTATTTTTAATAATTATATTCAATTCGCTTCTTGCTTTCGACAGTCTTTTTTGATTTTATGTGATAGAATAAAAGAAAAAAACAAGGACGGGAAAAGTAATGAAGTTATCTGCGGCTAAAATCAATAAAAAACTAAAGTTTTCGGCGAAAACGGTCGCAAAATATTTTCTTGATGCGGGTATGGGGTTTTTGCTTTCAAATATTTCTGCGGCGCAGGGCTTTGCTCCGTTTGGGATAGCGTACGCCTCAAATACAACGTTATTCGGTCTGTTAGGCACTCTTCTTGGATATGGTATACACGGGCCTGATTTCTGGCGTTATGTTATAGCTGTGGTCGTCGCATATATGGCACGCATAATCATGCGTAATGTTCTTGATATTTCTGCGCAGGCTGGCGCATTCTTTTATTCTGTATGGGGCAGCCTGGTAGGAGGTATAGGCGGGATGTTCATATATACATATTCTTTCAGAGAAAATTTGCTTTTTATGATAAGCGGTGCGGTAAGCGGTCTTTTCGCTTATGTGTTTTCCGTAGCCGGGTTTTCTTTGAAAAAAAAGGCTGAATTACCGGAAAAAATAAAATATATATGTTTTTTTATTACAGCCTCGGTCATTATAGTCTCAATAATGTCACTTGATGAAGTCTTTGTAAACGCGGGAATTGTGCTCAGTATTTTTCTTTTATTATGTGTATCCGGGAATTTCGGATTTCTTTACTCGTTTGGCAGTTCTGTGTTTATTTCTTCGGCAATATGTTTTTTTAACAGCTCGTATATTTGGTTATGCGGAGTTTTGCTTCTGGGTACGCTTCTTGCTTCCGTTTTGAAAGAACTCGGAAAAAATTCTCAGGTTATGGGTTTTTTGCTTTCTAATGTCTTGATAGGGATTTATTACAGTGAATCTTATAATATGTGGTTTATGCTTATAAATATAGTTATTGCGGGTATTCTTTATACGTTCATACCCAAAAAAAGGCTTGATCGTATGCTATCTGCCTATATGCCTCATGGTAAAAAAAAAGCTTATTTGCTGGTAAGAAAACAAACGCTGATGCCCCAGGGCAAATCAAAACAAAAGCTTGAGGAAGTGGGCAGCCCTGTTTGCACTAAATGCCGTAAAAAAATGTTATGTTGGATAAAAGAGTATGACCGGACAGTGCATGCTTTTAATCGTTTGCCTAAATTGATAATGTCGCCGACAGCTCCTGAACCTGCGCAAATGCTTGATTTTTGTGATAATGCTGAAAGAATAGTAGCGGAATATAGAGAAGATATCATGAATAAGGAAAAAGCTTTCATTTTTGAATACGCAAAGACGGGGATATGTAAAAACGGCGAGTCGGTATGCGGAGATACCGGGAATGTTTTTATAACAGGGGACAACAGATGTGTTATGACTATTTGTGACGGTATGGGCAGCGGATGTGATGCTGCGAAGGAAAGCCGGGAAGTTTCGGTGTTGATAGAGAATATGATCAAGAAAGGCTTTGATAAAAATGATGCCCTTTTATTTGTTAATCAGACTTTGCTTATGAACGGGAAAGGAAATACCGCCGGACTTGATATGCTTTTTATTGACCTTTTGAATGGGAGAGGAAATATAGTGAAAGCAAACGCCGCTCCCACATATGTTTACAGACAGGGCAATGTTTATGAGATAGGCAAAGCGTCTGTACCTTTAGGTGCGCTTGAAGAGCCGGAGTGCTTTGAGCAAAGTTGCGTTTTTTTGAAAAATGATGTTATAGTTATGGTTTCTGACGGATTTGAGTTTAACAGTGATTTTATTGCCGAATGCTGCAAAAGTACGAATGATTGCCTGAGTACCGTTAATAAAATAGCGGAGAAAAAGAATCAGCCTTACGATGATGCTACGGTTATAGTCGCAAAGTTAACATAAAATTATTTCTTTACATAAGAACGGACCGATATTTAATCGGTCCGTTCTTATGTAAGTCGTTTTTTATATCAAAAATAGGTTTTAATATTTTCCGTCGCGAGGCTGACGTCACAGCTGACTGTTATAAATATTTTTATGTCATGGTTAGAGATTATGTGCTGAAGTTTATCAATGAATTTTTCAAGTTCAGAAATATCATCTGTTCCGCAAATTTTCATGATTGAATCGATATAAAGTGCGGTGATGTCATAATTCCCTGCTATAAGACCGCTTACAAAACCGTAAAATGAATCGTAATCGTTTATTTTGAATTCATCGGTACTGATGAGCCGTGCTCTGGGACTTATATGAAAACGAAGTTTATCGCCTTTTTCGATACATATTACACTACCGTGTTCTTCTGATACGGAAGCGTTTACCTGTTCAATAAGAGCCTTTGTTTTTCCGGTGCCCTTAAGGCCCATAAAGATTTTAATCATTTACACCAACTCCTTTTCTATATTATATCATCAATATATACGCATTTCAAGTCGAAGTTTGAAAAAAGTATAATTTTGTGTACAATAAATAAATATCGATTTTAGATTTACAGCATTTTTTCCAATTCGGCTTTTCTTTCTTCATACCCGGGTTTACCGAGAAGAGCAAACATATTGGATTTATACATTTGTACACCGGGCTGATCAAACGGATTTACCCCCAAAAGATATGCGGAAATCCCGCAGGCTTTCTCATAAAAATATATAAGATAACCCATGGTTTGCTCATCCATTTCATCAATTTCTATAACTACGTTCGGAACTCCTCCGTTAACATGCGCAAGAATTGTTCCGAGATATGCTTTTTCACTTACGTCCTGCATGGTTTTACCTGCAAGGAAATTAAGCCCGTCCGCATTGTCTTCTGTTGCCGAAACCGTTATGTTTTTGCGCGCTTTTTTGATCCAGATAACTGTTTCAAACATTGTGCGCTGCCCCTGCTGTACATATTGGCCAAGTGAGTGCAGATCTGTCGAAAATATCATACCGGCAGGGAAGAGCCCTTTCCCGTCTTTTCCTTCGCTTTCACCCATAAGCTGTTTGATCCATTCTGAAAACATCATCATTCCCGCCTCCTGTCCTACGGTTATTTCTGTATTTTTACCATTACTGAGCTAAAATGTTTCTTATGGCAGCATATTTATAACAATCATTTTTTGATATATCAGGATCGGAAAAATCATGGCGGGCTTTTTGTGCGCCTTCTAATAACTTAGATATATCTATGCCCGCGCACGCTATGGGCAGAAGACCCACTGCTGTGAGTACAGAAAATCTGCCTCCTACATCATCCGGAACTACAAATGTTTCATAACCCTCTTTGTCTGCGAGTTCTTTCAGTGTCCCCTTGGCTTTGTCTGTCGTGGCGTATATTCTTTGGGGGGCTTTCTCTCCATATCTTTTTTCCATATAATCCTTTATTATTCTGAATGCGAGCGCGGGTTCAGTCGTTGTTCCTGATTTTGATATGACGTTGACACTTACATCTTTCCCCTCACAAAGAGAAAGAACTTCTTCAAAGTATGTTGAACTTATACTGTTTCCGAGAAAATATATTTCCGGGGTATCTTTTTTTAAGTTATTGTAAAGGGGGGATTTGATAGCTTCTATTACGGCTCTGCTGCCGAGATAAGAGCCTCCGATCCCTATGACAAGAAGAACACCGCTGTCGGATATGATTTTTTCAGCTGATTTTTGAATACGGGCAAATTCTGCTTTGTCGTAGTTGCGTGGAAGGTCTACCCATCCTAAAAAATCGTTGCCAAGCCCCGATTTATTTGTTAAAAGCTCGTGTGCTGTATTGACAAAAGGCTGTATGGCCGTATATTCGCAATCGTTTATAAAATTTTTCAGATGTTTGGTCTCAAGTTTAAAATTCATTTATTTTTCCACCTTACAATTCAAAATCATGTATATTATATTCTGCTTTACGTTGCGGTCTTGAAGGGATCCTTTTTAATGGGTCGTATCTGAATTTTCTGCATTTGAATTTTCGTATTACGACTCCCGCTTTATCACATATGGTGTAGTCTCCGTTTTTAAGAACATAGCCGTGTTTACAGTAAGCGCAGTCAGTTTCGATCTTTTTTCCGTACACCGCAGAAAATACCCTCCCTCCATAAAATTAAATATTATAATTATTTTATTATTTTTATCTTTCCGATAATCGGAAGTTCATTCGTCTTCATCTGTGCAGCGTTTACTATTCCGTATATCGCCAGACCGAGATAGCCCATTTCAAGAAGCCATGCGATAACAGGGACAACTATGGCCATCGGCGAGAAAATAACTGCAAACATCGCAGCGAGGATTGAGGAAAGTATAGCAGTCGCCGCCTCAAATATCAACAGGACAAGGCCCTGATTAGCGTGAAATTTTACATAGTCTGATCTGGGTGTGACGAATATCGGTATAAGAACAAGTATCCCGATATAAGACAGGATTGCCATAAGTTTATCGTTGGATGTGTCGTGTATCTGCTGTTGAGGTTGGCTCGGTTGTGAAGTCTCGTTGTTATTTACGCTCGTTCCGCATACGGGGCAGAAGTTTGCGGTTTCTGCAAGTTGTGTTCCGCATTTTTGACAAAAGGCCATAACTGAATATTCACTCCTTATTCTGTTATTTATAAATATATTATTATAATATATACTAACATATACAACGCGAATTGTCAAGAAGAATGTCGATAAGTTTTTACATTATTTGTATCGACATTCCTACATTTTTGTGATAGAATATTATCAGAGATAAACACAGAAAAGCGTCAGGAAATAATTATATATAAAACAGACGGAGCGATAAAATGAAAAAATATCTGAACGGTTTGATCACGACGATGTTTTTATTGTTTTTGGCATTTATGTTTTTTCTGCTTTTTCTTTTGCCTAAAAAATCTTTTTCGGAAACGGAAAACAGATATCTCGCACGGTTTCCTGAAATTTCCGTTATAAAGGTTTCAAACGGTAGTTTCGGGGAAGATTTTGAGACCTTTCTGTGTGATAATTTTCCTTTTCGTGACGGGTTTATTTCAATCAGAACAAATATACTGAGGCTTATGCAGAATACGGAGATAAACGGAGTATATGTAGGAGATGATATATTATTCGATACTTTTGAGAATATTGATAAAGAACTTGAAAAAAATCAGATACAGGCGATAAACTCGTTTGTTGGGAAAGTTGACGCTCCGGTATATTTTGCGATTGCTCCGAATAGCCTTTATATCAATTCAGACATGCTACCTCCGAATGCGCAGGTAGTTGATCAGAAAAGTTATATTGATAATATTTATAACAGCATTGATTGTCCCTCGGTTGATCTTTGTACACAATTGACTACATTCAAGGATGAATATCTTTATTATCGTACAGACCATCATTGGACTACTTTGGGTGCATTTTACGCCTATGAAAAAATATGTGCGGATATGCACGTGACCGCGTCTTCGATTACAGATTATGAAATTGAAGAAGTGTCAGATTCTTTTTTAGGTACATTTCACTCAAAAGGTAATTTTTCTGTTTCGCCCGATACTATATATAAATTTGATAACGGAGGAAAAGTTTCTCTTGAATACGATAACGGGGCGGTAACAGAAACATTTTATTATGATGAATTTTTAAGCAAAAAAGATAAATATTCTTACTTTTTAGGCGGGACTCCCGCTTTCCTTAAAATAAGTTCCGGTATAAACAACGGCAAAACACTTGTTGTGATAAAGGACAGCTATTCTCATTGTATGGCCCCGTTTCTTGCTTCTTCTTTTGAAACGGTATATCTTATTGATTTAAGATATCTTAATAATGATATAGTTGAAATGGTAAATGAGCTTGGTGCAACGCATATACTGGTTCTATATAACGCAAAAACTTTCAGTGAAGATAGAAATATATTAAAAATGGGGATGTAGGGATATGGGTAAATTCAGCGGGCTGCTGATGGTAAGCGATCTTGACCGGACTTTGTTCGGTGATAAATCAGTAAAACTGATACTTCCTGAGAATAATACGGCTATTGAATATTTTATAGAAAACGGTGGTTTTTTTACTTTTGCGACCGGACGAAGTCTTGTAGCAGCTCGGGAACTTACTGTGGATATACCTAAAAACGCTCCTGCGATATTGTTTAACGGACAAATGATTTATGATTTTAATAAGAACCACATTCTTTTTTCAGATGAGATATATGATGAGAATATAAAAATTTTTCTCGGTAAAATGTGTGAAAAATTTCCTTTTGTGCCTAAAGTTATTTTATACAAAGATAAGATGTTTACCGTCAACGACGATGAGGCTACGGAAAACATGAAAAAAAAGATAAATATGCAGGGATCTCGGGAGGATTTTCGTGTTTTACCTCTTCCGTGGGTGAAAATTCTTCTTGCGGCGGACGAGGCTACTGTTGAAGAAATGATGTCGTATTCGTCTACACTTGATTTAACAGGTATACAATGTGTTTGTTCTACTCCGACACTTATGGAAGTGATGAAAGACGGTGTTTCTAAAGCTACAGGGCTGAAAAAACTATCGGATATTCTCGGAATTGAAATGAAAAATACTATTGCGGTAGGAGATTATTACAATGACGCCTCAATGCTTAAAGCCGCAGGGCATGCGTTTGTTCCCGAAAACGCTGCCGAAGACTTGAAACCTCTTGCCGAAAAAGTTGTCCGTCATCATCGTGAAGGGGCGATCAGCGCCGTTGTTGAATATCTTGATGGGAAATTTACCGATAAGGCTTGATTTTTTCGAAAAAATGTTGTATAATAAATTAAATTGCAAAAAGGAGAGTGAACAGTCGTGACGGCGGACCCTTACGGTCGAAGTTGTAAAAAAGAAAATAGCGGTAATTGCGGCTGTTTGCGCGCATAATTTTTGTATGGGGTAATAATGCCATGTCGCTTTACCGTTTGGGGGAGGTAAAAGACATGGTTGATTTTTTTAAGACAAAAGAAGGAAAGATCGTCAGGCTTGATAAACCGGAGCAGAATTGCTGGATAAATGCTTCTAATCCTACCGATGATGAAATATCCGAGCTTGTGAATCTGCTCAATGTTGAAGAGTCTTTTATAAAAGCCGCGCTTGACGAAGAGGAAACGTCTCGTGTTGAAGCAGAAGACGGGAACGTTCTTGTAATAGTAGACGTACCGTATACTCATAAGGATGAAGATACCGTTATTTATGAGACAATGCCGTTGGGCATGATTATAACGGATGATTATTTTGTAACTGTTTGTCTGCGTGATTTTTCTGTTATAAACGATATTGAAGACGGTTATGTCAAAAATATACAAACGGCGCATAAAACTCAGTTTATGCTGACTCTTCTTCTGAAAACCGCGAACAGGTATCTTCAATATCTGCATCAGATAGACAAGTATTCGATTGCCATAGAAAAACGACTTCAGGTTTCTATGAAAAACAAGGAACTTATTCAAATGCTTGATCTGGAAAAGTCACTTATATATTTCACTACATCTTTGCGTGCGGATGAAACAACATTAAATAAGATTCTCAAAGGCCGTTATATCAAACTATACGAAGACGACAAGGATCTTCTTGATGACGTTCTTATAGAAATAGCTCAGGCTATTGAAATGTCTCAGATATATTCGAGCATCCTTATAGGAACTTCTGACGCCATGGCTTCGATAATATCAAATAATCTTAATATTGTCATGAAGCGCTTTACTCTTATATCGATATTGTTCGCTATCCCGTCGATCGTTACCGGGTTTTATGGGATGAATATTGCGTTATCGGATGAGGTTTCTTCTTTACCTCTTGCTCATTTCTGGTGGGTCCCTTTGGTTATTTCCGCTGTGGGGATTTTGATTACATGGCTGATTTTACGTAATGACAGAATGATGAAATAATTAAACAAAAAAGAGGCGTTTGAGGCCTCTTTGTGTTTTGTATACTATTATTTGGTTTTGGGAGAAGTTATGGAATGTAATCTTTGTCCTCGTATGTGCGGTGCGGACCGCCGCGAAGGGAAAGGTTTCTGCGGTACGGGCGAGATCGTTTATATTGCGCGGGCCGCCGCTCATTACGGAGAAGAGCCTTGTATATGCGGTAAAAAAGGTTCCGGGGCGGTTTTCTTTTCAGGCTGTTCCTTGAAATGTGTTTTTTGTCAGAATGAGGAAATTTCTCGGACAGAGAAGGGGAGAGGCTTTACAGTAGACGAACTGAGTGCTTTATTTCTTTCCCTGCAATCTTTGGGGGTTCATAATATAAATCTTGTTACCCCCACTCATTATGCAGTCCAAATTGCGTCTGCTTTGAAAAGATCTTCTCTGAAAATTCCTGTCATATATAATACAAGCGGATATGAAAGCGAGAAGTCATTAGATTATGTAAATGAAAGCGTTGATGTTTATCTGCCTGATTTCAAGTATTTCTACCGTTCAAGCGCGGAAAAATTTTCAAACGCACCGGATTATCCTGAAGTTGCGAAAAACGCTCTCCGGATAATGTTCAAACAGGTAGGAAACCCTGTGTTTGAGTGCGGCATGATGAAAAAAGGCCTTCTTGTAAGACACCTTGTGCTTCCCGGACATACGTTAGAAAGTAAAAGGATAATCGAATGGCTTTATGAGAATTTTGGGAATGATATTTATATATCTATTATGTGTCAGTATACCCCGATGCGTGCTTTTGTAAATTTCCCAGAATTAAACAGGAAGGTTTCGTCAATGGAATATCGAGAGGTTGTTCGTTTTGCCGAGAGATTAGGAGTAGTTAACGCTTTTGTACAAGGAGAGGAAAGTGTCGGTAAAAATTTTATTCCCGATTTTTCCGGTAAGTATTTCAGTGTATTATAAAAGGATCAGCTTTTTTTATTTGATTTATTTCATAGTTAATGATATAAACATATAAAATTGATTAAAAGCGCATCTGCATAAAAAAGCAGATGCGCTTTTAATCTTTGAACATCCAAGCTTTTCATAATATCAGATTTTTGAAGGCTCAACGCGTATTTCCAGATAATCCGTATTGAATGGCATTCCGTCTTTTCGCATAGTGATTTCCACTACATTTACCTGGTCGAGTATCGAATTGTCATCCACCTCAAACACATAACCTTTTTTACGTGTAAAAAATGGTTTGATATCTTCTGTTTGTGTGCATATGAGTTTATTGGAGTTGAGATATACATTAAAATTGTACAAGGGCAGAAGGGTAGTGTCGGCAGGAAGTTTTTCGCCGTATGCATATATTTTTTTCATATCATCAGAGTCTTTATATGTGCCGGGTGGGTTGTATGAACATCCGAGAATTATTTTTACTGAATCTGTGTGTTGGACGATACCTGTTCGTACTCGTACTTTAAGAAAAACATCGGGATCGCTGCATACGGCAGGAAACGGACGGAATCTTTCTTCCCAGAAAGGCACGGTATCATGAAAAGTCGGGATATGCCGCCTTGTACACAATGCAGCGGTTTCTTTTTCTCCCGCGTTTTTGAAAAGATGCCGGTAGTTGTCCCATTTGAATAAATCTTGGTACATGACCTGATCATCAGGATTGTTGTAATCAGTCGTGTTTGTACGCATGAAGTTGAAAAAATACACGCAGTCGGCTCCTGCGCATAAAGCTTGATATGCTGCAGCCATTGCCGTTTCGTGTGTTTGGAGCCAAAAAAGTTCTCCGCCCGTACAGGTCTGAACGATAAGTTCAAGCGCGGCTGAAAGCTGAACATCATAAGGCTTTAGAATAGTTTTCCATAGTTCAACGGGGAGATCGTTGTCTGTCGGACACCATCGTGGGGATATTACTATTATATCAACAAGTCCTTCCGCTGCCATTGTAACCGCGTCAAATCCCTGGTAGAACGCGTCGGAAGGGTCTTGCGGTATTCTTATAGATATTTCTATTTTTTTATTTCGGCGTTCTGAAAATTTGTCAACAAGCGCGCGTATATTTCTTATATAGTCAAGCATGATCTCACGTCCGGAATATTCTCCTCCGACGGAAAAGCAAAACTGTTCACGCATGAAATCAAGGTCTATACCGTCTACATCATAGCGCTCAAGAGATTCTTCTATATAATAATACATTTTATCGCGCACTGGTTCCTTTTCAAAGTTGTAGCAGTTGTCAAAGTATTCTGTTGGCTGATGATGTGTTACTCTCCTCAGCTCTTTATGTTCATGGAAATAATCATCAAGCAAAAAGCTTTGTTCTGCGAAACTGTCATGGCAGTCATTCATTCTGAACGAGAGCCACGGACGTATATTTATTTCTCTCAACAATTCAATCCAGTGCGCAAAAACGTCATATCCGTTTTCTATAAAACATTTATAAAAAAGATTATCAGTATAATCAACAGGTTTTCCGTTTTCTGTTTTTTGAAAGTATTTCTCCGCATACGACATCATGCTTTTAGAAGGCCCAAGTGAAAGTTTATAGTTGATGTTTATCAAATAATCGGTTATCTGGCTATCTTTATATTGATAAATAAATTCTTTTTCAAGCTCCGGCGTAGGAACTTTTCCGGCAAGTCCGTATTGTTCAAAATGATGCGCTGCGTCTTCATTGAACATTATTTTATGGGATAGTTTCATTGTATCAGCTCCTTTTGAATGAGTATATCATAGAGAAATTTCAAAGTCAAGTATAAAACAATGATTTACAGGTAAAAATTACCTTAAAGGAGTGATAGAAATTGAAGACAGCAAAAAAAATATCAATAGTATGTCTTGTTCTCGCGTTTTTAATAATGCCTTTATCAGTCTATTCTTTTGCTAAAGAAAAAAAAGAACTCAGTAACTTTATAAGATTGCATATAAGAGCAAATTCGGATTCAGACGAAGATCAGGCACTTAAATTGAAAGTACGTGACGCTGTTTTGGAGCGAACGACTGTTTTGCTTGAAGAATGTTCGGAAAAAGAAGAAGCTTATCGTATACTTACAGAAAATCTTAATGAAATTGTTTCGGTCGCGGATAAAGTTATTAAGGAAAACGGATTTGCCTATTCCTCATCTGCGTATATCGATAACGAATGGTTCGAAAGACGCGAATATGACGGATTTTATTTGCCGCAGGGGAATTATGACGCGTTGATAATAGAATTGGGGAGTGGTAAAGGACATAATTGGTGGTGCGTGTTGTATCCCTGCGTTTGTCTTAGCGGAAGCAGCGGAAATATTGAGACGGATACAGAAAAAGTTCCGGAGCGGTTCCGGACATCATCGCAGGTTTCCGAAGGAGATATTCATTTTGATTTTTGGATAATTGATTTTTTCAAAAATCTTTTCAAATAGTTTGAATTATATATTAAACCGGTTGATCATATTTATTTTATCGAAAAATTACCGGAGCAATTAAAAAATAAATCTTCGGGTTTAGAGATGTGTGATAAAAAAATACAAACCGATAAGAATTTATTATCATCGGTTTGTATTTTTCTTCATGCAATGTGAATCCAATTATTTAATTCGACATCTTGCTGACTGTATAAACAGCGTTAAATCATCAATGGGTTAATGATTAAAGCTCTTTATCAGTTATCTGTAACAGCGGAAAAATATCTGGTTTTTACTTTGTTTGATACGTCTTTACATTTGTCCAACGCGGAATTGAACATAGCGTTTACTTTGGAATTGTTGTTGATCAATATAACGACTGTCGCGATGACCGCGCCGAGTATTGCCGCGGCAACAACGATTTTCATGATTGTTTTAAGTGTGACACTGATTTTGTCCTGCATAAAGAAAACCTCCTGTTCAATTAATTTAATTTTATCCTAAATTAGTTAAAATATAAATGAGCGAAGCAAATAAACTCAGACACAGTGATATTACGAGTATAAGAGCGATTATGCGGGCTGTTTTATTCTGCATTGTTTCCTCCGGTATGTTTAAAAAGATTGTTTCCGGCCGCATCGATTGCAATTGTAAGATTAAAATTTTTGATTTCAAATTCTTTACCGCTTTCACAGCGGAG
>CALWNV010000011.1 GCA_944382895.1 uncultured Clostridia bacterium | reverse complement strand
GAAATCAAATGATAAAAAACAGGGAGTGAAACGTATGCCTGATTGTATTTTTTGTAAAATTGCAGAGGGAGCTATTATATCATAGAAAGTGTATGAGGATGAAGATGTTTTGGCTTTTCGCGATATCGCGCCTCAGGCTCCTGTGCATATAATCTTTATTCCGAAAAAACATATAATGTCTTCACTTAATGATATAACGCCTGAAAATGCCGATATGATAGGAAAGATTATGTTGGCTGTTCGTAGAGTAGCTGTGTCGGAAGGTCTTGAGAACGGATATCGTGTTATAAATAATTGCGGAACTGATGCCGGACAGACTATTGCGCATCTTCACTTCCATCTTTTAGGTGGGAAAAACATGGGCGAAAAAATCATTTGATTTTTTGCTGTTGTTCAATATTTTGTGAAGGAGACTGAAGTTTTGGATCTAACATCAAATGATAATAAAGCTGTGGAGCGTACAGTCGAAGGTGTGACTTATCAGCGGTTTGCGATACGTACACGCTTTGTCAATATAGGCGATGATTATATTGAAGTAATAAAAGAATTTGCAAAACCGTATATTGAAGAGGGAGACTTTATTTCAATCAGCGAAAAAATCATTGCTTTATGTCAGAAAAGGATAGTCATGCGTAAAGATATCCATCCCGGATTCTGGGCAAAGTTTTTATCCAAGCGAGTTCGTGTCACGGCAGCAGGACCGGGAGCCGGGACTCCTCACAAAATGCAATTGGTAATAATGCAATGCGGGCTTATTCGTGTTTTGTTTGCCGCGTTTTGTTCCGCAGTTACTAAACTTTTCGGTATTAAAGGAGTTTTTTATAAGGTCTGTGGACATCAGGTAGAGGGGATTGACGGACTTATCGATTATGATATTTCTTTTAGCGAATACGTCAATTACGGGATACTTAATCCGGAAAACCCCGGCCGCGTTTGTGACGAGATATATGAGAAGCTCGGGATAAAGTCAATGATAGTTGACGCATGTGATATAAGCGTTGCAATTCTCGGGAAAGCAGCCTGTCTGGATATCCCGGACAGGATTCTTGAGGAGATAGTTCGTGATAATCCTGCCGGTCAGGATGATCAGCAAACCCCGATAATTTTAATACGGAGAAAAAAATAATGAATCGGTTGGCTTTGGCCTGTGTTATGTTTTTACTGGTATTTGTATCAGGATGTTCAGGCAAACACGCTTTCCCGGCAGGAGAGCTGCCGGTCGGAGGCGAGGAGGAAACATATTACATGAAAGGTGTTTGGGTCGCGACTGCCGCTAATATAGATTACCCGTCCGGTCAGAACCTTTCGGCTGAAGCTCTTGTTGATGAAGCGGAGAAAATCGTACAGACTTGTGCCGATAACGGAATAACTGCAATATTTTTACAGGTTCGACCTTATTCTGACGCGTTGTATAAGTCTGATATATTCCCTTCTTCCGCGGTGATAACGGGAACTCAGGGTAAAGATCCCCCGATAGATGTGCTTGGGTGTTTTGTTGAAAAGGCGCATGAAAAGGGAATTGAACTTCACGCATGGATAAACCCTTTCAGAATAACTTCCGTTACACATGATATGTCGGGCCTTGCGCATGATAATCCTGCGGTGATCCATCCTGAATATGTTATTAAGAATTACGGCAAAGGGTCGGAGCCGTTGGGTTTATGGTATGATCCGGGTATCCCCGAGGTCAGAAAGCTTATATGTGACGGTGTCATGGAAATCGTGGAAAATTATGATGTAGATGGGATACATTTGGATGATTATTTTTATCCCTATGACAGTGTTGTTTTTGATGACGGCGTTTCTTATAAAAAGTATTCAGACGGGAGGAGTCTTGCTGATTTTCGGCGTGATAATATAACCGCACTCATATCTGAGCTTCGTGAAATAACAAAAAGTGTCCAGTTTGGTGTAAGTCCATGTGGGGTCTGGGCGCATAAAAGCGAAGAAACTCCGGACGGGACAGAGGGCTTGGGCGCGACTATACAGGCATATTCTGATGTATATGCCGATGTGAAAAAATGGGTCGAAGACGGACTTCTGGATTATGTATGCCCGCAGCTTTATTGGAGCTTGGAGAATGAAGCAGCCCCTTTCGGGACGCTTGCGGACTGGTGGTGCGGTCTTTGTGAAAAAACCGGCACGAGGCTTTATATCGGTCTTGCCGCATATAAAAATGATCTTCCTGCATGGGCAGGAGAGATAAAACGACAAAATATTTATCTTGAAAGTAAACCCGTTTGCAGCGGTGTTATATATTTTTCTTACGGGAGTATAAAAAATGGAATTTGAAAGTAAAGGTATAGGTAAAATCAAGTTTTTTGTTTTTGCAGCTGTTTTTGTCGTCGTATTTTCTTGCTGCGCCATATTTTCCTTTGCAGCGTCGTATTATGTTGGAGACGTTGATCTGGACGGAAAGATAACCAGTACGGATGCGAGGATGATTTTAAGGGCGGCTGTCGGTAAAACAGAGCTTTCTTCTGCGGCTTTGACTTGTGCGGATTATAACAGAGACGGTAAAGTTACGACAGAAGATGCGAGGTTTTGCATGGTGTCGGCCTTGACCGGAGGTAATATGTTCGTTGCGAATACAAGCGAGAGTACCAGAGCTGTATGGGTCGCTACTGCAGCAGGGGACTTCCCGGCATATGATAATCTTAACGCGGACAAGCTTAAAGCTGAAATAGATAAAATCGTGGAAACTACCGCAAAAAACGGGTTGAATACGATTTTTTTCCAGGTCCGTCCATATTCAGATTCCTTTTATGATTCATCGATTTTCCCGACATCCACTATTTTAGTCGAGAATCAAGGAGACCCTGCTCCTCTTGATTGTCTTGAGTATTTTATACAGGCGGCACATGACAAAAACATTTCTTTGCACGCATGGATAAATCCATACAGAATATCGTCTTCTTCGCACTCCGTGTCGGCTCTTGCTGAATCAAATCCTGCTGTTCTTCATCCGGATTGGGTCGTGAAACATTTTTCGGAAGACGGTACAACGCCTGCCGGGTTGTGGTATGATCCGGGGCTTCCTCAGGTGAGAGAACTTATTGTTTCCGGTGTCGAAGAGATATTGGAGAATTATGACGTGGATGGGATCCATTTTGATGATTATTTTTATCCGTATGAAAACGCTTCCGGATTTGAGGATGCGGAAACGTATAAAGAATACGGCAACGGTATGTCTATTGATGATTGGCGTCGTGAAAACGTCAACCTTCTTGTAAAAGAAGTATATGAGACGGTTAAGGAAAAAGCTTCGGAAGCCGTTTTTGGGATAAGCCCGTTCGGTATATGGGCAAAAAAAGATTCTTCAATGCCTGAAGGTACAGATGGTATAGGATGGACGCTGCAAAGTTATTTTGATATATATGCGGACAGCCGTACGTGGATAGTGAATAATTGGGTGGATTACATATGCCCTCAGGTTTATTGGGAAATAGCGCATGAGAAAGCGCCGTTCAAAGCCGTTGTTGATTGGTGGGATGAGCTTTGTGGAGAATACGGTGTTGAGTTGTATATAGGCATCGCCGCGTATAAAGGTGCGGACAGTCCGGATTCAGCTTTTGGAGACAGTAAAGAGATATTGCGGCAGATTGAATATCTGAATGAAAAGCAAAGTGTCAACGGGGCTTCTTTTTTTTCATATAAGGATATTGAGACAAATGCTGCAAATATAACCGAAACATTAAAAAATGTTTATGAAGAATACATCACCGTTTCTGAACCGGACTTTCCTTCTTCTATGCCGGCTTATGAAGTCAATACCGACAACGCCGAACTCATGGAACGAACCGGGAATTCGGACGAGTACGGTCCTACGGAATACTGTTTTGCGCCGTTGGGGATGAAAGAAAGCGTTATAGGTACTGTTATTGCGGATAATGCCGCCAGCCCTCCGGTAAAAACGGAATACGCTATTTTATCGAACGGATTGTATATCCGTAGAGATCAGCTGACATATCTTGGCGGAGAACTATATCGTCCTACGGTTGTATCATCCCCGTATTTTACAGAAACAGAAGAATCGACTGAATTTGTTATCTCATGTTCACAAAATGTCTCGAGTACGGTGTGGCAGGGTGATTATGAAGCGGTGATTACACTGTACGGTGTGTATAATCCGGACGAGATAAAGGCGCCGAGCCTTATTTCCGATAAATTGTTTGCTGCTGTAAAAGTAGAAAGTGACGGAGAGTCAACATTAAAAATTATTCTTACATATAAGACCCGGTATTATATTTTCGGGTACACTTCCCGGTATGAAAACGGGACATTCAGGGTAACATTTAAGAATCCGGTTTCACTTTCTCCTGATCCCGATAAGCCTCTTTCAGGGATAAAAATCTCACTTGATCCCGGGCACAGTATGAGAGGTGGTGCGACCGCTACATATAACGGAAAAAAGTATTACGAAGAAGACTGGAATCTGGAGCTCGCCCGTATGGTAAAAACAAGGCTTGAGAATCTTGGGGCTACTGTTAAACTTTCTCATAACGGTGAATGGGCAAAAACACTTGATCAGCTTATTCCGGAGATTATTGAGTGGGGGCCGGATATAAATATTTCCATACATTTTAATTCCGCTTCGTCCACTTCCGCGCGAGGTACGACCGTATGGTGGTGTTACCGTAACAGCGCGCTTCTTGCAGATACGCTTGTAGACGGGTTTACCGATGGGACCGGGCTGAGAAATGGGGGATCCCCGATGGGTATGTATAAGGTTTCGCGTTTTTGCTATTTCCCGTCAGTTTTATTTGAGACTTTGTTTATGTCAAATTCGTCTGATGTCGGGTGGTATCTGAGCAGCGGGAACAAGGCGCTTTCGGCAGACAGTATTACTGACGCAGTCGTGGAATATTTCAGATTACAATCGTAGGGAGAGTACATATGACAAATAAAGAATTGCTTAAGATACTTGAAAGAGATGCTATAGATATTTTTTCTCTGGAAAGTCTGAAAGAAAAGCTTGAAAGTGGAAAAAAACTTAAGATCAAACTTGGAGCCGATCCTTCTCGCCCGGATCTTCATCTCGGGCATTCGGTAATTTTAAGGAAGCTCAGGCTGTTTCAGCAGCTCGGGCACGAGATCATTTTTGTTATCGGTGATTTTACAGGGATGATCGGAGATCCTTCTGGAAAGTCTAAAACACGTCAACCTCTTACTTTTGAGCAGACACGGCTTAACGCTGAAAGCTATATGCAGCAGGTCGTCAAAATTCTTGATAAGGAAAAAACAACAATAGTCTATAATTCAGACTGGCTTGGCAAGATGACTTTTGCCGATGTCCTTTCTCTTGCAGGGAAATATACTGTGGCAAGAATTATGGAACGTGATGATTTTGCAAAAAGATTCGCGGCAAAACAGGCTATAGGCGTACACGAAATGCTTTATCCTCTTATGCAAGGATATGACAGTGTCGCTCTTAATGCGGATATAGAAGTCGGCGGCAGCGATCAGACATTTAATCTTCTTGTCGGCAGAGAGCTTCAGAAAGATTATGGCCAGGCGTCTCAGGATGTTATAACATTTCCTCTTCTTCCGGGCCTTGATGGCGTCGAGAAGATGTCCAAAAGCCTTGATAACTATATCGGTATAGACGAGGCCCCCGAGATAATGTTTGAGAAAGCAATGAAAGTTCCGGACTCGCTTTTAGAGGATTATTTCAGACTTACAACGGATATTGATGAATTTGATTATAAAATGATTCTTGGCGGTGATATACGTGAAGCACATTTTATTTATGCCCGTGAGCTGGTCCGTATGTATCACGGAGACAATAACGTTGCGGCCGCGGAGGCAAGATACAGAGAAATAGCAAAAGGCGGTATTCCTGATGTTATGGACGAGCTGATTGTTCCTGATACCGGTATCCAGATATTTGAACTTTTGAAAAAAGCGGGTTTTGCATCATCTAACGGAGACGCGAGAAGATTGATTCAGGGCAAAGGGATTAAAATAAATAATGAAACCGTTGATGATTGCGCACTTGTAGTGGAGCCGTGCGACGGACTTGTGGTAAGTCGCGGTAAAAACCGTTTTGTGAAAGTTATATTCAAAAGCTGAGTTTTTACAAAGAACAATATATTGATACCATTTTTTACGGAATATTAATAGGTTTTTTTGATTACGGTCATTGACAGGAGTACGCAAGATGGAATTCTACGGATTAATAGGCAGAGGTTGTTCAGGCGGATATCTTCCCCGCTTGCACAATGGTTTTTTTCTGTTGACTCAAAGATCTGCTGCATATAAGGATTTCGAACTTGAAGGTGAAGAGATAAGTTTGGTCATAAATTCTATACGGACATTATCTATAAAAGGTGTTAACGTGGCAATGCCGTACAAAAAGAGTATTATTGCGTTTTGCGATATTCTTGATAAATCTGTTACGGAAACCGGGTCTGTTGATGTTTTGCTCAATGATAACGGCTGCATAACCGGCTATAACACTGCATACAGAGGGTTCGGGAAACTTTATGAGGGAGTTTGTCCGCAAGGTCTTAACAGCGCAGCGGTTATTTCTGATCCCGGGAACACTGATAGTGTGATTCTGTATCTTCATGATTCCGGAATAGATGAAATAATCCTTATCAGCGATACTATAGGAGATTGTCCGTTTGAAAATATGCGCATGGTACCATATGATCTTATTTCGGATATTTCCGCTGATGTTATAATAAACGGTAAAAGTTTTTCTGATGACTTTGAAATTCCGGATGAGATTTTTTTTCATAATTTCAAATATGCGATTGACTTATGCGGACCGACACAGACTGAGTTTATAAGAATGGCAGAACGTGCAGGGCTTGTTGCCGTATCAGGCAGAGCGATGTTGATACATCAGGCTGTTCTTGCTCAGGAGATATGGCAAGGGCATTCTTTGAGCCCTGAATTTACGGATATGATAGAATATCTTGTAGATGAAGTATAATCGTTATTTGGTTTTTGCGTATAAAAACAACAGGGGGAGTTTTTGTTGCAGTTAAAAAATATAGAACTGCAGGGGTTCAAATCGTTTCCCGATAAAACCGTGATACGGTTCGGAAGCGGGATAACAGCGATCGTAGGTCCCAACGGCAGCGGAAAATCAAATATTGTGGATGCTGTACGATGGGTTATGGGAGAAACTTCTTCAAAACAGCTTCGCGGACAGAAAATGGAAGATGTCGTATTTGACGGTACTTCTTTGCGTAAACCTCTCGGTTATGCGGAAGTCTCCCTTGTTTTGGATAATTCCGATAAAACTCTCCCCATCGAATTCGAGGAAGTTGTTCTGACGCGGCGTTATTATAGATCAGGGGAAAGTGAGTATTTTATTAACCGTACTCCCGCGAGGCTTAAAGATATACAGGATTTACTGCGTGATACGGGTCTTGGGAAAGCGGGTTATTCAATAATCGGACAAGGTTCTATTACTGAGATAATAGCGGCAAAAAGTACTGACAGGCGTTTTATTTTTGAAGAAGCAGCCGGGATCGCGAAGTTTCGATATAAAAAAGAAGAAAGTGAGCGTAGGCTTAATAGAACCGAAGAAAATATTTCGCGGTTGAGTGATATATTGTCTGAGCTTGCTGCGAGAATCCCCGAACTTGAGCGGCAATCGGCGAAAGCTCGCAGATATCTTGATTTGCGTCAGGAGAAAAAAGGGCTTGAACTTATGCTTTGGACAGATGAGTTAAAAAGCCTTGAGGAAAATCTGAAAAAAAACCGTAGTTTATATATGTTCTGTGAAGAGGATATGTCGAGGCTTGAAAACGAACTTCGGAGAAATGAAACGCAGACGACAGCCGAGATTTCTCGAAAAGAAAAATTAACTGCCGAGATAGAAGATCTGCGTATCACGGAACGCACTGTACGTGAGAGGATTCAGGAAAGAAAGGCTGAAATACTTGTAAAAGAAAATGATATTGAGCATGCCGGCAAGGATATAGAACGTTTAACTCAGAATATTTCCCGCATTGAGAATGACGCGAAACATAGCGAGGAGTCTGCTCTTGACTGTGACAGGCAAATTGATTGTTTGAATGAAAGTATAAATTTTCTTGAAAAAGAGCAATTGCGTGTGCGTGAAGAGTCCGATGTTGTTTATACGGAAATAAGAAAAATTGCTGAAAAGACAACGGAAACAGAGAAACAGATAACCGAAATCAAAGAATTGATTACATATTTACAGATCAGATTTCAGTCGCTTGAACAGGAAACCGAAAATCGCGAAAAAATGATTCAAGGCAGAAAAAAAGAGATTGAAGACGCGAGAGAAAGACTGCAAGCTTTGCTTGCTTCCGAGAAAACCGCAGTAAGGAACATCGAGAATCTTAAAGAAAAGCTTAATGAAAACAATAATATAAAAAATGGATATGAAGCAAAGTTTAAATCTAAAAATATGCTGTTTGAAGCTGATAAAGAGAAACTTGAACGGCTCCGGACGAATATATCTGACAGAAAAAACAGGTTGCAGATCCTGCGTGGTATGGAAAAACACTATGAAGGCTTCCAAAACAGTATACGACTGGTTATGGAAGAAGCAAAAAAAGGTGTGCTGCGAGGGATAGAAGGAACTGTTTCAGATATCTTGGACGTGTCTCGTGAATATACAACAGCGATAGAAACCGCTTTGGGCGGATCATTACAGAATATTGTTACTTCTGATGAGAAAAGCGGGAAAAACGGGATATCTTTCCTTAAAAGCAGAAATGCGGGACGGGCAACTTTTCTGCCACTTGATACGATCCGACCGCTCAGGCTTGATATCAAAACAATATCGGGAGAGCCGGGTTTTATCGGAGTAGCTTCTGATCTTGTGGAGTGTGAGGATAAATACCGTAAAATAGCGGATTTTTTGTTGGGAAAGACATTGGTTGCGGAGGATATGAATACTGCGGTCGCTATTGCACGTAAAAACAGATATTCCTTTCGTATAGTCACGCTTGACGGTCAATTGGTAAATGTAGGCGGTTCTCTTACCGGAGGCTCCGCGCAGCGGGGGCTTGGTGTTTTGAGCCGTAAAAACGAGATTGAAGAGCTCGATATAGAATGTAAACGTTTTTTGGATGAAGAAGCAGCGGCGACTCTTAAACTAAAGAAGATCGGTGATGAACTTTCTGAGATAAGTGCGCTTATATCCGGGACTGAGGCGGAGACACGTATATGTGAAGAACAGCTCATAAAAGAACAAAGCGATGCTGATCATATCAAAACATATATTTCAAACATTTCTGAACAGGAAGCTGCGATAAATAAAGATATTGAATTGTTTTCAGAAACAAATGAAAAAACTTTGCATGAAAAAGAGGCTGTAAAAACAAGAATTAATGAAAGTCGCGAAAAGCTTGAAATTTTTGAGAAAGCGGAGACTGATCTACGGGTAAAAGCAGAAGAACTGAATGTTGTTGTCGCCGGGAAAGCGGAAAAAATCCATACTCTGCAACTTGATCGGTTGGAAAAGGAGAAAGACCTTGAAACGGCGCTTCAGCGTAAAAAGGAGATTTCAGATTCTGCTTTACGTACATCAGAAATTCTTGAAGGATATCGGAGAGAAATATCGGCGGTGGAAAAACTTGTTTCCGAATACCGCGATGTTATATCTCGGGATATTGAGGAAAATAAAAAGGCTGATGCTGATATACGCGCTGCGTCGGAGTTGGTTTCAGTGAAAGCTGAAGAGCGTAATGAGTGTGAAAAAAAGATAACTGATTTACGTGATGAGGAAAGGAACTTGTTCGCTGCCAGGGAAAAGACAGTTCGTGAGGCAGAGAAGAGTAAGATGATTCTTGAAAATGTGGAGGCGGAACGCGACAGTATAATAACACGTATATGGGATGAGTATGAACTTACTCTTTCAGAAGCGGAAAAGGAACGTTCGGAAGAGGATACTGAAATTGCACGGAAAAAAGTAGCTCGGATAAAAACGGAAATAAAAACCTTAGGAGATGTCAATCCTTCATCTATAGATGAATATATTTCGGTTAAATCCCGTCATGATGATCTCAGCGCTCAGATAAATGATATGGAAAAAGCCAGAAAGCAGTTGGAAGGGATCATTTCGGATCTTGAAAAGCAAATGACGGAGATATTCAAGGAAAAGTTCGCGGTCATAAATAAAGAATTCGAAAAAGCTTTTCGTCAACTGTTTGACGGAGGCGCTGCAAAGCTGGAGCTTGATGATTGTTCCGATATTCTTAACAGCGGTGTGGAAATATATGTTGCGCCTCCTGGCAAAATAATAAAGAATCTTACAGCTCTTTCGGGAGGAGAACAAGCTCTCACGGCGATAGCTCTTTATTTTGCTTTGTTGACAGTTCATCCTGCTCCGTTTTGTCTTCTTGATGAGATAGAGGCGGCGCTTGATGATGTAAATGTTGTGCGTTATGCCGAATATCTTGCCAGACACGATAAAACTCAGTTTATTGTTATAACCCATCGCCGAGGAACCATGGAAGCCGCCGGAATGCTTTACGGCGTGACCATGAAGGAAAAAGGGATTTCAAAAATTCTTGCGATAGATGTTTCTGAAATAGAAAAACATGTATAAATGATTTTATTATCGTATTTACAATGTACAGGGAATGTTTTTATACGGGACTATGAAAGGAAATGAAATGGGTTTTTTTGATAAAATAAAAGAAGGTCTTAGAAAAACCAGAGAAAATGTGGAAAGTGGATTCAACAGCATTATCGCTAATTTCAGGAAAGTTGATGATGAGTTTCTTGATGAGCTTCTTGAGATACTGATTACTGCGGATGTAGGGTTTGAGACTGCCGAAGAGATCATAGATCAGTTGCGGGAGCGTGCGAAGCTTGAAAAAATAGAGGATCCTTCATCACTGAAAAAGGCACTGGAGGATATAATAACCGAATTGATGACCGGGGAGAACGGTTTGAAGATTTCTACAAAACCGTCAGTTATTTTGGTTGTCGGAGTGAACGGGGTCGGTAAAACCACAACTATCGGTAAACTCGCTCATCTCTTGACAGATGAGGGGAAAAAGGTTATAATAGCCGCGGCGGATACATTCCGGGCAGCAGCTATTGATCAGATCTCGATATGGGCGGAACGCGCAGGAATAGATATTGTAAAACATCAGGATGGTTCTGATCCCGCGGCGGTCGTTTTTGACGCGCTGAAAGCTGCTTGCGCACGTGATGCCGATGTTGTTATATGTGATACAGCCGGAAGACTTCATAACAAAAAAAATCTTATGGGTGAGCTTGAAAAGATTTTACGTGTCATAAACAGGGAACTTCCCGATTCGGATAAAGAGGTATTGCTTGTAGTGGACGCTACTACAGGACAGAACGCGGTCGCTCAGGCCAGAGATTTCAAAGAAGTTGTTGGTGTTACTGGTGTCGTTCTTACAAAGCTTGACGGGACGGCTAAAGGCGGGGTTACTATAGGCGTTAAAAATATTACGGGTGTTCCTGTAAAGCTTATCGGCGTAGGAGAAAAAATAGATGATCTGCAGTATTTTGACCCTCGTGATTTTGCAAAGGCTCTTATAGGAGAATAAGTATATGAAAGTACTTTTAGCGTCAAATAATAAAAAGAAATTAAAAGAACTCAAATCTATTTTAGGTGCGGAGTTTGAGGTTTTGACTCTTGCCGAGGCCGGAGTTATGTCGGAACCGGAAGAAACCGGCGCTACTTTTGAGGAAAATGCAGAAATAAAAGCGGTAAGCGCATGTAAAGCTTCCGGATTGCCTTCGGTTGCGGATGACAGCGGTCTTTCCGTTGACGCTCTCGGAGGAGCCCCTGGCGCATATTCAGCTCGTTATGGCGGAGAAAATACAAATGACGATAAAAATAATAAGCTTTTGTTGGAAAATCTTAAGGGTGAAAAAAACCGAAAAGCCAGATTTATTTCCGCTGTGTGTTTTTGTATGCCGAACGGAGAGAAATTTTTTTCGCGCGGTGAGTGCGCAGGAGTTATTCTTTCCGAACCGAGAGGCGAAAACGGTTTTGGATATGATCCGCTTTTTTATATAGAAAAGTATAAAAAAACATTTGCTGAATTAAGCCCGGACGAAAAAAATAAGATAAGTCACAGAGGGCGTGCTCTTGCGGAAATAGCCCCGGTGATAAAGGAGAAAATAAATGACAAGTAAACAACGAGCTTTTTTGCGTGGTATGGCTAACGGATATGAGGTTGTTCTTATAATAGGAAAAGACGGCGTCACGGATAATGTTCTAAAACAAGCTGACGAAGCGCTTGAAGCACGTGAGCTGATTAAAATAAAATGTCTTGAAACAGTCCCTGCCCCGGTGCGGGAAGTAGCGACGGAGATTGTTTCTGCGGTTGGCGGAGATGTGGTACAGGTTATAGGCTCAAAAGCGGTTCTTTACAGGCCTGCAAAAAAGCCTGTTATTGTGTTGCCGCGATGAAACTCGGTATCTTCGGTGGGACTTTTGATCCTCCCCATATAGGGCATCGTAAAGCTCTTGAAAATTTTATTTCTTATCCCGTACTTGATAAGTGTGTTGTTACAGTCACGGGGACTCCGCCTCATAAGTCTTTTTTACGGGTAGTAAGCGATGAAGACAGATTGGAGATGGCTCGATGTGCTTTCGGTGATCTTGCGCAGATAAGTGATTTGGAAATACGCAGGAAAGGCAAGAGCTATACAATAGACACTCTTGAGAGCTTCATAAAAAAATGTGATGAGCTATATTTATATATGGGTTCGGATATGATATTGAACGTAGAAAAAGTGTGGTACAGGTTTGAGGATATTCTGAAAATGTGTACAGTTGTCGTTCTTTCACGGACCGGTGATGATTTCGGGTGTTTGACTGAGCATTCTCATTATCTGGAAGCTCGTTACGGCGCGAAAATCTTACTTTATAAATCAGAACCGTTTGTAGTGTCTTCAACACAGATCAGGCAGATGATAAAAGCAGATGAACCTTATGAACAGTTTTTACCGGACGCTGTGGCGGATTATATAAAGAAAAAGGGGCTTTATAAGTGATGGATGAATATTTTGAGCTACTTAAATGCAGGCTGCTTCCGGAGCGTTACAATCATTCTCTTGGTGTGATGGAGACGGCCGGTAAGCTTGCCGAGCATTACGGTATGGATGTAAAAAAAGCTGAAACAGCCGGCCTTTTACATGATGTTACTAAAAACTGCTCTGAATCGGAACATATCGAAATGTTCAAAAAATACAATATTGAATACGATACAGAATTATTACGAGCCCCGAAAATTTTTCATCAGATAACTGGTGCGTATTTTGTTAAATGTGAACTGCATATAAATGATCCGGATATTTTCGGTGCTATCAGATATCATGCTACCGGACATAAAAATATGACGTTGTTTGAAAAAATCATATATATTGCGGATTTTATCGAGCCTGAACGTGATTTTGCCGATGTAGATACATGCAGAAGCCTTGCTTTCAAAGACTTAGATAAAGCATGTTTTGCCTATATAAAGTTTTGTATTGAAAAGAATGTTAAAAAAGGGTCGTATATATATAAAGATACGTTTGAGTTCTATAACAGTTTGACGGAGGTAGTTTAGATGATAATTGAAAAAATGGTGGAAACTGCCGTTAAAGCTCTTGACAGTAAAAAAGCTGTTGATATTAAGGTTATTAAAATTGATGATCTTACTACTTTAGCGGATTATTTTATAATTTGTAATGGTACGTCGACCACACAAATAAGAGCTTTGGCGGATGAATGTGAATTTAAGTTGGAAGAGGCAGGGTTTAAGCTTCTTCACCGTGAGGGTAAGGATTCCGGAAACTGGATACTTCTTGATTATAAGGATATAGTTATCCATATATATAACAGGGAGACCCGTGAGCATTATGATCTTGAACGCTTCTGGGCTGATGGAAAAGAAATAGATATAACTGGATTACTGGGGGAATAATAATGGGATATGATCATAAGAGTATTGAAAAAAAGTGGCAGAAGGTCTGGGATGAAAATCATGTGTATGAGGTAAAAAATAATTATTTAAAACCCAAATTTTATGCATTGGTTGAGTTTCCATATCCTTCGGGCCAAGGACTTCATGTCGGTCATCCCCGTCCGTATACGGCGCTTGATATTGTTGCCCGGAAAAAGAGAATGCAGGGGTTTAATGTATTGTTCCCGATGGGCTGGGATGCTTTTGGTCTTCCGACAGAGAACTATGCGATAAAAAACAATATACATCCTGGAGTTGTCACTGAAAGGAATATCAGGCATTTCAAAGCCCAGATAAAATCCTTGGGTCTATCTTTTGACTGGACGCGTGAAATAAATACTACCGATCCGAATTATTATCGCTGGACTCAATGGATTTTTCTTAAACTTCTCGAAAACGGGCTGGCTTATAAAAAGGAAATGGCGGTAAATTGGTGTACATCGTGCAAATGTGTGCTTGCCAACGAGGAAGTGGTCAACGGTGTTTGTGAACGTTGTGGCAGTGAAGTTATAAGAAAAAACAAAACACAATGGCTTCTTAAGATTACCGAATATGCGCAAAAACTGATTGATGGGCTTGATACGGTAGATTATATCCCGCGTGTAAAAACGCAACAAATAAACTGGATAGGTAAATCGACCGGCGCGGAAGTGGATTTTGATACGACGGCCGGGGACAAGATACGTGTTTATACTACCCGTCCCGATACTTTGTTTGGCGCGACATATATGGTAATTTCGCCTGAGCATCCGTATATTGAAAAATGGAAAAATATTCTTAAAAATTATGACGCAGCTGTTGATTACCGTGAAAAAGCCTCGCGGAAAAGTGAATTTGAGCGTACTGAAATTGTAAAGGAAAAAACAGGTGTTCGTCTTGACGGGGTAATGGCCGTTAATCCTGTAAACGGTAAAGAAATCCCAGTGTTTGTTTCGGATTATGTCCTTATGAGTTATGGTACCGGAGCTATAATGGCCGTTCCTGCTCACGATGAAAGAGATTATGCGTTCGCAAAAGAGTTTGATTTACCGATAATAGAAGTTGTAAGCGGCGGGGATGTTTCAAAAGAAGCTTTTACAGATATTCAAACCGGTACGATGTGTAATTCTGATTTTCTTAACGGTCTTTCTGTTTCTGATGCTAAAGATAAAATAATTGAGTTCTTGATAAAAAAAGGTATCGGAGAAAGAAAAACGAATTATAAGCTTCGTGATTGGGTGTTTTCTCGCCAGCGGTACTGGGGGGAGCCTATCCCGGTCGTTTTTTGTGATAAGTGCGGATGTGTGCCGCTCCCGGAAAATGAGCTTCCTCTTACTTTGCCCGATATTGAAAATTTTGAACCGACTGATAACGGGGAATCTCCTTTGT
The DNA here is from genome assembly GCA_944382895.1 of uncultured Clostridia bacterium. Classification (GTDB taxonomy): domain Bacteria; phylum Bacillota; class Clostridia; order Oscillospirales; family UBA644; genus QAKR01. The sequence continues at coordinate 24,188 of CALWNV010000011.1, read as the reverse complement.
CTAAAGTGGATAGTTGGGTCAATACCGTATGTCCTCGTTGCGGAGGCCCTGCGAAACGCGAAACCGATACAATGCCGCAGTGGGCGGGTTCGTCATGGTATTTTTTAAGATATTGCGATCCTGATTGTGACACAGCTATAGCGTCACCTGAGGCTTTGAAGTATTGGTTGCCTGTCGATTGGTATAATGGAGGTATGGAACACACTACATTGCATTTGTTGTATTCCCGTTTCTGGCACAGATTTTTGTATGATATAGGTGTGGTCCCCACGCCTGAGCCGTATGCTAAACGAACTTCGCACGGTATGATTTTAGGCTCTAACGGAGAAAAAATGTCAAAATCCAGGGGAAATGTTGTGAACCCTGATGATATTGTAAGTGAATACGGCGCCGATACAATGCGCCTTTATGAAATGTTCATAGGCGATTTTGAAAAGGCTGCCCCGTGGTCTGAAAACGGAGTTAAAGGCTGTCGCAGGTTCCTTGACCGCGTGGAAGGCATGATGTATATGCTTTCTGATGAAAACGGACTGTCTGCGGAACTTGAGGGGAAAATCCATAAGACCGTGAAAAAGGTTGATGAGGATATCGAAAGAATATCGTTTAATACAGCTATTGCGGCATTGATGACTTTACTTAACGATATTTATTCCTTAAAGAGAATTACAAAGGGAGAGATGAGGATATATCTTTCTTTGCTTACGCCGTTTGCGCCGCATCTTGCTGAGGAACTGTGGTCACGCTGTGGGTTTGAAGGATTGTGTTGTCAGACAGCATGGCCTGTTTATGATGAGGCAAAGACAAAAGATAGTGTGATTGAAATTCCGGTCCAGGTTTGCGGGAAGTTGAGAAGCGTTATTAAGGTTGAAGCGGATTCCGATAAAGATTCCGTTCTTGAAATCGCTAAATCTGACGAGAAAATTGCCGCGCAGATAAGCGGTAAACAGATAATCAAGGAAGTTTATGTGCCGGGTAAACTGGTCAATTTGGTTGTGAAATGAAAAAATTTATTTGTTTTATGACAATTACGGCTTTATTGTTGCTGAGTTCGTGTACTCAGATTTCTCTTATAGTTTCGGATCCCGAGCTTGATGACGCGGTGGAAGAGATGTTCGTTGCCCTTGTTGACGGCGATGAGGAAGCTCAGAAAGCTCTTTATCGTTCTGATGCGGTATATCAGGAAAATGTCTCGGTGGAAGGTACGGTTAAGGATATCCAGCCTTTGGCGCGGAATGTTGAAATAAGTGACGGTGTTACGCAAAAAGACGCGAGATATCAGATAGAGACTGAGAGCGGGATCAAATATATCGTACTTGTTCGATATATCATCGATGATAATGAAGAAGGTTTCTATCAGTATACGATAGCAAAAAAATGATTATGACGTAAAAAGTCTGTATGCTTGATGTGCAGATTTTCCAGAAGGTCTCGTATGAACTTCTTTGTATTTAAGATATGATTTTTGGAATTGTTTGCACCGTAGTAAAAAAATAAATATTTTTTACGGTCTTCCGCGAACAAGTAAAAAATATATCTTTATCTAAAAATTTTTGTTATATAAAAATCACACCCGGCAAGAAGAGAGTCAATCTCTTTTGCCGGGTGAAAATATTTGATGATATATACTGTTTTATTCTTCTTCTTTGTTTTTCTTCGCGTCTTCAATTACTTTTGCCACAATATTTGCGGGTGCATCTGAATATCTGATAAAATCAAGGGTAAAGACGCCTCTGCCTCTTGTCATGGAACGTAGGTCTATAGCGTATGTAGCCATCTCCGCCATCGGGACTTCAGCTTCCACTTCCTGTAATCCGTCTCCGGTAGGCGTCATTCCGATTATTTGTCCTCTGCGTTTTGTGATATCTCCGATGATATCTCCCATCATTCTGTCCGGAATATAGACTAAAAGTTTGCCTATAGGCTCAAGGATAGTCGGATTTGCGTTTTTGAGCCCTTCTTTGAACGCGATACTCGCGGCCATTTTGAACGCCATTTCCGAACTGTCTACATCGTGATAAGATCCGTCTACAAGCGTAGCTTTAAGACCTACGACAGGATAACCGGCAAGAACACCGTGCTGTGCGCATTCTCTCAACCCTTTTTCAACGGCCGGATGGAAGTTTTTGGGAACCGAGCCTCCGAATATTTTTTCTTCAAACAGAAGATCTTCTCCGTCATACGGCTCAAACTCAATCCACACGTCTCCGTATTGTCCGTGACCTCCTGATTGTTTTTTATGTTTTCCCTGCTGTTTTACTTTTTTGCGTATTGCTTCTCTGTATGCTACTTTTGCGGGACGAAGTTCTACGCCGACACCGAACTTTGATTTAAGCTTGCTTACCAAAACATCAAGATGAGTTTCGCCCATACCGCTTATTATCTGTTCGCGTGTTTCGGAGTTTATGGTATAAGAATATGTCGGGTCTTCTTCACTTATTCTTTGTATACCTTGTGCAATTTTTTCTTCATCGCCTTTTGAAAGAGGGAATATAGCCATTGAAAGACACGGACGAGGATATTTGATAGGCTCAACCTCAATGTTCGAGCCCGGAGCACAAAGTACATCGCCTGTAGCGGTCGATACGAGTTTTGTAACAACTCCGATATCTCCGGCTGCAAGTTCTTCAACTTCAGTTTGTTTTTTACCTTTGATTGTAAAAATATGCCCAAGCTTTTCAGCGGTGTCAGTTCTTTTGTTTGTAAGAGTCATCCCGCTTTTAAGCTGTCCTGCCAAAATCTTGAGAAATGACATTTTGCCTACAAACGGATCCGCTACGGTTTTGAATGTAAACGCCGCTGTAGGCGCGGATGGATCTGCGGACGGTGCCGGTGTATACTGTTGGATGAATTTCAACAATATTTGTATTCCGGCAAGTGTGGTCCCTGAACCGCACATTACAGGGAAGATGCTTCTTTCTTTTATACCGTGACTGAACGCTCTTTTTATTTCCTCTGCGGTAAATTCCTCTTCCGCGAAGAATTTTTCCATCAGTTCCTCTTCGGTTTCGGCGACTGTTTCGTCAAGAGAATGGCGCAACTGTGCTACCTCGTCTTTTAGTGCGTCGGGAATGGGTATTTCAGTTACTTTGCCGCCTTCAATGTTTTTACCTTTCATTTCTATAAGGTCAACGTATCCGGTCATTTTTTCGTTTTCCATTATAGGAACTGAAATCGGACATATTTTTTGACCGTAACGTTCTTTTATAGCGGTATATACTTTTTCAAAATCGGCATTTTCCTCGTCGATTTTAGTAATGAAAAACAGACATGGCATTTTGTTATTTTCAGCGACTTTCATTGCTTTTGTGGTTCCGTAGTGTATTCCGTCTTTCGCGTTTACCACGATAAGCGCTGTTTCTGCCGCTCTGACGGCTTGTAAAACTTCTCCTTCGAAATCAAAATATCCCGGAGTGTCTATTATGTTTATTTTATATCCATTATATTCTACCGGAGCAATGGCCGTGGAGATCGAAATTTTACGTTTGATCTCTTCCGGGTCATAGTCACACACCGTAGTCCCGTCGGTGATATTTCCAAGCCTGTCCGTTCCTTTCGTTGAATACAGCATGGCTTCCGCAAGAGTTGTTTTTCCGTCTCCGCCATGGCCGAGAAGGCAGACATTTCTGATTTTATCAGATGTGTATTGCATAACTGTGCAGCTCCTTTTATGTAAATAATGATTATTGTATATATAATAAAGTTATTATACAATAAAAAGTCAAAAATTGCAATACTGAATTGGTATTTTTATTACATATTAACAAAAATTCGTATGAATTATTGTATCGGCTGCATATAAACTTTTAATATGTTTAAGTGCTTTGATTGACTTATCTTTATAAATATGTTAAAATAATCACGGTGATATTATGTTTACATTTGGAGAAAATGTTTCCGTTCAAATAACGGAAAAAAAATCCGTTTTTTACGCCGATGCATTTTATGTGCGTTCCGAGGATGAGGCGCTTTCGGTTTTAGATTCAGTCCGGAATAAATATCCTGATGCCACACATCATGTATATGCGTATTCTCTTCGGGACAGGGGAATAAAAAGGTTCTCGGATGCCGGGGAACCTTCCGGAACGGCTGGCATGCCTGTTCTGAAGGTTATAGAATATAACGGATTGGTTGATGCATGCGTAGTTGTTACGCGATATTTTGGCGGAATATTGCTCGGAGCCGGAGGGTTAGTTCGTGCGTATACAAAAGCTGCTGCGGAGGCTGTTGAGGCTGCTGGCAGAGCGGAAATCAAGGAAACGGTAAAGTTTTTTCTTGAATACGGATATGATCTGCATAATCAGGTTTTGCGCATGCTGGATGATTACGGGGCGAAAACAGAGAAAAAGGATTTTACAGATAAGATTTATCTGGAAAGTTCTTTGGAAGCGGGGGTTTTTGAGAAATTTGCCGGGGATCTTGAAAACCGTTATTACGGCTGTGTTTTTTTGCAAATCATTGAGCGGTTTATGTCGCGTCAAATGTAATAATTATTTCAATTATTAACTATTGATTTTTAACATACTATAGTGTATTATAAATATAAGAATTTGTTTTGTCCGGAGTGATTTTTATGTGTGATAGCCAGGAAGGATATTCTCTGATTTTTCGTGCGTTAAAAATTTCCGGAATAGAGAACTGCGTAAGTGCGCAGTTTTTTGATTTTGAATCAAATTTATTTTTTTGGCCTCTGTGTTTTTAATTATATCAGAAGAAGGGAATTGCGCGACAGGCGGTACAGTAAAAATGTACCTTAGAGGTGTCCCGCATATGGTGAGTAAAATGAAAGTTGCCGTAATTATGGGCAGTGACAGTGATTTCCCTGTTGTCAGGGGCGCTGTTCAAATTCTTAAGGCTTTCGGTGTGGAGTATGATGTTCATATCATATCCGCGCACAGGAGCCCTGAAAAAGCTGAGAAATTTTCTTCGAACGCGCGTAAAAACGGATATGGAGTGCTTATATGTGCCGCAGGAAAAGCAGCGCATCTTGCCGGTGTTATGGCTGCATATACTGCTCTTCCGGTTATAGGTATTCCTATAAAATCATCTATGATGGACGGGCTTGACAGTCTTTTGTCTACGGTTCAGATGCCTAAAGGAATCCCTGTCGCCACGGTTGCTGTAGACGGCGCAGCGAACGCCGCGTTGCTTGCGATCCAGATGCTTGCGCTTAAGGATGAAGCTCTTTATGAAAAGTTAGTTAGGTATAAAGCAGAAATGGTGGAAGAAATCGAGGAAAAGGATATTAAAATACAAACGGAGGCTGCGATGATATGAAAAAAGAGTTATTGTATGAGGGTAAAGCTAAAAAAGTCTGGACGACTGAAAACCCGGACGAGCTTATTGTTGATTATAAAGACGACGCCACTGCGTTCAACGGGCTTAAAAAAGGGACGATCCATGATAAAGGCGTTATCAATAACAAAGTCACTAATCATCTGATGAAAATGCTTGAACAAAAAGGGATCCCCACACATTTGGTTAAGGAAATCTCAGACAGAGAGACTATAGTTAAAAAAGTTTCGATTGTTCCTTTGGAAGTAATTGTACGGAATATTGCCGCTGGTTCGCTTGCGAAAAGGCTTGGTCTTGAAGAGGGAACAAAGCTGAAGACAACTGTTTTGGAATTTTGCTATAAAGATGATGCTCTTGGCGATCCTATGGTAAATGAGTATCACATATATGCGATGGGGCTTGCGACAAAAGAAGAAATCTCGCTTATTTCCGAATATGCTCTTAAAATCAACGGCTTTTTGACAGATTATCTTAAAGACCTTAATATTGAACTTGTTGATTTCAAGCTTGAATTCGGACGTTTGCCTGATTCCACGATTGTTTTGGCGGACGAGATAAGCCCCGATACTTGTCGTTTCTGGGACAGCGTAACGCACGAAAAACTTGATAAGGACAGATTCAGACGTGATCTCGGCAATGTTGAGGGAGCGTATCATGAGATAATGAAAAGACTTTTGGGAGAATAAAATGAGAAAGATCAAAGAAGCCTGCGGAGTTTTTGGAATTTATGCAAGAAGTGATAAAACAGATGTCGCGGAAGAAGCGTATTTGTCTCTTTTTGCTCTTCAGCACAGAGGGCAGGAAAGCTGCGGGATCGCTGTTGCCGATTCTGAGGAGATAACTTCTTATCGTGATCTCGGCCTTGTTCCCGAGGTGTTCAATCCGATGGTGATGAATCACCTGCGGGGAGGCCATATAGCGATTGGTCATACTCATTACGGGATAGAAAAAACAAAGGGGTCATCGCGCGAAAACGCTCAGCCGTTTGTGTCAAAATATAAAAAGGGTTCGGTTGCCCTTGCTTATAACGGAGCTATATCAAACGCTTCTGAACTTCATGAAAAGTTGCAGCAATCGGGAGCTATATTTCAGACTAATAGCGATTGTGAAATACTTTTGTATGTTTTGGCGAAAGAGCGTTTGTCATGCCATTGTCTGGAAGACGCGGTAATGCGTCTTACTACTAAAGTCAAGGGCGCGTATTCGATGGTGGTTATGACATCGCACAAGCTTATTGCCGTACGGGATAAAACAGGGTTTAGACCTCTTTGTATGGGAGAGCTTGAGGACGGAAGCGTTATTTTCGCTTCTGAAAGTTGTGCAATAGAGACGCTTGGCGCGAAATTTATAAGGGATATAGAGCCCGGTGAAGTAGTTGTAGTTGACGAGCGATGCACAAGTAGTTATAAAAGTAAAGAAAAATGTAAAACCGGAGCCTGTATATTTGAATATATATATTTTGCAAGACCTGATAGCGTTATTGATGGGGCAAGCGTACACGAGGCAAGAAAACAAGCCGGAAGATTTCTTGCGAAGGAACATCCCGTAGACGCGGATATGGTGTGTGGAGTTCCGGACAGCGGGCTTGACGCGGCTCTCGGATACGCAGAGCAATCCGGTATCCCTTACGGAGTGGCATTTATCAAAAACCGATATATAGGTCGTACTTTTATTCAACCTACACAGGGGCAGAGGGAACGCGCTGTTCAGATAAAATTGAATGCGCTCAGAGTGGCTGTTGAAGGCAAACGCTTGGTTCTTATTGATGACAGTATCGTTCGCGGTACGACAATCAGAAATACTATCCGTCTTCTTAAAGACGCGGGAGCGAAAGAAGTACATCTCAGGATATCTTCTCCGCCTTTTACTAATCCGTGCTATTTCGGGACTGATATAGCTTCGCGTGAATTTCTCATTTCATGCAGGATGACGGAAGCCGAGATATGTGAATATGTCGGAGCGGACAGTCTCGGATATCTGAGTGTTGAGAATGTGGATAAAATCGCGGACAATTCCGGTATCGGTTTTTGTAAGGGATGCTTTACCGGTGAATATCCGATCACAGTCGACGACGAGAAAAAATAATGTAAATATGCTTAAAAGTATTGATTTTAAGGGGTTCTTGTATGAACGAAGCGTATAAAAACTCCGGCGTGGATGTTAACGCCGGTTATAAAGCTGTTGAACTTATGAAAAAACACGTCAAAGCAACGTTTACGCAAGGGGTTTTACAGGATATAGGCGGGTTCGGAGGGCTTTTTATGCCGGATCTGACCGGTCTTTCTGAGCCTGTATTGGTAAGCGGTACCGACGGTGTCGGGACAAAGCTTAAAATAGCTTTTTTGCTTGATAAACATGATACAGTGGGTATAGATTGTGTCGCAATGTGTGTCAATGATGTTCTTTGCGCGGGAGCTACGCCTTTGTTTTTCCTGGATTATATTGCGACAGGAAAGAATTACCCGGAAAAAATAGCTGAAATCGTCAAAGGTGTCGCCGAAGGTTGTAAACGATCCGGATGCGCATTGATCGGAGGCGAAACCGCCGAAATGCCCGGATTCTATCCTGAGGATGAATATGATCTTGCGGGCTTTTCGGTGGGCTTGGTTGATAAAAGTGAAATTATAGATTCAAGCAAAGTAAAAAAAGGAGATGTCGTTATAGGCATTGCTTCATCAGGGGTTCATTCAAACGGATTTTCTCTTGTCAGAAAATTGTTCGGGCTTAATGCCCCTGATGCTGTAAAGCGTCTTGAAATGTATTCCGATGAACTGGGAAAAACTCTCGGAGAAACTTTGCTTGAGCCCACGGAAATTTATGTAAAGCCCGTAACAGAGCTTATGAATAAAATCAATGTTCACGCAATGTCACATATAACAGGTGGCGGATTTTTTGAGAACATACCCAGAATGCTTAAAGAGGGGACATCGGTCCAGATCACGGAAACTCTTGATATCCCGCCGATCTTTCGGCTTATGCAGAGGCTTGGGAACATTACGGAAAAAGATATGTTCAATACTTTTAACATGGGGACAGGTTTTTGTCTTGCGGTCGATCAGTCCGATGCGGACACAGCGTTGAACATTCTTAAAGAAAATGGGAAAAAAGCCTATGTGATGGGGTATGTTATCGAGGGTAACAAAGAGGTCGTTTTATGATAAATATTGCGGTTTTGGTATCGGGTGGAGGGACAAACCTTGGAGCCCTGATTAAAGCATGTGATACAGGCTTGTTGAAAAGCGGAAGATTATGTTTGGTTGTTTCTTCAAATCCATCCGCATATGCTCTTGAACGTGCTGAAAATGCCGGTATAAAAAAAGTTGTGTTACAGAGGAAAGGCAAAACTCCTGAGGAATACGGAGATGAGATTTGCGCAGTTCTGAAAAGTGAAAATATTGACCTTGTGGTTCTGGCCGGATTTATGTGTATTTTGGGTGGGACTCTTCTTGAAGAATATCGAAACAGGATAATCAATGTTCATCCATCTCTTATCCCGTCCTTTTGTGGTGAAGGGTTTTACGGGCTCCGGGTACATGAAGCGGCGCTTGCTTATGGGGTCAAAGTCAGTGGGGCTACTGTGCATATCGTGACAGATGTTGTCGACGGAGGTAAAATCCTGAAACAGAAAGCTGTTGATGTTCTTCCTGATGATACGGCTGAAACCTTGCAGCGGCGTATAATGACAGAATGCGAGCAGATCATACTTCCGGAAGCGGTTGAGGAATTGTGCGCTTGTATGTTGCTTGAGAAACAAGAGAATTTTTGAAATAAGATTATTATTTTTGATATGAGAAACGCCTTTGCGTCATAATAACGCAAAGGCGTTTTATTACATTATAAGTTTACGGTTAACAACAGCAAATCGTCAAAACTGTCGCGGCTCAGTCTGTTTTGTGTTATACAGCTCTTTGCACCTTGTTTGACTTTAAGCATTTTGTGCAAACATATATGTGAGTTACGGAGCCGTTTACAACAGCTTTAACTCTTTTTACGTTGGGTTTCCATATTTTGTTGGAACGTCTGTGTGAATGCGACACTTTTATCCCGAAAGAAACGCCTTTACCGCAAATATCACATTTAGCCATGCTCAAACACCTCCATAACTTTATTCGCTCGGAAATTAATTATAGCAGATATTTTATCAAAAAGCAAGTGTTTTTTTAAAAATAAACAAATTATTCAAACTTTTTTTCGGTATAACCCTCTGGTTATATTTTCTTTTATCGTTCCTGTTGAGCATACATATGCGTTTATTACTTTTTCCGCTTCTTTTGTGTCCTCATCCGTGAAAAGCAATCGCGCGAACCCGACAGGTGGGATTTTCATATCTGCAAGCCATAATTTATCAGAATTAAAAAGTTCGTTCCTGCATCCGAATGAGCATGTTATTAAAAAATTTTTATGCATGCGATCCGTTAAAAATTCTTTTGCCCCGCAGGATGTTTTTATGCAGTTTCGCATAATCATAAACGGTAGTCTTCCGTATGCGATTATTCCCGTGTTTTTTGTTGATATCTCGGATATTTGGGGCAGGTTGAGCTCAAAAGAAAGCGTAATACTCGAAAGTCCCATTTTCAAATATGTATCTCTTGAGACAGCATTGAAAACATTTAGCCCGAAATCGCCGTGTATAGTGAATCCCATTTTATACAGAAGATTTATTTGACCTATATTCCCGCATAAAACATCTGTTATACCGAGTTCATTTATTTGCCTGAGCATTTTTTCAATCAAAGAGTATTCCCTGTCTTCGCATATTCTCGGCATGATTGCGCCGGGCTTTATTTTTCTCTCTTCTATAAAACTGGGAGCCTTTTTTTCGCATAAAACAGTAAGAGGCAGCCATATCTTTGAAAGCCTGTAAGCAGCTTCCGGAATTTGCTCAATTGATGAAAACTGTCCTTCATAAACTGTTTTGGTTGGCTTATCTGATATATTTTCAAAATGTTTTGCCGAAAAACAATTGGTGTTTATAAGACGCATTTTCTTTATAGTCTCAATAATTTCCCGTCTCGCGCCGTTGAGCCGCGATTGTGGTATAAAAATCCCACTACCGTTAAATTCTGTATTTTTCAGAAAATACGGTGTTTCGCCGAGCCTTGAAAAAGCTTTATGCAATTCCTCGGCGCCGCTTTCTCTGTTTTGGGGTTTTAATCCTGTGACTTTACTTTCCGCTGTGAATCCGTCATCAGTAATGGCGGATATGCGTACTGACATATCCTCATTTATATTCGCACTTACGGATAGACCGATTTTTTTACAAACCGTTTTGTTTGACGTTCCTTTTACGTGTTCATTATTTTCTTTTCTTATACCAAACATGTCTGCTCCGGGTTTTCCCAGAAAATATGCATTTGTAAAACCGTCTCTGCTGAAAATACGGGCAAGTTCTTTTTCTGTTTCCGGGTCATAGGGGATCCCTTTTTTTGCGTCGGAATATGCTTTTGTTACTGCATATACATATTCGGGGCTTTTCATGCGCCCTTCTATTTTCAGACTCGATACACCGATATTCTCAAGTTCTTTTACATACTTCAAAAGACATAGATCTTTGAGACTTAAACGATAGCCTCCTTTATAAGGTAAGCGACAAGGCTGTGCACAAACACCTCTGTTCCCGCTTCGGGCGCCGATAACGGAACTCATATAACATTGACCGCTGTAGCAGACACATAAAGCCCCGTGTGCGAAGACCTCGACTTCTATCCTCGTGCCTTGCACTATGGTTTCAATATCTTTTTTTTCAAGCTCACGGGCGAGTACAACACGGGAAAACCCGAGTTCGGCAAGCGTATTCACGCCGTCAAGGCTGTGACAGGATGCCTGGGTCGATGCGCATAGAGGAACGTTTGTACATTGTCTCAAGACTGAGGCAAGACCTATATCCTGTACGATAAATGACGAAATCCCGGCTTTTGTAAGAAATTCGGCTTCATACAGAGCCTCATCCATTTCTTTTTGTGAAATAAGTGTATTAAGCGCGGCGGCTGTTTTTACACCATATTCACGACAAAACAAAATCCCGCGCATTATTTCATCGCGGGTAAGGTTTTTGGCGTTTTTTCTGGCGTTAAAATTTTCAGTTCCAAAATATACCGCGTCAGCTCCGCCGTAGACAGCTGCTTTAAGTGCTTCAAAAGAGCCTGCGGGAGCAAGTATTTCCAAATTATCAGCCTTTCAAATCAGAAAGTTTTATTGACAGATCCAGAACTTCTTGTTTCAGCATGGCGGATTTTGTTTCCGCTTCAGCCCGGTCAACTACGGCTCGATCAAGTTTTTTTGTAAGTTCTTCAATCTTTTCGGAGAGTTTTTCCGTATTATTTTTTTCTTTCTCAAGTTCGTCACAAAGTTCAAGGCATGCGATGACTGCCGCTCTGGGCGGAGTCATGGTTTGGGAGCCGTCTAAAAGTTCTTTCATTTTCCTTTTTGCGTTTGACATGATCGCTTGTGTATATTCTTCACTTTCATCCGAGAAAAACGATACGTCAATACCACATATATTTTCGTGATAGATTTTTCCCATCTTGATCACCTCTTATTTGAATTATATCATATTTTCCAAAAATATTCAAGAGAAAGCTTTTTTGATCTCAGTTTTTTCTTTGTGTGATTGTTTATGAAATATTTATTCGGTAAAATATGCTATTCCTACAGTCCCGGGACCGGCATGTGTCACTACGATACTGCCGAGGATATAATCCGGAGCATCGCGACCGATAATTTTCTTTAACAGGTCGACAGACTCTTTGTCTCCTGTATGTGCGTATAAAAGGGGACGGGACATATCCATTCTAAAAGTTGTTAAAACATTTTCCCTGAGTTTTTCAAACGCGGCTGTTCTTCCTCTTGCTTTTCCGATATTTATGATTTTACCGTTGTCTGAGCATATTATCGGTTTTATGTTAAGGAGTGTTCCTATTTTTCCGCTAAACCCCGAGATCCTTCCTCCCAGAACAAGATATTTAAGTGTGTCTACAGCCGCGATTACCTTTATTTTCTCTCTTAACGCACAAAGCGAGTCAAATATTTCGTCAAGAGTTTTTCCTTCATTACGCATACGTACCGCCTCATCTATCAAAAGGACAGATCCTATCGTGACAGATTTTGTATCTAATACCCGTATGTCTTTACGTTCCGTCATCCCGCAGGCGGTACAAGCGCAGCCGTAGGTCCCTGAAAGTTCCGATGACAAGCAAATCACAAGGATCTCCTCGTCAGGATATTTTTCGAATTCTTCAAGGAATCTTCCGCTGTTGATCAGTGTGGTTTTAGGTGGTTCGCTGGTTTCTGAAAGTTTTTTATAGAATTCGCTGTCGGTAATTGTAACTTTATCTATGTATTCTTCTTTCCCGAAAAACAAAGTCATCGGTATAATTTCTATTCCTTTTTCCTTTGCTTCTTCAAGAGGTATATCACAGGTACTGTCCGCTATTATTTTCATTAAAATCTCCTCCGATAAAATTATCGCAATTTAGATATCTGAATTATTGAAAAAACACGTGATTGTTGAAAGCGCCTTTATAAGTGTTTCGCATTCGTTTTCGTTAAGAAGCTTGGTTATCCCGGAAATCATTTTTTTATGAAATTCCTTGTGAAGCAGGAAAGCTTTTTCACCTGTTTCGGTAAGATATATGTATACTTTCCTTCTGTCTGACGCATCTCCTCCTCTGCTGATATAGCCTTTTCTGACAAGCGCATTCACTGCCGTTGATAGCGCTCCAAGCGATATCCCCACTTCGCGCGCGATGTTGCTCATTGTGTTTTTGGCATAAGGTTTGGAAAGCCCTACAGCTTCTATTATATGGATTTCTCTCACTGAAATGTCAGTCAGTTCGCTTTTTTGCAGAGAACGTTCCTCACTGTTCAGGATTTTATTGAAGGTAGTTATGAAAAATTCATTGAGCCGGTTTTCAACAGAATCCATCGCTTTATATCCTTTCAACTTAAAATAGTTTTAACTTAAAACAATTATACTTCCGATATTTTGAATTGTCAATATATTTTTCTAAAATTTTCTTTTTTTGTCAAGAGTTTTATTTTAGAAATTAGATGCAACTAAATATTCATATTAAAAAGTTATTCAAAAAATCAATTTATCAAATAATAGTTTTGTGCGGCCGGTTTTGTGCCTGTAACATATATACGGGTATATGAAATAAACCGGAAAGCTTTTTACTTTCCGGTTTTAGGAGTTAATATATCAACAGATATAATTCAGCGAAAAGATATACGTGTTTCGTCATAGAATCCCTTTGCCGGAGGAATTTCCGAGGGTGTTCCTATGGTTATCAGCGCAAATGGTATTGAAGTTATATTCAAAAGGTTAGTAAATTTTTCTACAAGAGGTTTTTTCGGATATATCCCGCACCAACAGCTTCCATAGCCTAATCCTGAGGCCTGGAGAAGAATATTTTCGGCAGCTGCGGCACAATCCTGCGGCCAAAACCCGTCGCTTACTCCGTGCTGTAAATCCGGACGACCGCATATAACTATCCCTGTAGCTGCATCTTTAAGATGTTTCGCAAACGGATGGATATTTATTATTTCTTTTTTAATTTCTTCACTTTTAATTATTATAAACTCCCATGGTCGGGAATTACATGCGCTTGGTGCGGTCATGGCTGCTTCCAGAATAGTATTTAAGTCATCCGGAGGTATATCGGCTCCGTGTATATATTTTCGTATACTTCTTCTTTGCCTTATTGTTTCGGTAACGGTCATAATAAAACCTCCTTATTTGTTGTCAAAAAGTATGGATTTATAAAATATGATTTCATTTATTATGGTGTAAAATTTCCCATGTATGCATGATTGTTTTTATAATCCTCTTTTTTCCCGAAAAACACAGGCGTATTATGGAGGTGAAGGATATGTGTTGCGCATTCTATTGCCCTGGCTGTATCGTGCGAAACCATGACTATGGTCATTCCGTCTTTATTTATTTGTTTTATGAGGTTGTAAAATTCTTCTGTTACGTTAGGGTCCAAACCTGCGGTAGGTTCATCAAGCAAAAGAATTTTTTCTGCTGCGCAAAGAGCTCTTGCAAGCAGAACACGCTGTTGTTGGCCTCCCGAAAGTTCTCGGTAACCTTGTTTTTCAAGGCCGGATAATCCGAGCTTATTTATATTGGCAGAGGCTCTTTGTTTTTGTTCCGGGGAATAAAACGGATGCGTCCTTGATTTGTTGAGACATCCGGACAACACAACTTCCCATACGCTGGCGGGAAAGTCTTTTTGGGCGCCTGTTTGCTGAGGCAGATATCCTATTTCGTTTTTTTTGAGCCCATCTCCGAATTCTATTTTACCGCCGCTGATGTTTTTAAGAGAAAGCAACGCTTTCACGAGAGTGCTTTTCCCTGAGCCGTTTTCTCCGACGATACATAAAAAGTCCCCTTCGTTTACTTCAAAAGTCAGATCATGGACAACTATACGGTTTTCATACGACAATGTAACGTCGGTGCATTTTATCAGGGACATTTATAATATTCTCCTTTTCGTTCTGTTGCTATATTTATGCATAAAAATTATATCATAAAAAAAGAAAAATTGCAACAGCAGAACATTTATTGAAAAGAATCTCCCGGTATATTGCTTTTTGATTTTTTATATGGTATACTTATAAAAAATTTATAAACGGAGAATGTATTATGTATATGAAACAACCTCTTCCACCCATGGGCTGGAACTCGTATTGTACCGTGAATTGTGATCCTACGGAAGATCTTATATTGGAGCATGCCGAAATATTGGTCTCAAGCGGTCTTCGTGATTGTGGATATATATATGTTAATATTGATGACGGCTGGGCAGAGAAAGAACGTGATGTAAATGGTCGGATAGTCGCTCGATCCGATAGATTCCCTCATGGAATGAGATATCTTACAGATAGATTACATTCTATGGGTTTGAAGGCCGGTATATATCTCGGATGCGGGCTTACCACATGGCATGGAGACGCGGGGTCTTTAGGGCATGAGTTTGAAGATGCGAGAACTGTCGCGGAAATGGGATTTGATTATCTTAAGTATGACAGACATCCGTGCGGCGACGATCCTGTCCGGGATACGGTTGAGGAATATGTGAAAATGGGCATGGCGGTAAAAAACTGCGGAAGAGAGATGGTATATAATCTTTGTGAGCACGGTACGACAAATCCGTGGCTGTGGGCATACGGAGTGGGTCAGTTATGGCGGACAGGATTTGATGTAAGAGATGTTTGGGACGGAGACTGCGGAATCATGACTATCGTTGATAAAATAAACGGGCCTATTTTCAGCTCTGCCGGCGTTTCGCATTATAACGACCCTGATATGCTCGTTGTTGGGATGCATTGTCAAAATGACTGGATGGGAGCAGGATGTAGCGATATTGAATATCGCAGTATTTTTTCGCTTTGGTGTATGATGTCGGCGCCGCTCCTTATAGGTCTTGATTTGCGCAGGATGGATGAAACTGCAAAAACGATATTGACGAATAAATATCTTATTTCAATTGACCAGGACTCTCTTTGTATGCAGGGGAGGGTAGTTCGGCGGGAGGAAAGCAAATTTGATATATGGGTCAAGCCTCTTTCGGGAGTACGGTGGGCAGTAGGTTTGCTGAACAGGACCTCCGAGGCAGAAACACTTTCTTTTTCAGCAGAAGATATGGGGTTGACAAATAATATCAAAGGGAATCTGTTAGATGTGTGGACAGGGGAGGTCCTTCGTTTCGAGGGGGGATTTTCGGCGGAAACACACGGACATGAAATGAAAGTTTATATATTTGAACCCATATTTTAACGGTCAGTTTTTTTGCGGGTAGTTTAGGTTAATTGTATTACTATGAAAATATAAAAAAGGCGCAGCGGTTTCTGTCAAAACCACAGCGTCTTTTTTATATTTATTCAATGAAACAGTTTGAAATCAGGTTCAAACTATTTCCAGAGTATCAGTCGCTTGCCGTGTTTTTTATCATTGGGGTTGCAGAGCCATATATCAGCGGTAAAATCCTCGCACCCGTCGGAAAGGATCAATGTGTAAAGAGTGATTTCTTTGTTACGTGCTGCCTGAGGAAGAGGCATATAATATGTGTTGTTATTTGCGGAGCTCGGGACGAAACTGTTCCAGAAGTTTACCGGATATGACGGCGCTCTGTCCGAGCATGGCAGGATACGGCCGTCAAATTTCGCAGCGCAGTATGCACCTTCTTTCCCATGATTACCGTTAAGAGCGAAGGCCAGATAGCTTCCCGGTTTGAAATCAGGAAGTGTAATTGTTTTTTTTCTGGCTGAGCGTGGTTTTTTAAATGCATACGGGGCAAAAAGATTGTTTGCGTTTAAGGGCTTGATATTGATCTGTTTATTATTTATAAAAAATTTAACGTGATATATTCTGTCAGGCGCGTCATAGAGCCGTATATAACGAAGTTTTCCGTTGATCTGGTATATTGACTTGTCAAGTGTCCCGTAAACAGGAAGAGCGGTATTTACGTTTTGTAACGCGAGAAATGTTTCTTTAGGTTGTCCTGTTTGCTTTTTTGAAAGAAAAAAATCTGTCCATGTTTCAAGATCGGAAGAAAAATCGCCTCTGTAGGCCGGTTTATTGGGTTTGATATGTTCTGGATCGTCTGAATTGAAATATTCAACTGTCATTTCTTCGATATCATATTCATTTCCGAGATCAATGCGCAGTGCCCCGCCGTTGATCCTTAATGACAGAGGTAAAGTCCATGTATCGTAAAAAGTTTCTTCATTCTGGTCAAACATATATGAAAAATCACAGCCGCGGATTTTATATGAAAGCTGATTGAAAAAATTATCGCGACATTTTTGTACGGCCTGAAAGCGGGTTTCTCCTGCGCGCTTGACCGCTTGTTTTTCAAGGCTGTCACAACAGACATCAAAGCATATGGTTTCATATATTTTTTGTGAGTCGTTCGGAGCTTCACATGGTTCGAGCGTTGTGAGAAATCTCGGAGGATAAAGGTATTCATCGGTATTAGCAAAAAATTCTTTTTCTGTTTCTTTGCCGTTGAGCTCCGCTTTTGTAAAAGGTTCAAGTATTTCCGCTTTGGTACCGCGCACAATGTTGATTTCCGCGGGTCTGTTCGGAATATCTTTTATAACTTCGTAATCACAGCCTTTTATCAATATATCGTCCGGTCTGTCCGTTGACAAAAGCGCCATATAAGTACGAAACGGCTCAACGTTAACCGATACGGCGCTTCCGTATTCAAATTTTCCTAAATATTTCTGTGTGGGATGATATTGTAAAAAATATATATCTTTTTTTTCTGTGATACCTATTTCACTGTTGAGTGAAATTTCAATTGTCATAGGTTTCCATGAAAGGTTACGAAGAGTTATTATTCTGCTTTTTCTGTTTCCGCGAGACACTGCATAAGGTCCGTATTTTTCAGGAAGAGTTATTCCTGAAACCAGAAGCTTCGCGTATTTTTCGGCAAGATTATAGATCCTGGCGAGACGCGCAAACTCATCATCTCGCAAAAACCACGGATTACCATATATTTCCGGTGACAAAACAAGTGCGCGGTTAAATGCCTGCAGAACGAGATCATCCTCAAAAAAATCATTAAAAGAAGAGATGCACACACCGTGATCCTCACATAGTCTGAGCAGATCCGGCACAAGACCTCTTGCGAGCAGTGATTGGCGGTGATGCGGGGCAGTTGTATGATTATACGTCATTACGTCAACATACGTTTCAAGCCCTTCCCATAAAAAGGTGGTTACGTATTTTTGAGCGTCGCCCAAATCAAGACGGTGATTGAGTACAATCAGCTCCGGACAGTATTTTCTGCATTCAGCAATCATTTTTTCAAATATTTCTTTTTTTTCTTCTCGTAAAACTCCGCAGACACTGTCAAACTTGAAAAGACCGAAATTATACTTTTTACAAAGAGACACAACTTCGTTAAAACGTTTCTCTTCACTTTCTTTTGTCTCCCCAAACCCGTCTGGTCCGCCCCATACTCCGAGGGTGATACCGTATTCACGCGCTTTTTCCGCAACAGTATCGAACCCTGAAGGAAATTTCTTTTTCCACCATTTGTTTTCACTGTCAAAATAGTTGTCCTGAGGTGAGTCGAAATTTCCGGCGTCAAAAGCGTATATTTTGATTTTCATCCCATATTCGTCTTCAAGCCATTTGAAAAAATCCAAATTGTCAAGAGTCATTTGTTCATCGGAGCCTTCATTGCAGTTGTTTACCCAGGAAAAATACTGCGGAACAGGCAGACTGGTTTCTGTTTTCCCTTTCAAATTCATAAGTATCTCCTTTGAGTTTTTTTTATTATACTTGATATGTTTTTATGTGTCAAGAGAAATCAATGCAAAATCACGGTTACGGGCTTGATTTTTTTTTATGGCTGTGGTATACTTATTTGAAATGAACAGATTGTTTGGGGGAATATTTTTTGAAAATTGACAAACTCGTCGGCGACAGATTCAAGGAGAGACCTTCTGATTGCGTTGTTGACAGCCATGCGCTGATGATTCGCGGTGGGTACATGAAAAATGTGGCGAACGGGATTTATTCGTCATATATGCCTTTACGACGTATAACACGTAAGATTGAACAGATAATCCGTGAGGAAATGGACGCGATTGATGGGCAGGAAGTTCAGTTTCCTGTTGTTATGCCCGCGTCTTTATGGCAAGAGAGCGGTCGTTATGATAGTATAGGTAGTGAGATGCTTCGTTTTAATGACAGAACCGGTGCTCCCATGGTTTTAGGTATGACTCATGAGGAGGCTGCTGTACATCTTGTGCGAGAATACGCCAATACATACAATAAATATCCGTTTATGATATATCAGATACAAACAAAGTTTCGTGACGAGGCGCGTCCTCGCGCAGGGCTTATCCGTGTCCGTGAATTTACTATGAAAGATGCTTATTCTTTTCATACTTCACAGGAAGATCTTGAAAGGTATTATGAGCGTTGTCACAAGGCTTATGAGCGTATATTTGCCCGCTGTGGTGTTCCTGAAGTGATTTCCGTAAAATCGGATTCGGGAATGATGGGTGGAAGTGTTTCACATGAGTTTATGTTGCTCACGCCTATAGGTGAAGATAGTATCGCGATGTGCGGAGAATGCGGATACAGTGCGAATATGGAAGCAGCCGAGAGTATTGTCGAGAATATAAGAGATGACGTTTCTGAGCCTCTGACATCTGTTTCAACTCCGGAGTGTCGTTCGATAGAAGATGTGTGCGCATTTCTCGGATCGAAAAGCGAAAAAGCCTGTAAAGCGGTTGTATATCAGAAAAATGAAGACGACAGTTATATTGTTTTATTTATAAGAGGTGATCTTGAGGCAAATGAGACAAAGCTGACAAATTT
The DNA here is from genome assembly GCA_944382895.1 of uncultured Clostridia bacterium. GTDB lineage: Bacteria > Bacillota > Clostridia > Oscillospirales > UBA644 > QAKR01. Next base: position 4,552 of record CALWNV010000011.1, on the reverse strand, counting down.
TCTCGGATTTGGTATACATCCTGCTGAAATCAAAGAAAATTGCGGTATTTGCGCAGGTTTTATCGGTCCTGTCGGACTTGAAGACGTTTTTGTATTGTTTGACTCTTCGCTTAAAAATGCGAATAATCTTATATGCGGTGCAAATAAAGAAGGTTATCATTATAAAGGTCTTGATATGCTGAGAGATTTGAATGATATTGAATATCATGATTTTGCCAAAATAGCTTCCGGAGGGATTTGTCCGGTTTGCGGTAAAAAGACGATTACTGTTTCAAGAGGAATAGAGGTTGGAAATATTTTTCAGCTTGGGACTAAGTATACTGAGGCTATGCGTATGCAATATCTTGATTCTGAGGGTGTTTCGCATTATCCGATCATGGGTTGTTACGGTATAGGTGTCGGAAGGCTTGCTGCTTCTGTCTGCGAGGCGCATCATGACGAGTACGGTCCTATTTGGCCGAAAGCGATAGCGCCCTGGCAGGTGCATTTGTGCGCGATACGTTCTGATGACGCAGAAGTTCGTGAGTTTGCGGACAGACTTTACGCTGACCTTTGTGAAGCCGGCGTTGAGGTGATTTATGATGATCGTAAGGTAAGTGCCGGAGTAATGTTTTCTGATGCAGATCTTTTGGGTGTCCCTCTCCGTGTTATAGTAAGTCCGAGAAATATGAAAAACGGATGTTGCGAATTTGTTTCAAGAGACAAAGTTTTTTCTGAACAGGTCGCTTTAACGGATGTTTTTCGTAGAATAAAAGATCTTATATAGTATATTTTTATATTTCAGAAGCCCGCCGGAATGAAAACTAAGGCGGGCTTGAGTTTTTATATGCGTAACGTCTGTATTTTCTTTTATAAATATTTTTTTATATAAATTTTGCTGTAAATTAGAAAGTGCACAGTTCAAGCCCGGCAGGGGATTTTATGAATATATTGATATTTTTTTGTAAAAAATTCAAAATTTTAAGTAATTCGCTTGATTTATAAAAAATATGGGAGTATAATTTTATGGTATACATTCTGTTATAAGGGGATTGAAGGTTTTGATTTGCGAAAAACTCAGGAATATTGCAATAATTGCGCACGTTGATCACGGTAAGACTACTCTTGTTGATGAGATGTTGAAACAGAGCGGTACATTCAGGGAAAATCAGACTGTCGCGGAAAGAGTTATGGATTCCAACGATCTTGAACGGGAACGGGGAATAACAATTCTTGCTAAAAATACTGCAGTTCATTATAAGGATATTAAAATCAATATTATCGATACTCCGGGACATGCTGATTTTGGCGGAGAAGTTGAACGGATTCTTAAAATGGTCGATGGTGTTCTTTTGCTTGTAGATGCGTTTGAAGGGCCGATGCCTCAGACGAGATTTGTTTTACAGCACGCTCTTAATTTAGGGCATAAGGTTATAATTGTGGTAAATAAAATAGACAGACCTGATGCGCGCTCGCACGAGGTCGTTGATGAAGTTCTGGAACTTCTTATGGACCTTGACGCAACTGACGAGCAACTCGACAGTCCCGTGCTTTTTGCTTCTGCAAGAGCGGGAACCGCATCACTTTCTCCCGATACAGCAGGAACTGATCTTCAACCTTTGTTTGACGCTATCGTAAATTATGTGAATCCGCCTCAGGGAGATGAGACAGCGCCTTTACAGATGCTTGTTTCGGCAATTGATTATAACGAATATGTCGGACGTATAGCTGTTGGCCGTATCGAACGAGGCTCGATTAAAACAGGACAGGAAATAGTTTTGGCAGACTATCACGGTTCACACCCTGTTAAAAAAGCTAAAGCAGTAAATCTTTATCAGTTTGAAGGCCTTAACCGAGTTCCTGTGCAGGAGGCTTCAGTAGGGGAAATAATTTCGCTTTCTGGGGTTGAAGGGGTTACTATAGGGGATACCATATGTTCTCCTGATGCGGTAGAGCCTCTTCCATTTGTTAAAATATCAGAACCTACTGTAGAAATGACTTTTATGGTAAATGACAGTCCTTTTGCTGGTCGAGAGGGAAAATTCGTAACATCAAGGAATTTGCGTGAGAGACTGTTCAGAGAACTTTTGAAAGACGTTTCTCTTAAAGTGGAGGAAACTGATACTACGGAGGCTTTTCGTGTATGCGGGAGAGGCGAGATGTCTCTTTCGATACTTATAGAAGTTATGCGCAGGGAAGGTTATGAATTTCAGGTAAGCAGACCTAAGGTAATGATGAAGGAGATTGACGGAAAGGTATGTGAACCGATCGAACGGTTTGTCGCGGATGTTCCACAGGAATCTGTAGGCTCTGTTATTGAAAAGCTCGGGATGCGCAAGGGAGAACTTGTGCATATGGGGAATGTGGGTTCACGCGTAAGATTGGAGTTCCTTGTTCCTGCGCGAGGTCTTTTCGGTTACCGGAACGAGTTTTTGACAGATACACGCGGTGAAGGGATAATGACATCTGTTTTTGACAGTTATCAGCCTTTTAAGGGTGCGATCTCATCCAGGGCAGTGGGTTCACTTATTGCGTTTGAAACAGGAGAAACGACGACATACGGTATTTTTAACTCACAGGACAGTGGTCCTATGTTTGTGGATCCTTCCGAATCTGTGTATGCCGGGCAGATCGTAGGTATGGGAATGAAGGGTGATGATATAGTTGTAAATGTTTGTAAGAAAAAACATATGTCAGCTGTACGGTCTACCGGCCATGATGATGCTTTACGTCTCATCCCTCCTATTAAATTCAGTCTTGAACAGGCTATTGAATTTATTGCGGATGATGAGCTCCTTGAAGTTACTCCGAAAAGCATACGCCTTCGTAAAAAAGAACTTGACCATTCTAAACGTATGAAAGCTTTTATGAAAAATAAAAACAGTTGAAAAAAGGGCGGTTTTGCGGAGCCGCCCTTTTTTCAGAAATGAGGTGCATTATGAAGATATCAGAAATCGCTTATGTACGTCCGGATATAAACGGGCTTATCCTTGAGCTTTCCGGCTTGTGTACAGAGCTTAAAAATGCTGAAAACGCGGGAAAACAACTGCAATGCTATCGGCGATATGTAGAGATAAAAAAGCATTTTAATACGATGTCAAATTTGGCATATATACGTTTTACTTTGGATACACGTGATTCTTTTTATGCTTCTGAGATAGATTTTTTTGATGAATATTCTCCGTTGTTCGAGGAAAAATGCATAGAATTCGATTCTGCAATGCTTGATTCAAGATTTCGTGACCGGCTTGAAAAGGAGTTGCCTCCGCTTCTTTTCAAAAAATATGAAGCTGCCCGTAAATGTTTTTCATCTGAAATAATATGTGAAATGCAGGAGGATAACAGACTGTGTACGGAGTATAAAAAACTTTTATCTTCAGCTAAAATTCCGTTCAGGGGTGAAGTATGCAATATTGAGCAGATGTATAAATATAAAGAAAGTGCGGACAGGCAAACAAGAGCTGAAGCGTTTTCAGCTCACGGAAGATGGATGGCAGAGCATGCTGATGAGTTTGATTCTATTTATGACAGAATGGTTAAGGTTCGCAGTACAATTGCTAAAAAACTTGGTTTTAATGATTATTCTGAGGTTGCGTATCTTAGAATGGGGAGGACCTGTTATACTTGCGCTGACGTGAAAATATTTGCTGACGCGGTTGAAAAATATTGGGTACCTTTTGTTACTCGGTTAAAACAAATTCAGAAAAAAGACCTGGATGTAGGGTCACTTATGCTGTATGATGACAGTATATGGATTAAAGATGGTAATCCGGAGCCGATCGGAACTCCCGACGAAATTTTTGAAAACGGTAAAAAAATGTATAAATCAATGTCCGCAATAACCGGTGAGTTCATTGATTTTATGCTTGAAAACGAACTTTTTGATGTTATCGCCAGACCGGGAAAATCCTGCGGAGGATATCAGATAGATCTTCCGGATTATAATATGCCGTTTATTTTTGCTAATTTTTCCGGAACATATGGGGATATAGACGTTCTTACACATGAGGCAGGACATGCGATTTCCGCATATGTTGCGCAGCGGAGTATCCCTTTTTATGAGTTGTGGGAAGGCGGAATGGAAACATGCGAAGTCCATTCCATGACAATGGAATTTTTTGCATGGAAATATATGGAAAGTTTTTTCGGGGAAAAGGCAGATAATTATAGAAAAATGCATATATCAAACGCAATATCTTTTTTATGTTACGGAGTTTTGGTTGATCGGTTTCAACAGAAAGTTTATGAAAATCCTGATATGACGCCAAAACAGAGAAATATGCTTTGGCTTGAACTTGAAAAAAGATATCGACCGTATCTTTCAAGCGAGGGAATAGATTATTTTGAAAAAGGAACGCGTTGGCAATATCAGGGGCATATTTATGAAAATCCGTTTTACTATATAGATTACTGTCTTGCTCAAACTGTTTCTCTTTTGTTTTGGCTTCTCATGATGGAAGATTATAACGGCGCGTTTGAAAAATATATGGATCTTCTAAAAAAAGGCGGAACAGAAGATTTTACGGAACTGGTCAAAGAAGCGGGACTTGAAAATCCGTTTTGCGCCGAAACG
>CALWNV010000010.1 GCA_944382895.1 uncultured Clostridia bacterium | reverse complement strand
GCCTTATTATACTATTTCTCCAACTTATTCTGTATGTAAAAACCATGGATATATTTCCGGTGAAATTTATGAATGTCCGGATTGCGGAGCGAACACTGAAGTATACAGCAGGATAACCGGTTATTACAGGCCTGTCCAGAACTGGAATGTCGGAAAATCGCAGGAATTCAAAGAAAGAAAACTTTATAATATCGAAACATCCAGGCTTCCCGGAGAAAGGCAAAAACATGACTTCGCGTCTGAGATTGAAAACTCTTCCGAATCGGAAATTTCTCCTGTTGATAAAAAAATAATGTTGTTCGCAACAAAGACCTGCCCTAACTGTAAAATCGCAGTTAAACTGCTTGATAAAGCAGGGATCAAGTACGAAAAACTTTATGTGGAGGATGATCCTGATTTAGCCAAAGAACTTGGTCTCAGACAGGCTCCTACGCTTATCGTCAATACTGATAACGGTTATGAAAAAATTGTAAACGTATCAAATATCAAAAAGTATCTGGGTGCGTAGAATGCTTGATATAATCATAATAGGTGCGGGTCCGGCAGGTCTTACGGCCGCATTGTATGCTCGCAGAGCCGATAAAACCGTATTGATTTTAGAGAAGAACGGTTTCGGAGGACAGATGACATTTTCTCCCAAAATAGAAAATTATCCGGGTTTTTCTGATATCAGCGGTAACGAACTTGCGGATAAAATGGTTGAACAAGTTCTTGCGCAGGGCGCTGATGTTGAGATAGAAGAGGTGTTAAGTATTGAAAAGACACCATTAGGATTTACAGTTATAACGGATTGCGGAAAATATGAGTGTCGTGCCGTTATCGCTGCTCTCGGTGCGAAACATCGGATGCTCGGAGTCCCGGGGGAAGATAAGTTTATTGGTGACGGTATTTCTTTTTGCGCGGTTTGTGACGGGGCATTTTATACCGGGAAAGATGTTGTTGTGGTCGGCGGAGGTAATTCCGCTTTACAGGAAGCTTTGCAGCTTTCAGATATATGCAGCAGTGTGTTTATTGTTCAGAATTTGCCGTATTTCACCGGAGAAGAAAAGCTTATTCAAGAAGTTATGCAAAAGCCCAATATTTCTTATATAACGGATTCGGTTGTAAAGGAATTTTACGGTGATGAAACCTTTGAGGGAATTGTCATTGTGAAAAACGGAACTGAGATAATAAGAAAAAAAACGGACGGAGTTTTTGTCGCGATTGGTTTACAGCCTGAAAATACTATACTTGATTCTTTGGCTGAAATAGATAATTACGGATATGTTTCGGCGGATGAAAGATGTATAACTGAGACACCGGGTCTTTTCGTTGCAGGAGACTGCCGTTCAAAAAAAATCCGACAGATTTCCACTGCTATTGCCGATGGCGCAGCTTCAGCTTTGGCCGCGATTGAATTTATCAGATAATATATATATATTAAAACAATGGGGCTGAACTCATCCGACCCCATTGTTTTTTTCTATAAATAACCCCTGTATTTTTATTTTTTCTTATCCTCGAAAGAATTGACAAACGAAAAAATTTGATGTATAATTAAAAACATAATTAAACAATCAGTATACATTTATTTATGTTATAAGAATGTATTTTTATTTGAACATGTCTCTTTATAAAATCTTTGGCAGAGGAAATGTCTATTCCCTTGATAATTATACAACGTAAAATGTGAAAGACAGAAAGGAATTTTAAGCGACATATGGCACAAAAAATCATATTACCTAAATATACAAAAGGTGAAGAGATCTTTAATATGGTTTCACATATTGTCGGGGGAGGGCTCGGCGTTGTCGTACTTGTTCTTTGTGTGGTTTTTTCGGCGATAAAGGGAAGTTTGGGCGGAGTTTTGTCCTCTGTTGTTTACGGGGTTACGATGATAATGTTGTACACAATGTCATCGATATATCATGGTTTGAAAAATGAAAAAGCAAAAAAAGTTTTTCGTGTTCTCGATCATTGTACTATATATTTTCTCATTGCCGGAACATATACTCCTATAGCTGTTTTAGGTTTGACCAAAGTAAATGTTGCTGTTGCGTGGATAGTTTTTGGGATAGAATGGGGCTTTGCGGCGCTTGCTGTTACTCTTACTGCTGTTAACCTTAAAAAATTTCAGATATTTTCCATGATCTGTTATATAGTTATGGGTTGGTGCATAATCGCGTTTATTCCCACAGCGACAGAAGCGTTAACGCAAAAAGGCTTCATTCTTATGCTTGCCGGAGGTATTTTTTATACAATAGGTGCGATTCTTTATGGGATAGGTAAGAAAAAGAAATACATGCATAGTGTTTTTCATTTGTTTGTTTTGTGCGGCAGTGTTCTCCAATTTTTATCTATTATATTTTATTTGATTATATAGGAATTTTTTTTACGAATTTCTAAATAATATTATATATAAATGAAAGGGTTAGAATACTGTATGAGAAAAACACTTTTGTTTTTATTAATAATATGTATGGTCATGATGATTTGTTCATGTGGTAATCAAAACAACAAAGAGTCTTCAGAAAACAATAACTCTTCCCAGTCTTCAGAAAAACCGCAGCAGGATATTTTTCAAATGCCATTAACTGATATCCTTGAGGATGTGATTGAAAATATTGTTGACAGTAATGGTCTTTACTCAAATGCAGAGATAACGGAACTATCGATTGAAAACGAACAGTATTATTTAGGGTTGTCCATAACGAAATATGACCGATATGTTGCGGAATCTGCCGTTGCCACATTTGGAGTCAGTAACATGTCTCATCTTGCTATTGCGCGAGGCAACGAGGGGGAAACAATGTCAACAATCCTTCAAAAAGAAATAAATGAAGGGCTCTCATCGTATTATTCGGGGAAGGATATGGAATCTGATTTCAAGGGCGTTTCAATACAATGCGGAGAAGACTGTTTTGTTTTTTTTGGCTATAAAGATCAGGCGGACGCGGTTATTGAGGCATATAAAAAAACTATAAAAAACTATTCGTTTTACACATATTCAATTATGTTTGATCCGATCGTTTTTTTTTCTGCCGAATAAATTTTTTCAGAAGATATCCGGAGCTTTGTTTATAAAAACAGGCTCCGGATTTTCTATGCTGACAACTGTTCAAAACTTAAAATACAAAAACGGATTATAGCTGTCGCTCACTAAAAAAGCAGTTCCGGTAATCCATATTATCATAAAGATCACAGGAGATATTTTTGCAAAAATTTTTTTTGATTTTAACTTTTTGATAACCGGTGTACATAAAATTGCGGACATGATAAATAAAACCCAGTTGTTTTGAAAGAGAAAAATAAATTTTGAATCAATAAATGATATCGTATTTATACCGAACATGGTCATTAGGAAATTTTTCATTTGAGTAAAATCTTCTATTGCGAAAAAAGCCCATGAAACCACAACAATGAATATGGAATAAATATGCGCAAAGAGGGGAGGGATTTTTCTCAAGATTCTTAGAAGGAAAAGTTTTTCAAAAATCAGCAATATTCCGAAATAAACTCCCCAGAGAATAAAGTTCCAGCCCGCTCCATGCCACAGTCCCGTTAAAAACCAGACAATCATAAGATTAAAATATGTGCGTATTTTCCCTTTTCTGTTTCCTCCTAAGGGAATATAAACATATTCTTTGAACCATGTTCCAAGTGAAATATGCCATCTACGCCAAAATTCCGTGATACTTTTTGATATATATGGATAGTCAAAATTTTCACAAAATTCAAACCCGAACATCCTGCCCAGCCCTATAGCCATATCGGAATATCCGGAAAAGTCAAAATATATTTGTAATGAAAACGCGATTATGCCCAGCCACGCGGTCATAGTTGAGATATTATTTCCGATAAAGACTTCATCCCATATCAACCCTACATTATTTGCGATAAGGACTTTTTTTGCAAATCCCTGCGTAAATCTCATAATCCCGGCTGAAAATTTATCTATGTTATGTTGTCTATATATAAGTTGATCCGCTACGCTTTTATATCTTACGATAGGCCCGGCGATTAACTGCGGAAAAAGCGCCACATACGCGCCGAATGAAAGAAAATTTTTTTGCAAAGGGGCATCTTTTCGATAAACATCGATTGTGTATGACATCGATTGGAATGTATAAAAAGAAATCCCTACCGGAAGGACTATATTGGGAACAGGAATACTTATACCGAAAATTATGTTAAGATTTGATACAAAGAAAGCGGAATATTTGAAAAAAGCAAGCATTGAAAGGTTTATAATGATCGATATGGCAAGAAGTAGTTTTGCTTTATGTTCATATTTATATATCAATATCGCAAAAATATAATTTATAAAAACCGCAAACAGCATTAAAATAAAATATACAGGCTCTCCCCATGCATAAAATACCATACTTATAAAAAAAAGCAGAGCATTTCTTATCCTGAAATTTTTTCCGGGCGGACAAATATAATACAGCAGCAAAGAAACTGGTAAAAAAATAAACATAAACAGCAATGAAGAGAAAACCATAGCCGATCATCCTTTGTTTTTATTTTGAGTATATCACTGCATTTTAACCCTGTCAACACCTTTGACAAAAGAAGAAATTATTCGACATTGAAAAAAATCAAAGTGCATAAAAAAACTATATAAGAATTGTATAAAACGCTGAGAAATTCAAACTTTTTAATTACCTATTGCCATGATAAAAAATATATGATATACTATAAAAAATTGCACGAAAAAGTGCAGAAAAGGGGTACGTATATGTTAGCAAAAAAACCTCCAATGGGTTGGAACAGCTGGAACACTTTCGGAGCTAATATTAATGAGAGCCTTATAAGAGAAACAGCTGATGCAATGGTTGCTACAGGGCTTAAAGACGCGGGATATGAATATGTTGTGATCGATGATTGTTGGTCGGAAATGCAAAGAGACTCAAACGGCAAACTTGTCGCAAGCAAAGAAAAATTTCCTTCAGGGATGAGAGATCTTGCCGATTACATTCATTCAAAAGGGCTTAAATTCGGTATGTATTCTTGCGCCGGTACAAAGACATGTGCCGGATATCCGTCAAGTTTTGATTATGAATTTATTGACGCACAGACATTTGCAGAATTCGGAATAGATTTTCTGAAATATGATTTCTGCTATAAACCCGCATACGCAAACGGTCCGCTTCTTTATCACAGAATGGGCATGGCGCTCAAAGCGTCCGGTCGTGAAATACTTTTTTCCGCATGTAACTGGGGTTCGGACAATGTAGGCCAGTGGATACGTTCTACAGGTGCTCACATGTATCGGTCTACCGGAGATATCATCGATAATCCTCAATCTTTTAAGGATATCGCAAGAAGTCAGATCCCTCTTTTAAGTATGTCTGGACCGGGTTGTTACAACGATATTGATATGCTTATAGTAGGGATGCATAATAAAGGAAATGTCGCCTGCGGTGGATGTACGGACGATGAATATGAGATGCATTTTGCTCTCTGGTGTATGATGGCTTCTCCTCTTATGATTGGTTGCGATATAAGAAATATGGATGAAAGAACTTTTTCTACATTGACAAATAAAAAATATATAGCGCTTGATCAGGACGAGGAAGCGCGTCCGCCATTCCCGGTTGGCGGGAATCTCGGAGATTCATTCGCTCTCTTCAGACACCTTTCGGACAATAAATATGCGCTTGGATTCTTTAATTTCACGGACGCAACCTCCCAAAGCATTGAGTTGTTTGATATCGGCCTGCCCAATCATTGCGGCTTCGGTCTTAAACTCTCGAACATGCTCACCGGAGAATGCCTCGGTATATTTACCGGAAATGTAGCTCTTCCTATTAAACCTCATGCAGCAACGATGTTTGATGCGGAAATTGTAAAACTCTGACTTGGAAATGGATCTTTGTAAAAACTGCGGCAGGGTTCTTGAAAAAGATGAAATTGCCATATATAAAAGAATGGTCAACAGGGGCGCCACGGACTTTTTGTGCGTGGCGTGTCTTGCCGCACATTTTAATGTATCAGAGGATATGATAAAAGAAAAAATAGACCATTTTCGTAAAATGGGTTGTACATTGTTTGAATAACAACATTTTATTGTTTTTGCTCTTGACAAATACTTTTTTTCATTGTATAATATATGCGTAGTACATGCAGGTGTAGTTTAGTGGTAGAACTCCAGCTTCCCAAGCTGGTCGTGGGGGTTCGATTCCCCTCATCTGCTCCAAAAAACCGACATGCTGCGGCATGTCGGTTTTTTTATTAAATATGCTAGATTTATTGTTGTATTTTAGAGAAAAGAAAATGTTACGTATAAAACCTATAACCAAAAATAATATACATGATTTTAGTGGGACTTCATACGATAAGATGTCAATTGAACAAAAGCAGCGTATGATAATGGGAAGTATTGATAAAGTTCATGAGGGATCTTATTTTGAGTTTTTTGTTGTATATGATGATAATAAAGTGATTGGTTTTATGAGCCTGCTTGCCCACTCAAAACATATAATAAGTTGTTCACCTGAAATCAAAAAAGAATTTCACGGCAAAGGCTTTGGAAAAGCAGCCGAAACCTTAGCGTTAAAATACGCAAAAGACAAAGGTTTTACCATTGCTGTAGCAACAGTCAATGATGATAATAATGCAAGTATTTCTTTGCATGAGAAATTAGGCTTTGAGTTGGCAAAAAAATACCATAATAAAAAAGGTTTGCTTATGAGGTATTATATAAAGCTGTTATAATGTTCAGTATATTTTTCAAAGCTCTAATCCCTTAAATTTTTTATGTTTTTATTTAGTTGTTTGATTGTATTATAAACATTGTATTTTTTGTTTATAATATGTTCAGAGGAATTGAATAGGAGGTAAACATATGAAAAACTGCGCCAAAAAAGTTTATGACGCCGTTGTTATTGGCGCCGGAAATGGCGGTCTTGTAGCGGCGGTAAGGTTGCTTCAGGCGGGATGTTCGTGTCTGTTGTTAGAAAAGCACAATCTTCCCGGAGGGTTCGCAACCAGTTTCAGAAGAGGACGTTTTGAATTCGAGGCAAGCCTTCATGAGCTCAATGACTTTGGCTCTGTTGAGGAACCCGGAGATATACGTATTCTTTTCAGAGACTTGGGTATTGAGAACAAAATCGATTGGATCAAGATTCCTGAGGCATATCATCTTATTACAACGGATAAGGATTATGATTGCGAAATGCCTTTCGGAATCGAAGCTTTTACGGCCAAAATGGAACAATATGTTCCGGGTTCGCGAAAATCAATAACAGAGTTTTTTGAACTCTGTGACGAAGTAAGAGCTGCGCAGACATATTCTTCCTCAGTGAATGGGAATACCGACGCGGCATATATGAAAGAGCATTTCCCTAATTTTATAAAGGCAGGCAGTTATTCGGTCAATGAAGTGCTTGAAGCTTTGAAAATACCGAAAAGAGCAAAAGATATACTCAATGCGTATTGGTGTTATCTCGGCGTAGACTGTGATCGGATGAGTTTTCTTCATTATGGTTCTATGGTCATACGGTATATAACCCGTGATGCGTGGATGCCGAAGATGAAATCACATGAAATAAGTCTTGCGCTTGACGAGCGCATACGTGAACTCGGCGGTGATATTTGGTATCATTCCGAGGCGGAAAAGATTCTTACGAACGATAAAAATGAGATAATCGGAGTTCGACTTGCAGACGGAAGGGAGATCGAGACACATCATATCATTGCGAACTGCTCTCCGCATATTGTATTTGGTAAAATGCTTGATAAAAAATCTGTACCTGAACAAGTAGTTCGCGCGACAAATGCGAGAATTTTTGCGGGACGCGGATATACTTTGTTTTTAGGTCTTAATAAAACTGCCGAAGAGCTTGGTATTAAAAGCCATAATTATTTTATTTACGATACGGCAGATACGGTTAAGCAATATGATCTTATGCGTAAAATTAAAACTAACCATGTTCAAGCCACCGTTTGTCTGAATAACGCTTATCCGGAATGCTCACCTCCGGGTACGTGCATGATGTATTTTACCACAATGTTTATGTCAGATGAATGGGGCAATATTCCTGAAACGGAATATTTTAAAACAAAAGATATTGTCGCAGAAGACATGATCAATGTTTTTGAACGTGAAACAGGTTGTAAGATCCGTGAATCGATTGAAGAAATCGCGACAGCTTCACCTGTTACCTATGCACGATATTGCGGGCATCCGGAAGGTGTTATTTACGGATATGAAACTGCGGACTGGGACAGTCTTATGCCTCGGATGATGATGATACAGGAAGATGCTGCAATGTTTCCCGGTCTTAGATTCGCCGGAGGTTTTGCCATGCGTTCAAGCGGATATTCCAGCGCCTATGTATCCGGAGATCTTTCAGGCAGACAGACCGTAGGTGATATAAAAAGGGGAGGGAAATAAGATGAGATTTAAGAAACAGATTTTTGGTTTTATGGATATGCTCAGGTTTAAGAAGTTGGTTCCTAAACGCCGTGAACATTTGGCAAACGGTTCATCGGCACCTCTTCCCGAAAACTATAAAGTAAATATACTTGCAAAAAAACTCCATCCCGGATCAATGAAAGTTGAACTGACTGATATACGTGAGGTTTCTTCCGGGATCAAAGAGTTTGTTTTTAAGCGTTTGGATGAAAATAGTTTTCCGTTTTTCAGGGCAGGTCAATATGTTTCTGTCAGCTGTAAAATAGGTGAAAGCTTTGTCAGCAGACCGTATTCAATTGCTTCAAGCCCGAGAGATGCGCTGAATAATCGGCTTGCGATAGCTGTGGAAGACGCTGGTTTTTTTTCCGGGTATATGAACCGCGAAGCGAAAATCGGAGACAGGTTTGACATGACAGAACCTTCCGGGGCTTTTCACTATGAAAAACTTCGCGATAAAAAGCATATAGCCTGCGTTGCGGGAGGGAGTGGCATAACACCCTTTATCTCAATGGCAAAAAGCATGGCAGAAAAAGATGAAGAATACGAAATGACCCTTTTTTACGGCGCGCGCGATGAGGCTCATCTTGCGTACAAATCTGAACTTGACATATTGTCCGCCACAGGGCTGAAAGTTATTTATGTTTTAAGTGATGAGAAAAATGAGAAATACGAACATGGATTTATAACTGCGGCTCTTTTAGAGAAATATGTGGATATTCAAAATGTAACCTTTTTTCTGTGTGGGCCTAAAAATATGTATGCGTTTATTCAAAAAGAGCTTTCTCCATACAATCTTCCTGTAAAAGCTATCCGGAAAGACGCTTCATCATGCGGTGACCGTGATATTGAAAATCCGGCTGTCTTTTCGCTCAAGGTTCATATTAGAGATGATATCAGAACTGTAAACGCATACGAAAACGAGACTCTTCTTACAGCATTGGAACGTGCCGGCATATCTGTACCTAATAAATGCAGAGCCGGAGGTTGCGGATACTGTCACAGTAAACTTATAAAAGGTGAATTTTATGTTGCTGATGGGCGTGACGGACGACGTGAGGCTGACAAAAAGTTCGGATTCATTCATCCGTGCGTGACATATCCGTCGAGTGATATTGAGATTGACATCCCTGTAACCGAATAACAAAGGAGAGAAATTATGGATCAGAAATACGAATCTCTATTTACTCCGTGGAAAATCAGAAATGTTGAAATCAAAAACAGGATTGTTTTATGTCCGATGGGAGGGACTTCGCTTTTCGGATGGATGGAACCTAATCATTTTGATAAGGTCGCTGCTGAGTTTTTTATGGAGAGAGCTAAAAATGATGTGGGGCTTATCATACCTGGTATTGCTCCTCTGCGCGATACGTTGGGTGGACGATGGCTCTATCAAAACCGTCGCATGTTCAGGCAGCTTAAAGATTATATGGAAGAATTCCATAAAACAGGCGCTAAACTTTTTGTTCAGTTAACGGCTGGATTCGGACGAAGCTTTGCTATAACAGATGATTTGGCAATCCTATTAAAAAATAAAGTTATAGGCACTTTGGCAAAACCTATTGTTGATGCTTCATATTTGTGTGCGTCTCCCAGCAAACTGCCGTCGAGGTGGGCAGAAGATATAATGTGCAGAGAAATCACCGTTGCCGAAATCAAGGAGATGGTCGACGCTTTCGCGAAAACCGCAAAACTTTGTAAAGACGCAGGTGTTGATGGCGTTGAAGTTCATGCAGTGCATGAAGGATATTTGATGGACCAATTTACGCTACCTTATACGAATTTCCGTACTGATGAATACGGAGGAAGCTTTGAAAACCGATACAGATTTGCTGTAGAAACCGTAAAAGCAATAAAAGAAGCCTGTGGAGAAGATTATCCGGTATCGCTGCGTTATTCCGTGTTGAGTAAAACAAAAGCATTGTGCCGCGGCGCAATGCCAGGCGAAAAGTTTGTTGAAGTGGGCAGAGAGATGTCTGAAAGTGAGAAAGCAGCCAAATATCTTCAGAATGCCGGATATGATATGCTTAACGCTGATAACGGGACATATGATGCGTGGTATTGGGCGCATCCTCCTCAATATATGCCTCAAAATTGTAATTTAGATGACGTTTCACATATAAGAAAGTTTGTAGATATCCCTGTTGTATGCGCAGGGAGAATGACTCCGGAAGCAGGGGCAAAAGCTATAAGCGACGGGAGTATTGATGCTATGGGCGTAGCAAGACAGTTCCTTGTTGACGGTGAATGGGTCAGAAAGCTCAAAGAGGGCAGAGAAGAAGATATTCAACCGTGCATATGTTGCCATAACGGTTGCTTTGCAATGGCTCATTATAAAGGTGTCGCAAATGATGAGGCGTTTGACGATGTCAGACATATGGCACGTTGCGCGTTAAATCCTCAGACAATGCAGGGACATAAATTTGATATCATTCCTGCTTCCAGGCCTAAGAAGATTTCAGTTATCGGAGGGGGAGTCGCTGGCATGGAATTTGCAAGGATTGCAACTCTTCGCGGACATAAAATAACTATATATGAAAAAACTGATAAACTCGGAGGAGTCTTTATTGCCGCGGCCGCTCCAGAATTCAAAGAGAAAGATAAAGAGCTTATTACATGGTATCGCCGACAGATAGATAACCTTAAGATACCGGTGATATTTGGAAAAGAAATTAAAGATTTATCTGAACTTGACTCGGATGAAGTTGTTGTGGCTACCGGCGCGGTCGCGAAAAAGCTTCCTATAAATGGTATATCACGTGCAATGGACGCAATAGATTATCTTTCCGGTCACGAGACCGGAGATAATGTTGTTATAATAGGTGGGGGTCTGAGTGGTTGCGAGATAGCTTATGATCTTTTCCTTAAAGGTAAAAAACCTATTATTGTTGAGACCAAAAATGATCTTATGGCTGTCAGAGGCTTGTGTCTTGCGAACTCTTCATATCTGCGTGATTTTTTTGAAACGAATAAAATCCCTGTTTATCTTGAAAGCTCTGTAACTGATATTTTTGAAAAGACCGTGGTAATAAAAACCAAAGAAGGTAGGTCCGAAACTGTTCCGGCAGATTCTGTTATTTTGTGTGTAGGATATTCACCTTCTCCTGTATTTAAAAAGAGCAGGCGTATACATATAATTGGCGACGCCAGTAAAGTCGGAAATCTACGAACTGTAGTCTGGCAGGCATGGAAATTAGCTCAGAAATTATAAAAATATAATATACAGATAATCGCTCCGTAAATTCTTACGGAGCGATTATCTGTTGAAAATCAATACAAAAATTTTTCAGCTGATTTTGGCTTCCTCTTCTTTTTCCAAAACCGTATAAGCTACCTTACCAACAAGAGTTTTAGGCAACGAATCTCTGATTTCTATCTCGGCAGGCATTGCGTATTTCGCAATATTCTTTTTGCAATGATTAAAAATATTTTCTCGTAGTTCTCTTGTATTTTCGTATCCCGGTTTTAATACTATAAATGCTTTTACTTTCTGCATTTTATATTCGTCGCGTATTCCTATAACGCAACTCATCTGCACAGCGTCATGCGCGTCAATTATATTTTCTATATGTGAGGGATAAACATTATAACCGCTTGTGATTATCATGCGTTTTATCCTTTGTTTGAAATAAATAAATCCGTCTTCGTCCATATTGCCCATATCACCTGTATGAAGCCATAGATTCCCGTCATCATGAAGTTTTAATGTTTCAGCGGTTTCTTTGGGGTGGTTGAGATAACCGAGCATCACTGTCGGACCGTAAATACATATTTCGCCGTCCACACCATAAGGAACTTCATCTGTTGTTCCGGGTTTGCATATTTTATAATATGTATCCGGATATGGCAGACCTATGCTTCCTTGCTTTTCAATATTATAAGGCGTTAGGCAACTTGCTGTTACGCATTCTGTCGTTCCATATCCTTCACGTATCTTTACAGCCGCGTTATGTTCCGCAAGAAACTTATCAAATTTTTTCTTTAATTCAATAGAAAGACTATCTCCACCGGAGAATACCCCCATAAGGCAGGAAAGATCCACGCCTCGCATATTTTCACTTCTTGTAATAGCTTCATACAAAGTTGGAACTCCGGCAATGTAATTAGGTTTTTCTTTATTAAGCAATTTAGCATAACTGTCAACATTAAAGCGTGGGATAAGAATAGAGCGTCCTCCGCATACAAGTATCGTATGTACACAAACGCCAAGCCCGAACCCGTGAAACATCGGCATTGCCGCAAGCATGCTTTTTTTTGTCACGACTTTATTGCACATTGTTTCAGTTTGTTTTGCAAGGGCATTAAAATTAAGATTAGACAATAAAATCCCTTTTGTGACACCTGTCGTACCTCCGGAAAACAGGATAACGGCTGCATCATTTTTATTTTTATAACTTTTATACTGTCCTTTGAACTTTTTTCCTCCGCTGAGGAATTTATTCCAATAAGTAACGTTTTCGGTATTTTTCATTTTTCTGATCTTATATCCCTGAGTGACCATATATCCGGCCCAAAGAAGGGGATTAAGTGCATCGGAAATACTTGTAATAATAATATTGCCTATTGTTATGTTTTTTTGAAGTGAATCAAATTTTTTACCAAACTGATCAAGTGTGACAACGCAGTCACTAGCTGTTTCCCGAAGATAAAACTCTATTTCGCCTTCTGCGGAGAGGGGATGGATCATACAGGCAAGCGCACCTATAAGATTCAAAGCATAAAGAGCGTATACTGCTTGAGGTATATTGGGAAGACAAATCGTAACACGATCGCCTTCCTTTATGCCGAGCGAACAAAAGCTTTTAGCCGTAAGTATAATATTCTCTTTAAGTTTTTTATATGAAATATCCTGTCCCATAAATGATAACGCAGGAGCTTCCGGATATTTTTCGGCAGAGGCAAAGACAGCTTCACACATAGTTCCTTCAGGATATGTAATATGAAATGGTATTCCGCCGTAGTTTTTTAGCCAGGGTGTTTTAATTTCCGAACTCATTTTATTTCAGCTCCAATCGGTAAATCAAGTAAGTAAGGGTTTTGTATAAGAGTTTTCATTAGTTTAATGCTGTTGGAAAAATATATACCATCTGCGATACGTTCGTCGATTGTTAATCCGAGTTCAAGCGTATCACGCATCTCATATGTTCCGTCGTCATTGAATACGGGACGTTTCTTTTTTTCCCCGATGATTACAAAGATAGAATTTGTTCCGTAATTTGTAAGATGATGATATGATGCAGACATTTTTATACTTCCCAGATTCGATATAAAAACACTTGAATAATACGGATCGTCTTTTGAAAGAAAATTCGGTACTTTCCCGTGATAATCAAGCCACCTGAGAATTTTCATTAAAAATCTGAGGATAGGGCGGGGAAATTTATTAAGAAACTCAATATCCTGTGTTGTCGAGTCGGTCTTTCCTTCTTTTCGTACCCCGTGTACAAAGCTGCATATTTTATTATGAAGCTGTTCAATCGGTGACGTTTTATCCTCTTTGTCAAGTCTGATTATAGCCAACGCCTCATAAGAATGATCTTTAAGTTCTTTTTTTGCCACAAATGAAAAGGAAATATCTTTTCTTGAATAATATCTGTGTCCCGCAATAAAAGTGTTCATTGTTGGTCTGAGATAAAGAGTTTTTGCCAGCGCAGCGCATATCACATGAAACATAGTATATTTATACTGCGGATTTGAAGCGTTTTTGCTCTCAAGATATTTTTCCATTTCGGTAACGTCTATCTGCTCAACACATACAGCTTCATTTGCGACTCTGTCAGGAATAATATACGGGGCAAACGCATGCATAGCGTCAAGGTCCCGTATACGATAGGCGTCTTTTCGGTCTCCTCGCTTTTTTTTCTGTTTTTCAGCCATTATTCTTCCCCCTGTAGATTAAGAATCTTTAATTTATCCATGATAACCGGAAAAAAGTTTTGTTCACTGTCAAATTCTTCTGTAATCCTTTGCAGTATCATTCCCAGTTCTTCCGGAGTTTCAGTCATGTCGTTTTCGATCCATTCAATTGTAAGAGATAAAAAACCTCCGATCTGATATTTTGCAAAATAATCGGGAAACACTTTTTTATCAGACGTGATGTTTTCAGGGAAAAGTTCATTATTAATCTTTTTTCCGAAATCAATAAAAGTTTTATATATCAAATATGAAAGAGATGCATTTTTAAGTTGGATCAATTGGTTTTTATTCTTAAGCATTATCTCAAAGAATAAAGAATATAAATCAGAATACCCGGTTATTTTAAGTGTTTCAGATTTTGTAGCTTTTGTAACAAATTCACTGAATATGTCTTCAATATATTTTATAATAATATCGTCTTTATTTTCAAAATTTCGATAAAATGACTGTCGTGCCACGCCCGCTTCTTCCGCAATATTTGCTATTTTTATTTCATTATACGGTTTTTTCCCTAACAGTGTAAGCAAAGCATTAAAAATCCATTTTCTTGTCCTTTCTACCTGTTTGTTTATAGCCTTAAACACAGAAACTCCTCCGATAATTAATCTCAAACACTGTTACAATTGTAACATATGTGACAATTGATGTCAATAGTCTATTTGTTTTTTTTAATAAAAGTCAATAAAAACCAATAAATGTCATCTACCAAATATTATATTATGTGTAATTATCATTCAATAAGTTATGCATTAAAAATACCATAATAAGAACGTATTTCCAGAAATAAGAAAAATTATCTTAAATATGCTTTTTGTTTGGTAAAAGTTCATATTGTTTTTCGCTATTTAACACAAATGAATACTTGACAAATGTTGATAATCATTGTATAATGTTTACAAGCATAGGGTTTATGCAAAAAAAATAGGAGGAAAAAGAAATGAAAGTAAAAAAACTCTTGGCAACTGTTTTAGCTCTCGCGCTTTTAGCTTCGTTTGCGTCTGCTTTTGCTCTCACAACAAGCGCGGAAGATGTTACAGTCATTCCCCAGGTAAAAGTGCATCCGACTCTTGATGGAGTTATTACTCCCGGTGAGTGGGACGGCGCGTATACAGAAACTCTTGATTATGAGTCCGCAAAAATTAAATATTCAGAAGTTGTTGGATCTGGTTCTCTTGCGGATGAAATGCCTACAGCGTCCGTAAAAATTTCGATGGTATGGTATATCGGACCTACGGATGAATATGGCGATTGGTATCCTCAGGAAGACACAGAGGCAGGTATTTATTATCTGTTCGAAGTTGTTGACACCACAAGACCATGGTATGTAGGCTATGGCGGAGGTAGCCCTGAAGCCGCGGCAACAGACTGTGTTCAGGTTTTTCTTGATCCCGGCAACTTTAAATCCTCTAACCCACATGAGAGCAGCTACTGCTATACATTTGTACCGGTTTCTCCGGGCGGTCCTGGTGTAGGCACTGTTCCTTCTGGTTCCGGATTTTGGTGGGAGTTTTGGTCATATCAAGGCGGTGAAGTGACCAGTGCCGGAGTTTATAAAGATTTTGCTGAAATCGCTTCTACCCCTGACTTTACATTTGATCCGGCTTATCCTCTTCCCGAAGGGGATCCTGAAGATCCCGGATATTCTCAAGCACTCAACAATGCTTATATGGAAGCTACCCAGAACGGATATATGATTGAAGGATTTATTTCTTTCTTCGGTATGAGCTATATGGGCGGAGACGGTGATGAGGAAATGTTCCTCGTAAACAGTCCTGATACAGCTGTCGGGACGCAGTTTGGTATGGGTATAGCTTTAGTAGACTATTTATATGACGGGCCACAAAACCCTGTTGGCGATGAAATTCGTGATAATCAGCATATAGTTGCTTGTATGGCAAACTGTGGTTTTTATGAATGGCAGGATGTAGATTATCCTGATTCATACAGAACTTATGAGCTTGGTCCTATGGCTCCTGATGCAACTATAACTCTTGCTTCCAATGTTGCTGAGGTTGGTAAAGAAATTACCGCGACTGTGACTCTTGACACATCTAAAGTCGATATCGGCGGTATGATACTTGATCTTACTTATGATAAAGAAGCTCTTGAGCTTGTTTCTACTGAAGATGATATCCTCGCATCTGTCGGATTTGAAGGATACGAACAGGACGGAAAAGAAGCAATAACTGTAAATACTGATTATGAAGGCAAAGGAATTAGACTGGTAGGTGTAAATCTTGAAGGCATCAAAGCTCCTTGTCAGATCATGAAGGTTAAATTCAAAGTTCTTAAAGAGATCGAGGGCGAGTTCCCAGCTTTAGTCCTTACAGCTACTGAAGTAGCCGATACAGCTGAAGAGCCTGCTCTTATCAGTGTTAAAGTTGATACTAAACTTGTTACGGTACTCAAAGGCGATATCAACAACGATACTAAGATCAATATTTCCGACGCGTTTCTTGCGTTCAAATACGTTGCGGGTAAAGAATCTCTTGATGATACAGCTATTGAAGCCGGTGACGTTATAGGTAATGACGGTAAGTTGGCAATAGCGGATGCTATGCAGATATTCAGATATGTCGCAGGTAAGATTTCTGAATTTTAATTTCTGATAGATATAATATAATAAAACCGGACGATACAGAAAAGCTATCGTCCGGTTTTTGTTATGTAAAAATTATTTATATAATAAATAAAGTTCCAAATTAGAATTGTAGTAAACTAACAATAAAAAAGTATAGAGTTTTTTTTATTACGATTTTTTATTAAAAAAACTCTTTCCTATAAAGAGCCAGGGTCGGTTACATTTTTGAAATTTCTTCTTCGATTTTTTTGATAAGATCCTCTTTTGATATTTCATCCCGAATAAAAGCTTTTAAATCATCCGTAAAATAAACTATTTTTTCATATTTATTATTAAGGACTTCAGGGTCGAGGCCTTGTCCGGCAAATTGACGAAAAAGTTTAATTTGACCTTTCTTGAGATAAGCTCCGCATTGTAAAAGAGTAAACGCTGTCCAGCGTCCTTTTTTCGCAATCCAGGTATCTAGTTCTTCGTATGTCGGTTTCATAAAATAATCCATCCCTCTGATTTTTTATATATCTTAACATAAAAAAAGAAAAAAATCAAGTATTGAAATGAGTTTTATTTTCTGATATAATATATTCAGGTGTGTTTATGTTTTTTTATGAGATGAGGGAAGATAAAACAATGTTCGATACCCATGTGCATTTAGATGATTCGAGTTTTGAACCGGATAGAAATAAAATTATAGAAGGTTTATATAAAAGGGGAGTAATGTATGTTCTGAATGCGTCCTCTGATTTGAAAAGCTCATATTTGGGGCTTTCTATTGCAAGAAAGTATGGGTTTGTTTATTGCGCTGCTGGTGTTCACCCTCATGAAACAAAAAATATGTCAGATAATGATATTTGCGAAATTGAAAAAATATTGATAAATGAGGATAAATGTGTCGCGATAGGCGAAATAGGACTGGAATATTCAAAAATATTGGTTTGAAAAACAAATGCAGTTGGCGGAAAAACTTTCTGTTCCGGTAATAATACATGATAGAGACGCTCATGGAGACTGTCTTGCGATAATAAAAAAATACAATAAAGTCAAAGGGGTTTTTCATTGTTACAGCGGATCTGTTGAAATGGCTGAAGAACTTGTTTCAATGGGATGGTATATTTCATTTACCGGCGTTTTGACATTCAAAAATGCAAAAAAAGCCGTTGAAGTTGCAAAAGCGATCGATATTAATAAAATATTTATTGAAACCGATTGTCCGTATATGTCGCCGGAACCATTCAGAGGAACACGTAACGAACCCGGCAATGTACGTTACGTCTGCGAAAAACTCGCGCAAATTAAAAATATGACCTTTGACGAAATAGAAAAAATGACACAAGAAAACGCTATACGGTTCTTTAATATAAAATAATTCTAATCAAATGCTGTAAATTTTATATTCTGAGAGAAAAAATTTTCTTGACAACCGGGGAAGTATATGTTATAATTAATATATCTAATTGCACAAAATGAATATTTTGTGCAATTAAGGGGAGGCGAAATGTCGAGGGGAGTCCTCAATGTAATAATTTATATAGATTAAATACTATTTCATCATATCTGTTTATCGGGATTGAAAGGAATAATTTATATGCAAAATTCATTTTTATTTATACCGATGTTTGCTCAGGAATATTTATATTATTTAAAAAATATAAAGGGTCTTTCAAAAAAAACTGTTGACGAATATTATCTTGACTTAAAAATGTTTTTCAGATTTATTGCAGAATATAAACATATTGTACCTGATGATTTAAATTTTTCTGAGATAGACGCTTCAACTGTCACCGTACAGCATTTGTCTCAGATGACTCTTTCAGATATATATGTTTTCTTGAACTATGTGACCGATGAACGACATAATAACGTACGTGCACGGATGCGAAAAATATCCAGCTTGAAATCTTTTTTCAGATATCTCGCAAAGCAAGGGCTTATAACTAATAATCCGACACAATATCTTGATTCACCTAAAATGAAAAAAAGTTTACCTGTGCATCTTTCTGTTGACGAGGCTTTGAAATTGTTGGCAAGCGTTGACGAAGGCAAGAATTCTGAAAGAAATTTTTTGATTCTCACATTATTCTTGAATTGCGGATTGCGTCTTTCAGAGCTTGTGGGAATTAACATTTCCAATATCAACGGCAGAACTTTGCGTGTTTTGGGAAAAGGAAATAAAGAACGTAATATATATCTGAATGAAAGTTGTATTGACGCGCTCAGAAAGTATCTGGCAATAAGAGGTTCTATCACTGTTAAGCCAGGTCATGAAAACGCGCTCTTTATCAGCAGAAACGGTACACGTATTTCGAACAGAATGGTTCAGACAATCGTTGAGTCATGTTTAAGAAAAAGCAATCTTGATACTGAAAAATTTTCAACACATAAATTAAGACATACGGCAGCAACGCTTATGTATCAAAACGGAGTCGATGTTCGTGTGTTACAGGAGATTTTAGGTCATTCAAATTTAGGGACAACACAAATATATACCCATTTATCGGATTCTCAAATTGAAAATGCTATGGAAAATAATCCATTAAATCTTAAAAAATAGTTGTTTTGCTTTCTAAAATATGAATAAACATGATATAATATGAACAAACATGAACGGAGATATTAAATTATGTTCATAGAAGAGCGGCATCGGCAAATATTGGAAAAATTAAAAAAGCGCGGAAGGATTTCTGTTGAGGAAATTCAGACAGAGTTTGATATTTCCTCCGACAGTGCGCGACGAGACCTTCGTATCCTTGAACAAAAAAATATGCTTAAAAGAACCCACGGAGGAGCTGTTCCCATTCAGAATTTTGATATTTATCCTAATAAGAAACGAACAATAAAAACTACTGTAGAGAATCTTGAAGTATATCAAAATTATACAAAAATAGCGGAAACAGCTGCAGGATATATAGAAAAAGATGATGTTATCTATCTTACAAACAGTTCAATCGGTTTTTTGATGCTGAACTATTTGCCTCGCAGCTTTGAATATACTGTTGTAGTTAATTCGGCCACCCTTGCCGATGAGTTAAAGAATCATGATAATTTGTCTGTATATATTACAGGTGGAAAAATGAGGATGAACAGTTCTACATCGATTGTCGATAATATGGCTGTGGAATTTGTGAGCCATATGTCGTTTGATAAAGCTTTTATAACCTGCAACGGAATTTCTTATGAGTTCGGAGTTTCAGCCGGAACCGAAGAAACTGCTGTCTTTCAGCGTGCGGTTATACATAATTCAGACAGAAAAATTCTTTTGGCTCCATTGCAGAAAATCGGTCAAAAAGCTTTTATCCGTGTTTGCGGAACTGATGTTTTTACAGATATTATAACAGATTCTGAACTGGATACAGAGGAGATTCTAAAACTATCTGACCAGGGTATTAAAATCATAAAGTGCTGATATCCGTTAAATCAATATTTTCTTTTCCCCTCCCCTTCTCATAAAACAACATATTTGATATTGACCACAGCCCCTTCTGATATCACATTGATAAGTGTGAATCAGAAGGGGCTGTGAGTTTTACTAATTACCGGAAAGATATATTCTCTTGCTGTCTTAGGATGAAATAAAATTATTTTCCACCATGGTTGCTAAAACATTTTTCATTCTGGTTATTGCATATTATTTTGCGCCGATTTCTGAAGAGTAAAATGAGGGTGCGTTAGGAACCCCCGCAAGCATAATAGCTTCATAATCATTTAATTCTGAAGGTTCTTTACCGTAATATCCCTGTGAAGCTTCGTAGATTCCATAATATCCGTTACCAAAATAAATTGTATTAACGTATAATTCAAATATTTCTTTTTTATTTAATATTTTTTCTATGTTTAATGCTGCAAAAATTTCTGCAAATTTCCGTTCAAAATTTTTGTCTTGTGTAAAATATTCATTTTTCATAAATTGTTGGGTGATTGTACTTCCTCCTTCTACAAATGAAAAACTTTTTAAGTCATTCCACGCTGCTCGGCAAATCGCAAGTATATCTATCCCACAGTGATTCCAGAAACGTTTGTCTTCAGCAGAAACAACTGCGTCAATATATATTTGAGGAAGTTCTTCATATTTTATAAAATTATTTGAATTCCTTATTGATTCAACTTTCTCATTTATGGGAGTTTCATTTACGGCATTTTTATACATATAATATCCTTTTATCCCAAACCACAGACCGGCGATGAGAATTATAACTAATGCAGAAAAAACAAAAAGCAGAATTATTTTAAATAATTTTCTCATTATCATTTTTAAGCATTATCATACCTTTCATGTATATTTTTATATATTTCGCTCTAATCACCACTTACGATAGTAAAATATGAACGTGATGTAACTCGATAAATAATAATATAAAATAGAGTGAATATCAAATAGCAAATTATTGTTGTGATAACTAAAAGAGAGAGATTGGTAAGACCAAATATCATAAGTAGCTTACGAATAAGAGGAAATGCAAATGCGAGATGAACACCGGCTGTAAATAAAGGAAGAAAGAAAACTGTTAAAATTTGCGAATTGATACTCTTTTTTATTTCGCGCTTCGTTATACCTACTTTTTGCATGATATCAAAGCGTGACCTGTCTTCATATCCCTCAGATATCTGTTTATAGTAAATAATCAGTACTGCCGCAAATATAAAAACTATACCGAGAAGTATACCCAAAAAAAACAATCCGCCCGAAAGTCCGTAAAAAGATGAGCGTTCGCTTGCTATGCCCTCTGTTATTGCATGAAAAGAAGAGTTTTCCTCAGTCAATTGTTCTTCCATAACAGAGATTTGATTTCTTAAATCTTCTTGTATTCCTATCTGTGCTTCGTTGTCACATATTAAATCAAAAGCATAATACCAATGTAGACTTATGAGTTGTTGACCATCGTCACCTAATGTATATTTTCCCAGAGGAGTCACAACCGCTTCAAAATCCGGAACAAAAAGATAAATGGTCGGAAATACCTGCATTGAATTCCCTCCGATATACGCAAAATCATTTACATACTTTTTTACAGAAAGAGGTCGACTATCTCCTATTTGAATATTTTTTTTATTATAATTTATTTCTTTTGTAATATTGACTAACACCTCCCCTTCTTCCAAAACTTCATTTTTTTTCATAAGTGTATTATAATCAGAAACAGGTATTATAAAAATCTGGCATATATCAGAAATATTGTCAAAACGGTTTTCATAAACAGAATTATCAAAAAGAATCATTTCATTATGGAGGACTCCTCCAAATGACGCAGCGCGGAACTGAATAATATTCTTCATTTTCGTCTTATGAGATAATATGACATTTTCTGCAATTTTTATGGTTTTTTCAGTTTCTCTGCCGTTAAGCATATCTATATTACCAACAACTGCGTCAATACTGATATCACGCGGATAACGATTACGTAGGTTGTCTTCCTTGCCTATATATAGACATACTGTCGAAGAAACCATAACAAGAACCATTGTGCATAAAATACAAATTGACGCAAGCCCCGCCCCATTTCGTTTCATACGGTAGAGCATTGAGGAAACCGATACAAAATGATTTGTTTTATAATAATAATGTTTGTTTTTTTGCAAGATTCTGCATAATGTAACTGAGCCTGCAATAAAAATCAGATAGGTTGCGATAACAACCATTATAACGGCGAAAAAGAATGCAGTTATGGCTGTAACAGGGTCTTTAATAGTTACTGCTATATAATATGCAATACCAAGAATACCAACCCCCAAAACAGCGAGAAGCCAGTTTGCTTTAGGTGGTTTTTCTCCTAAATTCTCACTATTAAGAAGTTGTATTGGGTTAGTTAAGTGTATCTGTCGTAGAATATTCAGATATATCAATATAAAAATGGCAATAAATAAAAGAATCGTTTGGATGATAGATTGAAATTCAATAATAAAAGTAAATGTCGCTGTTCCACTCAAAATTTTTACCATACAAAGTTCTGCAAATTTTGAAAATAATATACCGAAAAACAATCCGGTAAAAATACTTATTCCGGCAATTATAAGCATTTCTAAAAATAAAACAAACGCAAGATTTTTTTTGCCTACACCTAAAATATTATAAAGCCCGAATTCTTTTTTTCGTCTTCGTATTAAAAAAGAATTTGTATAAAATAAGAAAATAAGTGAAAACACAATCATGACACCGACGCCCATACTTAGAAACCGCTGCGTGGTATCTCCGCCTCTTATATTTGAAAAAACAGGCGTAATACTGAGAAAAGAAATTATATAACACATCATTACAGTTCCGGTGCATGTCAATATATATGGGAAATAAAGTTTTTTGTTTTTCTTTATTCCGTTCACCGCAAGAGAGTAATAAATTCCTTTTTTCATTTATTATCACCGCCAGTTGTAAGCATTGTCAACGTGTCGGATATTTTTTGATAAAGTTCATTTTCTGTGCTGTTTCCACGATATATCTGGTGATACACTTCTCCATCTTTTATAAATAATATGCGGTTCGCGTGGCTTGCAGCTTTAACGGAATGAGTAACCATTAAAATAGTTTGACCTCCGTTGTTAATTTCTCTGAACAAACGAAGTAATTCATCTGTAGATTTAGAATCCAATGCACCTGTAGGTTCATCTGCTAATAGTAATCTGGGTTTTGTAATAAGTGCGCGTGCTACTGCAGCGCGTTGTTTTTGACCTCCAGAAACTTCATATGGATATTTTTTCAATAGAGTGCTTATTCCCAATTGCTCGGCTATAGGCGTAATTCTAAACTTCATTTCTTCCGGAGTTTTCCCGGAAAGAACTAAAGGAAGATAAATATTATCTTCTATTGACAATGTATCCAAAAGATTAAACTCCTGAAACACAAAGCCAAGATTATCCCGACGAAAAGCCGCGATTTCCGACTCTTTGATTTTTGAAAGATCGTTACCATCTAAACGTACGCTTCCTGAGGTAGGTCTATCTAATGCAGCTAAAATATTCAACAATGTGGTTTTTCCTGAGCCGGATTCCCCCATTATCGCTACATACTCCCCTTCTTCAACCTGAAAACTTACATTTGAAAGAGCTTGAACCTGATTCCCGCCAAAACGCGTTGTATATATCTTTTTAACAGCATTGATTTCTAAAATACTCATAAGCATTGCTCCTTTTCTGTCTTTATGAGTTTATTATAATAAAAAATGGAATGTTTCGCCATCGATTCGGCTTACATTTCCCCCGCTTCTTCTTACATTTTTGTAATATAAGCTTTTATCTGAAGTTAAAAGATAATATTTAATACCAAATATTTACTCAGGTTTAGTGTTTTTATGTTCCAAATTGATTCGTGCCACTGTCCCGCTTTCCAAAGAAGACTCAATTGTAATATGGTGTCCGAGATTGTCACAAATACGCTTACACAAATACAGCCCTATCCCACTGGCTTTTTTATCAGTACGCCCATTATAGCCTGTATAACTTTTTTCAAATACACGCGGTAAATCTTCGGGAGCAATACCGATCCCTGTATCACGGATACAAAGTATCATCGGGTATTCCTGCTCAATTGTGATACTTCCTGTGTTTGTATATTTTAATGCGTTTGATAATAACTGTTCTATAACAAAAGTAAGCCATTTTCCATCGGTAAGCACTTTCATTTTTAATGGTTCATAACACAGACGAAGTTTTTTGCGTATAAATTGTCCTGCAAATTTTTTAACGGCATCTTTGATAATATCATCAATATCTTGTTCCTGAAACACGTAATCATTTGACTCTGAGTCTAATCTGAGAAAGGCAAGAACCATTTCTACATATTGCTCAATACGCTGAAGTTCTTCGGACAATTGTCTGGATAACGGAGAATCTTCGCTTTGTAAAGACAACTTCATAGCTGCAATAGGAGTTTTAATTTGATGTACCCAAATAGTATAATAATCAATCATGTTTTGAAAACGTTGATCTGTTTCAGCCTGAATATGACTTTGTTCATTGCGCAACGAATGGATGATTGCTTGATAGTCTGCATCGTCTTGCGAATGAATAGCAGGAAAATTTTGCATAAGTGTTGAAGGCAAGCAACTTATTTCTTTAAGCCTGTCGTGTTTTTGTTTTATTTTTCTGATATCATATAAAAAAAATAAAAAAATCAATACAAGACAGATTATTATCGGATATAATATCGCTACAAGAGGAAGATTATATAAGAACAATGAAAAAATAAAGATTCCGGAAAATATAATAAAAACGAATATAGCTTTTTTTCGCTGTGAAAAATATAATTTAATAATGTCCATCGTAATCATCCTTTATTCTATAAGATATCCTATTCCCGTTTTTGTGGTAATAAATCCGTTAAGACCTACAGCATCTAACTTTTTTCGTAACCGATTGACATTCACCGTTAATGTATTATCATCTACAAAAACATCGGTTTCCCAAAGACGCTCCATCA
This sequence comes from uncultured Clostridia bacterium, assembly GCA_944382895.1. Taxonomy (GTDB): domain Bacteria; phylum Bacillota; class Clostridia; order Oscillospirales; family UBA644; genus QAKR01. The sequence goes on along the minus strand of CALWNV010000010.1, from coordinate 14,202 downwards.
ATTTTTCTCTGCTTACAGTTTTTCCTTTATTTTCCATAAGAATAAAAAGGATTTTATATTCATTTTTTGTAAGGCTGATAAGATTATTTTGATATAAAAGGGTGTTATCTCCTGTGTTCAGTATTGCGTTTTTATGTTCAAGAACAGTTGGTGATTCGGTAAAATCATAAGTCCTTCTGAGCATCGCTTGAATTTTTGCTATCAATACATTCATGTCAAACGGTTTTGCGATAAAATCATCTGCCCCCATATTCATCGCCATAACAATATTCATGTTATCAGATGCTGAAGAGATAAAAATAATAGGGACACTGGAAATCTTTCTTATTTCTTTACACCAATGATAACCATTAAAAAACGGCAAGGAAATATCAAGTAAGATCAAATGCGGAGAAAATTCGGAAAACACAGGCAATATATTTCTAAAATCAGTTACGTATAGCGTATCCATTGACCATGTAGTTAACTGTTTTATGATTTCCCCGGTAATCGTAGGGTCATCTTCTATAATCAAAATCCTGTACATTTTAGCCCACACTTTCCTTTTGTATATTCTTGTCCTACAAACATCTGCAATAAAGATAAAAAATACATCTTTATTATACACTTAAAAACTTCAAACGTCAATCTTTAATTAATAATTAAGTAACTATTGCTACTTTATAAAAAAGATTCCGGGACGAACATGCCCCGGAATCTTTTTGTAATTTTTTTATACATTTCGGATTAGATACTTTTTACATCTACATTACGGTAGTTTTTCGCCTGCAAATTAAACATCTCAGCATACTTTCCATTTAGTTTGAGCAACTCATCATGTGTTCCATATTCAATAATTTCTCCTTTTTCCATCATATAGATGCGATCTGCCATGCGAGTAGTGGATAAACGATGCGAAATAAAGATAACGGTTTTATTGAAAGCCGAAGTCATCATTAGTTTATTCAGCTCGTATTCGCTGTCCGGATCAAGAGCAGCTGATGGTTCGTCCATTATGATAAAATCGTAATCGTTTGCAAATGTGCGGGCGATAGCGATCTTTTGTTGCTCTCCGCCTGACAATAAGACGCCTTCTTCGTCAAATTCTCTCGTAATCATAGAATGAATTCCTTTGGGTAATGTATCGACTTTGTCAAAGTGAGCCTTTTTGAGAGCAGTCAAAACATCTTGCCGTTTGCTTTCATCGTAATGATCCATTAATACGTTTTCCGCAATCGAAAGCGAAAATAGATGAATATCCTGAAAGACCGAGCCGAATTTTTTTCGGTATGATTCCAACGTCACATCTTCAACATCATGGCCATTGATAATAAGGCGACCATCTTCCTGCTGATATAACCGCATCAGCAGTTTAATAAGCGTGGACTTACCGGCACCGTTATAACCAACAATAGCGATTTTTTCATTTTTATTGATTTTCATACTTAAATTTTTGACTGCATATACTTCAGAGCCCGGGTAACGAAACGATACATTTTTTAACTCTAATGATGAAAAATGCTCGTCAAGAGGTTTTGCATCAGTATTTTGCTTAATTCCTGTCGGGCGATTAAGAAATTCAATATATGCGTCTGATAGCAGTCCAATTTCCCGAACACGTGCAATATTACGAAGCAAAGCGTAAACTTTACTCGAGACTGTCCCCGCAGCTGTCTGTATGGTAACCATGCCGCTGATAGTCAACGTCTTATATATAACGATTCGCGATACCAGTGCAAGCGTAAACGCGATATCCCATAATCCTCCGTTAAATAACGAATACAAAAACCATAGACCAAAATTTTTTGAAACAAACTTGGTTTCCAGTTTCTTAGCCTTCAACATATCATCGTTGTAACGCCGCAGAATCAAATCTGCGACTTTACTTAATCGTAATTCTTTGGCGACCTTGTCTAAAAAAAAGACACGGTCCGCATAATCGATTCTTCGCCATAACTTTTGTTCTTGAACAGCTTCGTTATAATTTATCTTTTTGGATATCCAGTCAAAAATGAATGATATCGCCACATAGAGCACAACAATTATCATTGAAAACCAATCCAATGTCAATATAATACCCGATATTGTAACAAGAGTTATCACATTGACAATGAAATATATAATGTTATTGATCGATTCTAAGCAAATACCTGCTCCGCGCTGGATAGCCCATGTGTATTGCTCATAAAAATCCGGATTATCATAGCATGACAAATCCAAAGAAATAGATTTTTGGTAAATCTGCCGCATAATTTTTTCCGAAAATTTGTTGCCGGCGTAAGGCACGTACACGCGGTCGGTAAAAATCCGCCACAAATCGCGTATCAGCATCCAGGCGATTACAAGAAAAAATACCGGGAAGAGCCTCGTATAATCTGCATTTCCTTCAAATACCAAAGATTCAACCGTTCCTAAAAATTCACGTGTAAAGTAGACAGCTATGACAGAAGGCATCATCAGAGCCATGATTGAGTCGACAAACATAATAAATATGTATACGGGGCGGTTTCGCAGCACAGTTCGGATCAAAAATCGGTTATTTTTCCAACAGCGCTTCATATTGATATTTTGATTCATGCTTTCACCTCCGCATAGTTCTCAGCTTGACGCCGAAACATTGTAGCGTATCTGCCGTTCTGTGCCATCAAAGCCTCGTGAGTTCCCTGTTCAATAATCTTTCCGTTTTCAAACAGTAACACGCGATCCGCAATTACAGCTGACGACAATCGATGGGAGATAAATATAACAGTGCGATCCCTGCAGGCTTCAAGCATGGTTTTATATAAATTGTGTTCGGCAATAGGGTCAAGCGCGGAAGACGGCTCGTCTAAAATCACTATTCCGCAATCTTTTGCAAAAACGCGTGCCAAAGCAATCTTCTGATATTCTCCTCCGGACAATATTGTGCCATTGTCATCAAACTCTTTACTTAAAATCGTATCTACACCGTTCGGTTCTTGCATCAAGCGGTCGTAAATATCACACTTTTTCATTGCGTCAATGGCCCGCTCGCGCTCTTCAGGTGTAATATCGTCTTTCATTAGAACATTTTCCACTGCCGATAATGATAGAACCTGATAGTCTTGAAATACTGTGCCAAAATTAGCTCGATACGAATCCAATTCATACTCACGGATGTTTTTATTGTCTAGCAGTATTTCACCTTTATCAATCTCATACAAATGCATAAGCAATTTTACAAGTGTTGTCTTACCGGCGCCGTTGTGTCCGACAATGGCAATTTTTTCATTTGGTTTGATGTCAAATGAAATATTCTGCAAACATTCATGATCCATGCTATCATACTTAAACGACACGTTCCTAAACGTGATATGCTTGTTTTTCTGCGAAGCTTGTATCCCATCCGGGTTTTGTTTGACGGTAGGTTCATATTCCATAAATGTACGTATATCTTCAATAAAAAACGATACGTTTGCAATTCCCTGCACCAGCCCGACCGCAGAAGAAAGTGAGTGTGACAAAGACATGATTGCCGCCGTAGCGACGAAAAGGTCACCCAATGAAATCCATCCAAGTACCGCAAACACTCCTGCTATCAGGTATGTTCCTTTATCCGCAACATATTCTTGGACAAATTTACCGCCAAAATCCGTCGCTGCATAAAAGGGCAATCGTTTACGTACTAACGCTCTTATTTTTTTTGACACGGAAGAAAACCTGTCCAGCATTACACTGTGTAGATTGGATGTCCGCATTTCTTTTGCATAATCTGCTAAATAAAAGGTGCGGTTTACATAGTCGCTTTCCCGAGTCAGCCGTTGATCCTCCACGTTGTATTCATAATTTTTGCGGTTAATCTTTCCATTGAAAAACAGTGAATAGAAAAACGGAATAAACGCCATTATAAGCAAAAGTGGGTGAATATCCGCTAACACGGCGGCCATTGACACACCCATAAATATGACCGACACCGTCGAGCAAACAATATTCACAACCTCCCCTGCCTTGTTAAACAACCAGCGGTTTGCTATTATATATCTTTCAAAAAATTCTGGAGTTTCGATAAAGGCCAGATCAATCGTTGCAACTTTACGATAAAACATGGACTGCAACTTACGACGACGATCATTGTTTACTCTCGGCAGATAGAAACTGTCGTACACTTGGATTGAGTAATCTGTAACCAAGCGGAAAACAAACATAAACACCACAAACAACGCAATAGAAGTAAAGCTGTTGCCTGCCTCAATCTCATTGACCAAAGTCCTCATAAAAACAACTGTAGAAATAATCTGAAGAATACAGCCCCATATAGTCATCAATAGATTAAGCCACAGCCATCTCGGCACCGCTTTACACACCAACCGAAGCATCCATATGTTATTATCAATGATTCTTCTTATCTTTACTTTATTCATACAGTCCACCCTTATCAACAATAATAAATCTGGAATACTTATTGATTCGTGACCCCATCCAGATACAGCAATGTGATATTATTTTTTATATTTATATTATCATATCACAATACCTTTGTCAATATATTTTTTAATTATTTTGTCTAAATATGTTTATTTTTATCTAATACATATGTTATTCCTTATTCCTAATTATAATACTTTAGTCAATTTTACCAGATTTATCCGAAAACATGATTATCTTAACGCATAAAAAATCTCAATTTGAGAAACGAGGAAGTAAAAAAGTTGTCGAACTTATTGTAGCGTAAACTCAGTCCATTCAATATGGTTATATTGCATGACGTCATCAGCTTTTTTCATACCAATTTTTTCATAAAAGGGGACAGCCTTTTCATTTGCTATCAGATATACGGCGATATCTTTTTCACCACCTGCTTTATTATGCGCTTCTTTCATAAGCCGTTTTCCAATACCCTGTCTCTCATAATTCCGGTCAACACCTAAGTCCGTCACATAGAGCCAATAAGCATAATCTGTTAGTCCAAATAAAATGCCAACTATCAAGCCTCTTTCATTTCTTGCAACAAGACTTATTGAAACATTTTTTACGAGTTTAGACACTCTTTCTTTAAATCGTTCTTTTGGATATTGTGACCCTAGATTAGTTCGCTTTAAGAAATCAATATATTCCTCAGCAGTAATCATCTCTTGTTTAATTCTTATTTCTTCACTCACAAAGCTTTCATCCTTTCAACAGTAATGTAGAGCTTTTAAATAAAAAACACTATTAGAATCTAAACTAGAGTGTTTATATCCCAATAGTGTTTTCAATGTCTAATGACTACGAAAAAGATATATTTGCGATTTCATCGTAGGGATTCGAACTCTAGCAAAGGACAAGATAAACAACGTCAGTAATCAATCACTATAAACGGCGAAAGAAAATTAAACGAAGGAGGCGGATTCCAATGGTGTTTTCTTCTGTTTATCATGCATGACTGAGCAAGGGAAACATCAAATCATTCGCTGTGAATAAATTTTCTTTTTTATTCAGCATAAATAACGTTGTACCTTCTTCTTTAAATAAACGTAAATCATAATCATTTGTTTCAAGCGGAGTAAATCCAAACTGTATTTTAGTACCTTTTTTTGCTATGATACTAGATAATATATTTTGCAGTGGGATATCATTATTTTCACAAAACACATCATAGCATACAACCACATCATCCGTTATATCGGCAATAATTATCGTACTATACTCTTCGGTATAATACACATTGTCCCGCATGAATTTTGAGCAATAAAACATCAACAGTCCATCATTCTCTATCATTTGGAATTTTGAATAAGGGCTTTTGTTGACAGCCATTTTACGTAACAAATTTATATGCTTCAGATTTGACATATTTAGCTTTTGAGCTTTCTTAGTTGGCTCAAAATTAACATTACAAATATATTGATGCTCCTCTGCTTTTTGAAAGCCAAACTTTGGATAAAAATCCAAAACGCTATCATTCGCAAATAAATATACTTCATCGCTTTTTTTTGAAAATTCTGTTAAAACTACGTTCATTAAATACTTAGATAGCCCCTGATTGCGATACGGTATATCCGTCATTACCGTACCGAGCTGAATATAATTTTTTTGTGTTCCGAGATAGTCTAAATTCATGATGTTTACAGAAACATTGGATACAACTTGATTGTTATGCAGTAAAACATAAGGAATATATGCATCTGTCCAATATCCATCGTTATACCAATCTTCAAAAGACAAACCAAACGTTTTTTGAGATAACTTATCAAAACTTTTTCGTATAGTGTCATTTTCTTTTATTGAATTGGTAAATAAATATTCATTTCCATTTATTTCAGTTAAAAATTCCATACAGTCCTCCATTAATATAATGTATCGACTAAAATATTTTAAATCAATTCTTTATTTTGCCATTGGACTTCCTCCTTAAAACTATCCTGAATTATACGATATAAAATGAAAAACAACAGAAAATCACTATATTATAGTAAAACACAGTATTTTTTATTTGTTTATATAAACTGAAAAAGATATTTTCTATCATTTTGGTTGAAAGATTCAAGCTTTTATATAGGATAAAACAAGTCACACCGGCACCCAGGTGATTTGGACGACAAAATGAAATCAGACGAAGGGGTCAGATTGCAAAGTTTTTTCGTTATCATTTTCTATTTTACACTTTTTTGATTTTCTTGTCCAGTTTAAATTTGAAAACGGATAACCCACGAACACGCATAAATACAGGGTTTATAACAAAAACACCATTGTTGCCCAAACCTTAGAGGGTTCAAATTTCAATGGTGTTTTCACTAAAAAAGATAACAAACTAATTGTCAAGCAATAAAACAAGAAAAATAACGCTGAACCCAAAACAAATTAGTAGGTCCAGCGTCACGCTGGCGGAGAAGGAGGGATTCGAACCCTCGAAACGCGTTAACGTTTACATGATTTCCAATCATGCGCCCTCGACCAGCTAGGCGACTTCTCCAAATATTTTATTATTGCGATACTAAATTATTAGAATTATATCATATAATCAAATAAAAATCAATAGGTTTATGTGAATTTTTTTAATACTTTACAATATAATTAAAAACTACAACGGCGTCTTTAATCTAATTAAATACAATAATTAAATCGAAAAGACGCCGTTCCAGATTTTTTCAAGGCTTTAATATCAGTAATCAATAACGATCGCAAGAAAAATCAAGGGCTCGTCAGATTCATTGATCATATCATGGAACCCACCGTCCCCGGTCAAAATAGTATCGCCCGCGGTAACAAGCTTTCTTTTCCCGTCACCTTCGTCAACAGAGCCTACTCCGCTGATTATATAATATATCTCGTCATTTTCAGTATGTTGATGAAGTCCAACAGAGCATCCTTTTTCAAGTGTTACTGTTCCACAGAAAGAGACGTTGCTTTTTATTTCGGAAGATGAAAAAGCGCTCATCAATACGCAATCACCTTTACCTTCGCATAAACCCGGGACAATTTCTTTTTTGAATTCGTTTGCTTTTCTTATCATGAAAACCGCTCCTTATTTTATATTCACCATTCTTATTTCTGAAATTTCCACGTTGGCGTTCTCGGCAAAAGTTATCATAAGTTTTGTCACATCCGAATACTCTACATTTGCGGAGTCAAGATCAAAATAGACGGTCTTTTCCTCACCGCTTTTTACGATAACACGGTCATTCAAAACATAACCTCTTGCCGATTCGTTATAAAATGAAACATCTATGTCTGAAATGTCAAAAGAAGAATTATTTCTGAATTTCACTGTAAGATAACGGCCTTGTGAAGAAAAATCATTATAGTTCAGCATTTCGGTCGGAATCGAAAAAGTTTTCACTTTATCGGTAAAATTTATTAAAAGGTGATTATCAGAATATTCAAAAGCGTTTTGGGGAAGACGTGGGTTTGCGGAAATCAAAGCCTCAATATTCGAAAGATCTGATATTATCGCTCCGGTTTCTTGTATTTTAGGATAAACAGTATAAGAATAATCAACTCCGTTTATATTAAACGACAATGTATTCACGGGAGAATAAACCTCAACAGTGGTCTCTGCGATATTTCCATTCTGTTCAACACGCTTGCCGTTAATAATAACCGAACTTCCCTCAGGCGCAACAATAGAAATATCACGCATATAAAAATGATCCTCATCCGGTATCTCAACAGAAAACAGGATTTTACTATCGGCAACGATATCTTCAAGAAGGCGGTGTTTTATAGCGCTGTATCTGTCAAAATTTGAAACAGATCCGCCGGCTGTATTATTTGTTATATCATTAAGAGCATCGAAATATACTGACATATATGTGTCCGCATCAGCAGTTATACCGTATTCTTCAAGGCGTTTTTCGATTTGCGCGCGGCGTATTTTCAGAATATCGTAATCATCTGCGCCGTCACGCAATGCCGTAAGCCGTACAGTAGGAATCAATATATCTCTGTTTACAACTCCGTCACCCTGTAATCCGGGATAGACAAGATAACTGTCTCCTCCCGCCGCATACATGGGGAAATCTTCAACCGGATAAAAATAATAAGGATCTGACCAGATATCACGATATTTATCTTCTTCACCGGGAGTATCCGATTCTGTATTATATCGCCTAAATCCGTCACCGGCCCATTGAAGATAGCCTGTTATACCTAACTGTTCCTGGTGCCAGAAACGTATTTTTGCCTCAATTGAGTTATTATTACCTATCAATGTTTCTTCAGTGCCATAACGCCATACTCGGTTTCCTGCTTCCAAAATAGCATCCACTATAGGTTCTTTTACGGAATTCCATGATAATGTCCATGTCTCAAGTCCGTCAGGCAAAAGTTGCGGCTGATACGCGATCGCACAACTATGGTGCGCATCAGGCGCAATCGACAGGAGATCCTGATTAAATTTCGCAAGTCTGTCAAAATCATATTGAGTATCAGGCTCATCAAAAACTGCCCAACACGCTTTTTCCATAATGCCGTTTTCCCTGAAAAGTTCTCTTAATCTCTGCATTTTCTGCACATTGAATACATAATATCCGTTTTCATCGATTTCACCGTAAAACGGCGCAAGAAAAGCGGTTACACGCTCATCAGTGACCTCCGGTAGTATTCCGGAAAGGTATGTTTCCGGGGTTGTAGCGTCAGACGTCGGCCATTGAAGCGAAAATTTGTAATCAAGAAGAAAATAATAATACATCATCCTTGCGTCAATGTTTTTGCCAGCGTAAATCCCCTCAATATCCATCGGTCCGCTTATTGTCATAACCGTGGAAGGTGTTTCGGGGAGAGTGATATCATAAACCCTGACTGTAAGAGGTATATCAATTTTCCCGCTGTCGAAAGTAATAGTGACCTGTGCGGTATATACAGACGCAATATCATCCTCAACAGTTTCGATTTCGATATAATATGGTAGATTTTCGCCTTGTTCTGCCGTATAAAAATTGAGATCTTCATATTTCATAGGGATCATTGCGTCCGGATAAGCCCCTGTCTGATCAAGAGCAAAAAGCTGCATATATTTTCCGCGATATATACTCACTCTTTCAGGCGGAATAATGTTTCCGCTCTCGTCTGTAAGTGTCGAAACAGATATAGAGGAATTCTTTATAGCCCCAAAATCGTTACGGATAACGACTTGCCCGCCTTCTGTTTCGTTTTTACACATAATAATCTCAAACTCGGATTTTGAATCGGGAAGATCTTTTTGGTATTTTTCAGCTTTATATGATGCCTCAAGAAAATATGCCTTGGTATCTCCGTCCGTTGTTGAAAAATCTCTGTAAGAAACAGTGCATGATACAGCAAAAAAAAGTGAAAAAACCGTAAAAAACAATATAAATAAAGCTGTTATTTTGCGCATTGTGTTCTCCGAATAATATATTTATTAAACTTCACAAGCAGAGCAGCATCCAGTACAACCTTCAGTATTTTCAATTCCGTATACCATTGGATCGATGTTGTTCTTCTTAAGATAATCAAGAATAGCCGCTTTTACTGCTTCCTCAGCGAGAACAGAACAATGTATCTTTACCGCGGGAAGTCCGTCAAGAGCTTCGATCACGGCTTTGTTTGTAAGTTTTAAGGCATCCTCGATCTTCTTACCTTTTATAAGCTCTGTTGCCATAGATGATGTGGCTATCGCCGCACCGCAACCAAAGGTTTTGAATTTAACGTCAGATATAATTCCATTATCTATTTTAAGATACATTTTCATTATATCTCCGCATTTTGCATTACCTACTTCACCTATCCCGTCCGCATTGGGAATTTCTCCCATATTACGGGGATTAGAGAAATGATCCATTACTTTTTCAGAATACATTTATTTATCCACCTTCTCCCATAATGGGGACATATCACGGAGTTTTGCCACAATTTCAGGAAAAACCTCTATAATATAATCGATTTCTTCTTCGGTATTATTATGATCAAGACTGAATCTCACAGACCCGTGTGCGACCTCGTGGGTAAGACCGATTGAAAGCAACACATGTGATGGATCAAGGGAACCTGAAGTGCAAGCTGACCCTGAAGACGCGCATATCCCTTTAAGGTCAAGACTGAGAAGCAGAGCCTCGCCTTCCACATATTTGCTGGAAATATTGAATATTCCGGGAAGATTGTTTTTCTCAGGAGTATTGACGATATTGTGAGGGATTTTTTCTGTAAGTCCTTTCCATAACCTGTCACGAAGCATACGAACTTTTTCAGATCGCTTCGGCATTTCTTTTATCGCAGTTTCGATAGCAGCTCCCATACCGACAATAGAGGCGACATTTTCTGTTCCGGCACGCCTGCCTCCTTCTTGCTGTCCGCCATCCAAAAAAGGCGGGAGATAAATCCCCTTACGCATATAAAGAGCCCCTACACCTTTAGGCGCGTTGAATTTATGTGCTGAGATACTCAGTAAATCTATATTCATTTCTTTTACGTCTACCGGGATATGTCCTACTGCCTGTACTGCATCCGTATGAAAAATTACGTTGTGCTTTTTTGCTACTGTACCTATTTCCTTTATAGGCTCAACTACACCTGTTTCATTATTTGCAAACATTATTGTTATAAGAATCGTGTCAGGGCGCACGGCCTCTTCAAGTTGAGAAACTGAAATAAATCCTTTTTTGTCAACCGGCAAATACGTTACTTCATAACCCTCTTTTTCCAAAGCTTTCAAAGAATGGAGAACAGCGTGATGTTCTATAGAAGAAGAAATGATATGCTTACCTTTTTTTGAGTATTTATGAGCAACGCCTTTGATCGCCCAATTATCTGCTTCTGTTCCGTCACCTGTAAAATAAATCTCTGACGGATTCGCATTGATTGCAGACGCAACTTTTGAACGCGCGGAATCCACCGCCAAAAAAGCTTCTCGGCCTTTTTGGTGAATGCTGCCGGGATTCCCGTATGCCGTTGTAAGAAACGGCATCATAGCGTCAAGAACCTGCTTGTCTATTTTTGTTGTTGCAGCGTTATCCGCATATACTATCATAAAAATATGCCTCTTGTCTTTATAAAATTATTTCGCCTTCGGAATTCGGGACTATTGACCCTGCATTTGCTTCATCGGTATCTATATGCATCGCAGGAGAAAATGAAGGGCTTACACGTATTACAACATCGCCAAAAATTAATGAACGGCTGTCATTTACAACACGTACGCTTACTACCTGCTTATCAGTTACGCCGAATTTTTCCGCGGCATCAGGTGTAAGATGTATATGTCTTTTAGCGACTATTGCACCTTCATTAAGCTCAACCTCCCCTGCCGGACCTATCAATGTCACACCGGGTGTTCCGCTTATATCACCGCTTTCACGTACAGGAAGAGATAAACCGAGGGTCCGTGCGTCGGTTGCTGAAACTTCAACCTGTGAAGCTTTACGGGCAGGTCCGAGAATAGAAACATTTTTGATCTCGTTTTTCGGACCTCTTATTGTTACCCTTTCATTGCAAGCAAACTGTCCGGGTTGTGAAAGCTCTTTTTTTATCGTAAGCTGATATCCTTTACCAAAAAGTTTTTCTATATGATCCGAAGAAAGATGTACATGCCTCGCAGATGTTTCAATAAGAATTTTATTCATTTTATAAAACCCCTTTATCAATTATTATATAATTATTATACAGCAATTTCTATCCATTTTCAAGTATTATAATTAAACATTATGTGAACTTGACTGAATTGTTTTTTTATGCTAAAATAGACCAGGGTGAAGAGAATGACATACAATGAAATAATAATTGATTTGAACACTTCGGAACTCAGTAAAGCAACAGACATTATTACCGTGCTTGATTTAGGAGGCATTTACACAGAAGATTATTCTGATCTTGAAGAGACAGAAATTGTCAGACGAGTAGGGTTAATTGATGAAGAGCTTCTTAAAAAAGACAGATCGCGGGCTTTGATTCATATTTATGTTGACGAAAACAAGCCTGTTAATGAATATGCGGCGTTTATACGTGAACGTTTTTTATCTGAAAATATTGATTCGTATACGATTCATATTAAAAAGATTGATGAAGAAGACTATTCTACGTCATGGAAAAAATATTATAAACCGTTAAAAATAAAAAATATAGTAATCGTGCCGGAATGGGAAGAATATACATCAAACGCAAATGAAAAAATTCTTATTATAGACCCCGGCATGGCCTTTGGAACAGGAACACATGAAACAACCTCTATGTGTATTGAAGCGATACAGCAGTATATAAACACCGGAGATACGGTTTTTGACATCGGAACTGGCAGCGGCATACTGTCCATAACATCTTTGCTTTGCGGCGCGAAGCAAGCAACCGCGGTCGATATAGATAAAAATGCCGTAAAAACAGCATATGAAAACGCGGCGCTTAACTCTGTCGAGAAACAGTTTAACTCTTATATTTTGAATATACTTACACAGCCGGCACCGGAAGAGAAATTTAATATTGTTATCGCAAATATTGTAGCAGATGTTATAATTTCCGCATTACCAAAGATAAAGACAGTTGTCGAAAAGATATTTATCGCTTCAGGAATCATAACTGAAAGAACTGAAGATGTTTTGACCGCCTTATCGGAAAACGATTTTGAAGTTGCCGAAATAAAAGAAAAAAACGGGTGGAGCTGCATTATTGCCGAAGTTAAATAATATATAATTATCTCATAAGTATAATTCCCAGAAATTTGCAGTAAAATAGTACTGACACTTTCCGAGGGGGTTATAACTATGATAAAAGGTGTTTCAAAAAAAATTTTTGTGATTAAAGATACAAAAAGCGATATATTTGAAGAGGCGATTTTTATTATGAAGCCTCAACTTCCTCCGCTTTCGGAACACACCCTTAAACATGAAGCGGAAAAAATCATTGATCAAAAAACAAGCCTCTATATGAAAAACGTTGAGAGGCGAAAAAAACTTTTTATGAAATTGTTTGATGAAACATGAAGTTTTATTTTTTTTCAGCGAATTTATAAAACGGCAGCCTTTTAGGGACCCTTCTTAAGGAAGGTGCCCTTAATCTTGTCTATATGTTTAGCGAGCATCGGATTTTGACACACAAACCACTAATTTTAACTATTTTTGTTTTTGAGGAATTTATAAGTGAATAATAACTGTTTACAGCTATTATTCACTTATTTTATGTCACTTTGTCTCTGTCGGACGGTAAACTATCAAAGATGGACTTATGAGACTATATTTGTCAAGCGTATTTTCTGTATACAAATAAAAATAGGGAATCATGCTCGTTTTAAGCATGATACCCCTATTTTTGTTTTGGAAAGTATCCCCCCAAATTAATTCCGCGTATAATAAAAACCGCCACGAAGAGAGATCAGCGTGGCGGGAAGAAGCATTGGATATCTGTGTGGATATTTTTGCATATAGATTTTGTTTTCGAGTTGCGGGATAATTGTTTCAATCTTGCTTTTTGTTGTCACTTAGGCAAACTACGGGGACGATTATATTATTCTCCAAAGCAAAGCTCCTCTTAAAATGTCAGGCTAATTGTTCTTCTTTTCCTTTCTCTTTGTTGTTAATGCACAACATCAGATGGCTTGTAAATTCCATGTTTGAGTTCTTGGATTCCAAAACATGGTCATAAACTCTTTTCAGCAATTCGGAACAATTCGGATTTCCTACCAAAATAATATTTGGTTTGCATTTCCGAAAAACCATATTTTCTTCTTTACTGCTGTAGTATTCCTTATCGAATGAATAGATAATTATTTATTTACATGCCCCTCACGCACGAGTTTTTACAATAAGAGGATTGCTTGCCGGGCCAGGATCCTATGCTTTTCAC
>CALWNV010000009.1 GCA_944382895.1 uncultured Clostridia bacterium | reverse complement strand
GTAATGCGGCTGAAAGCCTCCTAGTGCATGAGGCTGTTGCAAAAGAATTTTTACCTCTTGCAGCAAAAGAACTTGCCAGGAAATACAAAAAACCGTTTATTCTCAATCCTGCAGCAATAAGAACAATCCCTGAAAGAATGTTTGACGGAGTTGATTTTCTGACACCGAACGAAACTGAGGCAGCATATTTTTCCGGATTTACCGAAGAAGAATATGAAAAATCAGCCGACGCACTTATATCAATGGGAGTAAAAACAGTAATAATTACATTAGGCAGCAAAGGCTCATATATCAAAAACTCTGTATTTACCGGGCATATTCCCGCAATACCGCAAAAAGCGATAGATACGACCGGCGCCGGAGATGCCTATAACGGGGCTTTTGCAGCAGCTATTGCCGAAGGATGTGATATACAGGAAGCTGTCAGATTCGCTACTGCAAGCGCCTCTCTTTCGGTTACAAAAAAAGGAGCTGCCGAATCCATGCCGAAAAAACACGATATTATCCACCTTCTTAATACAAGAAAATAAACTCCGCACAGAAAAGTACATGTAATAATATCTGAACAAAAAACAGATAAAAATATTTCTTTACTTTTGTACATAGCATATCCCCGGTTCGGTTTTCTGCCGGACCGGGGATAAATTTATCATAAATATAACTAAAACAACAAATACATGTTTTGTTGAAGCTGCTGTTCCAGATAAAATAAGTAAACACAGAACCGCCGTCAATAACCGATATTTTTACATATCAGTCGTTTTCACGGTCGCACTTCTTTTTTGAAAACGCTTCTTTAAGCTTGTCCACCATAGAGGGAAGCATATCGATCGCTTTATCCACTGCGGAAAACTGCGGATTGTCGACAGGAAGAAGAGATACTCCGCCGTTTGAGGAAACAATCAAAAACGCTATCGGGGTTATTGTCACACCTGCGCCACTTCCTCCGCCAAAACAAGGGGTTTCACCTTCAGTATGATTTTTCTGCTTAAAATCCGAACCTCCTGACGCAAAACCAAAGCCTACTTTTGATACGGGGATTATAGTCGAACCGTCCGCAGTAGTTATAGGATTGCCTACAATAGTGTTTACATCAACCATTTCCCTTATACTCTTCATCGCAGTTTCCATTACTCCCTGGATGGGATGTTCTCTGTTTTCCATATGTGTATAACCTTCCTTTCGGCTATATTATTTTTTCTTTTTTAAGATATAAAAAGCAATTCAAAATATAAACCAATCGCGTAGATATCATTATATGAACCTTTGCCGAAAACTTTTCCGACGTAAAATCAGGAACTATATTGACATGAGACTTACCAAGCCGTCCGGCAGAATCTATCATTCCTAAGAGAGGGTATATTCCCGCATTCAATCTCCCGTATAATATCGCGGTTTTATCCGCCTGAGAGGAAGCAGCGGTTATATCAAGTGAAACCAGATTAAAATAAAGCTTTTTTACAAATTTATTTATAATCGCATCAGCAATAGTAAAAATATCATCCAAAGAAATTTTTTCCTTTTTATCGGTTTTCTCAGACTCTGACGCGGCTTTTTTCTCAATATCCTTTTCCGGCTCAGCCGACGCACCGTCTTCCTCAGATTTTTCAGTAGCCTTATGCCCTGCCCGCTTTTTCTTTCTGACCAGTGTTTTCACTTTATCGGACGTAAAAGTATACCTAAAAAACAAAAAACGTATTCTGACAAATTTACTTTCGCCATAAACGATCTCTGTTTTTATCGGACAAAACAAAAAAAGCATCACGGCAAAGACAAAAAAGCCTGCGATTGAACCGAATGTTATAAGTATTATACGCAGAATTTCCATTTTCTACTCACTTTCGGCAAGGATTGTCTGTCCCCGCGCCCCAGACATATAAAAATCGCCTGCGGCATCGCGCATCAGGTCATTCTCAGGAAGATCATCAAGACTGTCAAGATTAAAAACCGCCAAGAACTTCTCAGTAGTAACATACCCCATAGGTTTTCCTGGAACATCAATTTTTCCGTCTTCCGCCAAAAGCCCTTTTTCAACCAAAGATTCCACTATCTCAGAAGACGAAACACCCCTGATCTGGCTGATATATGTCTTTGTTACCGGCTGATTGTACGCCGCGATCGCAAGAACCTCCATAGCCGCGCTCGAAAGACCGGGGCGGCGCGACGCAAGATAACCTGAAACAATCTGTCCAAACTCTTTTTTAGTCGCAAACATAAACATTCCGTTCTTGCATAAAAGCTCTATTCCCCGATTTTCGTTCATACAATCACCGAATATTTTATCAAAAACAGCAAGAAGCTCTTCCTTATCAACTCCAATAACCGCTGCCAGTCTGTCAGGATCCACCGGCGTCGGCGAAGCATATAAAACAGCCTCAACGGCCGCTGTAAGAAATTGTATATCCATAACCTGTCCGCCGGCCTGAAAAGCCGGGCCCCTTTCTTTTTCACCGTACCGATTTTTTATCCGAGACAGTACTTAGAGTTATAATTATATCATCGCCCGATTCCTCCGTATCCAAACGTCCGGCACGTAAAAGCTCCAAAACAGCAAGGAATGTCGCGACTATCTCCGAACGGCTGCGGCATTCGTCAAAAAGGTTTATAAACCGTACTTTTGAACGTCTTCTTATTGTTTTAAGGACATAGAGTATCCTCGAATTCACCGACACTATCTTTGTTCCTATCAGCCTGTCAAAAGCCTTCGGGGTAATTCTTTTTGCCTCATATGCGGCAATCACCCGTCGGTATGCAAGTTCAAGCCTGTCCGATGAATAACTATAATCCGCCGCTGCTTTAGGCAAGTCTGATGGTATAACCTCGCGAAAAAAAATATCCGAACCTATATATCTGTCTTTCATCTCCCCTGATAAAGCCTTATATACAGAATATTCCCTTAAAAGCCGTTCCAAATCAGCTTTCGGATCTTCTTCCTCATCATTCTGCGATGGAAGCAGTGAACACGATTTTATATAAAGCAGCCTCGCAGCCATTTCAATAAAATCCGCTGTCAGATCCCAGTCACGCTCCCTGGCTTTAGCAATATAAAGCATATACTGCTCAGTAAGAAGAGATATTTTTATGTCGTATATATCAAGCTTGTGTTTTTCAATCAGATCAAGCAAAAGATCAAGAGGCCCCTCAAAGACCTCGAGTTTATATGTCAGTCCGGTCACGTTCATATCCCCAAAATAAGTACGGATATATATATAAACAAATTACTTAAGTTAGTATTTACTATCGACAAAAAATCAAAAAACCTCAATAGCGCTATTAAAACTAAAAAAAAGATAAGCGAGAACCTCTCGAGTGAATAATACTTATAGCGGTATTTAAGCGGAAGCATCTCACCGATTATTTTTGAGCCGTCCAAGGGGGGGAAAGGAACAAGATTGAAAATCGCAAAAGACATATTTATAATAATAATATATCTAAACAGCTCAAAAAGATTTTCGATTAATACATTTGAAAAAAGTGGCTCAATTTTTATATACAAAAAAACATACAAGAAAGAAAAAATAAAGCTCATCAGAAGGTTTGAAACAGGACCGGCGGCAGCGGTTAAAGCCATACCCAAACGGGGCTTCTTAAAATTACGGCTGTCCACGATGACAGGATTTGCCCAACCGAAACCGACTATCAAAAGCATAAGCGTTCCTATAAGATTCATATGCCTGAAAGGATTCAGAGTTATCCTCCCCTGAGACTTCGCCGTTTTATCCCCAAACCAATACGCAACGACAGCATGGCAACATTCATGCACCGATAACGCTATTATTACCGCAACCGAAACAAACAAAGTAACTTGAATAAACTTAATGATGCTTATTTCCCCATCAATCAACATAAAAAGATTACTGATTATCATAAATTACCCTCCGCTATATTATCAGAGAAAGCAGATCCGCCGACCAGGTACCCGCAATAGAATAAAGAGATTCGATCATACCGCCTCTTCCGGCGAACACCGCGATTATCATTACAAAGAAAAAAGAGTACGGGGCAGCTTTCTCAAATTTTTCCGCGACAGACACGGGCAATAACGCACATATTATATTACCGAGCATAAAACGCGGAAGAGGAATAAACGAAAAAATGACGATACAAACACCAATCATAAAAAGTGCTCTGAAAAAAATCACAAACGGTAAAACAGCAAAAGCAAAAAATGACTTTTCGGAAAAAAGATTAAGAAACGCGCCGGCAAGAAGAAATAAAACAGACACGGCCGCACAGCATATAAGCGTAAAAACAGATACAAAAACAGTCGCCGCTTTTTTACGAGATGGAATGCCCTGCTGCTCTTTCCAGCAACAGCCGAACAAAAAAAACAGGAGCGCAGACGCCGTGTTGCTCAAACAAAAAACCGACCTCGGAGAAGCAGCACCTTTCTCACATCTGTTTCTGAACAACCTGCAAAATCCAACACTGAAAAGATTATGAAGATAAAAGAAAACAAACAGTGCCGCCATACAAATAACGCCGACAACTATATACCGGATATCCCCGTATCTGTCGCCAAACCCATCAAACAGTTGAAAAATCATACAATTCCTCCGTACTATATACTTATATATTATACTACAAATTTTCTTCATTGTAAAGAGGCTGGATATATATTGACACAAAAATATTTTAATGGTATAATTATAAGGATTGATAGGAGCAGTATATGAAAAGGAAAAAAAAGATGATAATATATACAATCCTCGGCGCGCTGTTACTTGCGTTTATCATATTCATGATATATGTAAACACACATATAAACGTAATACAGCACACGCTGCGGTACGAAAATCTTCCTGAAGGGTTTGACGGATATAAAATAATTCTTCTTTCGGACCTGCATGACAAGCAATACGGGAAAAACAACAGTCGTATTCTGAAGATAATAGAAGAAGAAAACCCCGATGTCGTAATGATCTCCGGAGATATGCATAATGCGGAAAACCTGAATCCATCGTTTTATTATTTCGCGGAAGCGATAGCGGATAAATATCCAGTATATTATGTGGAAGGTAATCATGACCCCTCTCCTTACCGGAAAACACCGGAATCATTTGAAACGTTCTCAGCAAGTCTTGAAAAAGCCGGAGTTATCAACCTTCGACACGAAAAAATATATCTGACTGCGGAAAACGGCGATAAAATCGCGCTTTTCGGATACAGTTGGCATGAATACGGCCCATATAAACCCGAATTTGAAGACGATGAATTCAATATTTTTCTTTATCATGACCCTCTTGTATACGATAACATGGAAAAACATCCCGATCTTATGCTTTCCGGGCATGTACACGGCGGATTTATCGATTTACCTTTTATAGGACCGCTGATATCACCGGCAGGCGGCACACCGTTTATACAAAAAATAGGGAAAAACGCGTTTTTCCCAAAATACGCAAAAGGAGTTTATGAAAGCGAACAGGATAAACTTGTTGTCTCACGCGGACTCGGTTCTTCAGGCGTAAGCTTTAGATTCATGTGTCCAGAGGTGGTCTGCGTTACTTTGACAAAAAAATAAAATTTTAACAAGGTATTGCAAAATTTCAAAAAGTATGATATACTATCATAGATGTAATTCTGTAAGGAGGTATAAACAATGGATCTGCTGCAAATCATATTGACCATAATCCTTCTGGTTTTCTCTGTTCTGCTTGTTATAATCATAATGCTTCAGACAAAGAGGGGCGAAGGCCTGGGCGGAGCAGTAACGGGGCAGAGCAATTTTTACAACAATCAGAAAAAAAGCGGCAAAGACGTATTTCTGAAAAAAGCCACGATTGTTATCTCATTAATTTGCCTTGTACTTGTAGTTTTGCTTAACATATTCGGCTTTATCTCACAATAAAATATAAAAGCGTAAAATGACCGGGTTTACGGGCTATGCCGAAACCCGGTGTTTTTTTGAAGAAAATATCTGTTTTTTACACCCCGAATGCTATTTGCTCTCGGATATGAAATTTATGAAAATTCTCTTATGAAACAATAAATATTCATGTAGGCACAAAAAACCGCTTATTAAACACCTGCAGGTGAATAAGCGGTTTTAATATTATAAAAAATTTTCATTAAACGTATTAAGAAATATAAAATCATTCTGCAGCGTCTTTTACAAGTTTGAAAATCACGGTTATCGTCGTTCCCTTACCGGGATAACTGTCGAGAGAAATTTTCCCGCCCATACATTGTACGGCATGTTTTACTATAGAAAGACCGAGCCCTGTCCCTCCTGTCTTTTTGGAATGACTTTTATCCACACAATAAAATCTGTCAAAAACTCTTTGATGGTCTTCCGGAGGGATCCCGATACCGGTATCGGAAACTATTAGCACCGCGTTATTCTCTTCCTTATATACTTTTATTTTTACGCTACCGCCGTCTATATTATACTTTATTGCATTATCACAAAGATTATATATGATTTCATGCAGCAGGCGTTTGTTTCCGTTTATAACGGTTTTTTCTCCTTCAGAAGTCAATGTAATATTTTTTTCTTTAGCAAGAGGAGATAACACTTTCGTTTCACTGATGACCAACTCATATAAATCCACATCTTCCATGGGGATTTCCGTATTTTCATCGAGAAAAGACAAACGTATTATATCCTCTATTAAAGTTAAAAGCCTCGACGCCTCAACACGGATATTTGATACGAACCGGGGGATATCCTCAGGTTTCACCATATTATTTTCCAACAATTCGGCGCTACCCATAATTGAATGCAGCGGCGTTTTAAGTTCATGAGAAACATTTGCGGTAAATTCTCTCCTGTTTCGCTCGGCGAATACCCTGTCAGAAATATCAAAGATCAATATGACTATATCCGAACTCTGAGCGTCAACTTCGATCCGGCTTGCGTTAAGCTGGTATTCTTTCCCGTTTCTGCTGATCTGCATTTCACCATGTCCTGATTCCTGCGCAGTTTTTAACGTTTTTTCTATTGCCGGATTTCTTTCGACTGTGAGGAAATCACTGCCGACACATTCCGTATTTGTTGAGAAAAACGCGGCTGCAGCATAGTTAATACTCAATATTTTCCCGTCTTTACCAACAAGTACAAGTCCTTCATTCATGTTTTTTATAATAGCATAAAACTCTTTTTTTCGTTCTTCCAATTCGGAAACCTGCAATTCGATCTGTCTGCGCTGTTCCTCTATACGAGTAAGAAGCGGTGATATCTCATCATATGAATTGACTTCGAGTGGCATATCTAAATTTATTGAATTAAGAGGTGCTACTATTTTTTTAGAAACCCTGTCGGCAATAATGACTGATATTATAAGCGCAAGTGCAAAAATAATTATTATATACCTGAGCATCCCTAAAACCAAAAATAATATACTTGCGTTGCTTACGGAAACACGAATGACTGTCCCGTCTGACAAAAGTTGCGCATAATAGACGGTTTTTTCAGTAAGAGTAGAAGAATAACGGGAACTTTCGCCGTTTCCTGTTTCAAAGGCTTCACGAATTTCTTCTCTTTGCGAATGATTTTCCATAGACTGGGGATCATTCTCGGAATCATACAAAACGCTTCCGTCTGCCGCTATCCAGGTAATACGACTTTCCCCGGTATCAAGAGAAACCAAATAGGACATACCGTCTTTCTCAACAGCGCGGGCTACAAGTTCAATCTCTGTTTTCAGCTGCTCTTTCTGAACCGAATTAAAATACGCATAAAAAGCCCACATCACTAAAGCGAAACATATTAACAGCATAAGCACGGCGACAAAGAAAACCGACCGAAATATTTTTTTAGTCATTTTTCAGACGCCTCCATCCGGTATCCTACATTTCGCACGGTTTCAATCAAGTCACCGTAATGTCCGAGCTTTTGCCGCAAAGTTCTTATATGCATATCAACGGTCCTTGTTTCGCCGATATAATCAGAACCCCATACAATATTGAACAACTGATCCCGTGTATATACTATACCGGGATGCGAAAGAAACAGCTTGAGTATCTCAAACTCCTTAAATGTCAATTGTATACGCATCCCGTCCGCGACAACAGTATGTTCATCCAAATTTACCAGCAGATCCCCGTTTTTAAGAACATGCTGATATTTCTCTTCTTTCCTGCAACGCCGGAGAACAGCCTTTACACGTGATATCATTTCCATCATTCCAAACGGCTTTACCAGATAATCATCTGCTCCCATATCAAGGCTTTGTACTTTGTCGTACTCCATTCCTTTTGCAGTTGCCATAATCACGGGGATGTCGGCTGTCTCAGGGAGTTCCCTGAGACGCTTCAAAATCTGTATCCCATCTTCTCCGGGCAAAAGAACATCAAGTATGATCAGATCCGGGATTTGGACTTTCAGCGCATTAAAAAAAGCCTCTCCGTCTGAAAACCCCTCGGCATCATAACCAGTTGATCTTAACGTATATACTTCCATGTCACGTATAGAGGCATCGTCTTCTACACACCAGATCATATGTCTTCTCCTTTATGAACTCCCGTTACGGAAAATATAACCCATTCGGCAATATTTACCGCGTGATCGGCAATACGTTCAAAATATTTTGCAATCATCAGCAAGTCAAGCGCATACTCACCGTCATCAGGTTGTTTCGCAACCATTTGTATAAGAGAGGTTTTGACTTTATAAAAATAATCATCAACTATATCATCATGTTTTATCGCCGTCTCAGCGGCGGCAACATCTTTCTTCACATATGCCTCAACGCTTTCTGTCACCATTTTTATCGCGGACTGAGCCATTAAGCGGATATATTCGCAGTCTTCTCCGGTCCTTCCGCCGAGAAACCCGATTATCTCTGCTATATCAGCCGCCTGATCCCCTATCCTCTCCATATCTGTAATCATTTTAAGAGCCGCTGATATCTGACGTAAATCTCTGGCAACCGGCTGCTGTTGCAAAAGGAGTTTAAGACAAAGTGATTCAATTTCACGTTCCATCTCATCAATCTCCGAATCAACAGCAACGACCCGATTCGAAAGCTTTATGTCCCCATCGACAAGAGCCTTTGATGCCATAGCAATAGCTTCTTCACATAAAGCACCCATTCTGATCAGCTCTCTGTTAAGAGCAGCCAACTGTTCATCAAAACGGTTTCTCATTATCCGAACCTCCCGGTAATATAATCTTCCGTACGTTTATCCTCAGGCTGTTCAAACATTTTTTGAGTATTTCCGTATTCCACCAAATCACCAAGAAGGAAGAAAGCTGTATTATCGGATATACGTACGGCCTGCTGCATATTATGGGTCACTATAATAATAGTATAACTCTTTTTTAATTCAATTGCAAGATCTTCTATTTTAGATGTTGAAATAGGATCCAACGCGCTTGTCGGCTCATCCATTAAAAGAACTTTCGGCTCAACCGCCAAAGCTCGCGCGATACAAAGACGCTGCTGCTGACCTCCCGAAAGTCCCAGCGCGGATTTTTTAAGACGATCTTTGACCTCATCAAAAATAGCCGCATCACGAAGAGATTTTTCAACAATCATATCAAGCTTCGCCTTGTTCTTTATTCCGTGTGTTCTGGGTCCATATGCGACATTATCGTAAACACTCATCGGAAACGGATTAGGTTTCTGGAACACCATCCCTATGTCTTTTCTAAGCTCATTCACATCAATCCCGGAATCAAATATATCATCACCGCAATATTTTACTTCTCCTGATATCCTGACTTCTGGAACAAGATCGTTCATTCTGTTAAGAGTCTTAAGGAAAGTAGACTTTCCGCAACCTGAAGGACCTATCAAAGCTGTTATACAATGCTCATCGATATTCATACTTATATTTTTAAGCGCCTGCGAGTTACCATACCACAAGTACAAATCTTTCACACTTATTATACTGCTCATATGCTTCTCCTTTTTTTGAAATACCAACCAACAAAAGCTGCCGTCAGATTCACCAGCATAGTTAAAACCATAAGTATAGCGGCGATGGCAAACGCAACACCGAATTCACCCTGCTCTTTAGCATAAACATATAAAGCAACAGTCAATGTCGCACCGGAACTCGCAAGACCTTCAAATATACCGTTAAGCGCATGTGCAAACCCCGCTGTAAATAAAAGTGCGGCAGACTCACCTAAAATCCGGCCTACAGAAAGAATACATCCGGTAATGATTCCATCAACGCATCCCGGTAAAACCACCGTACGAATCATCCTCCATCTGCCCGCGCCTAATCCGAATGCCCCTTCACGATAGCTTTGCGGGACAGTTTTAAGGCTTTCCTGAGTAGTCCGCATTACAGTCGGAAGATTCATAATCACAAGAGTTAACGCTCCTGCGAAAAGTGAGGTTTGAAGATTAAGAAACTGACAAAAAAACAACATTCCAACAAGCCCGTATATTATAGAGGGAATACCAGAAAGAGTCTCCGCGGCGTATTCAATAATACTGACCACACGTTTATTTTTCGCATATTCGGTCAAATAAACGGCTGCCCCGACACCAAGAGGCAATACGACTAAAAGAGTAGCGATCACAATATAAACAGTATTAAGTATATCGGGAAGAATACCGATTCTGCCTGAAAGGTAGCTCGGCGCAGTACTTAACAGCTCCCATGAAACATTTGGTATTCCTTTAACCATTACAAACACTATTAAAAACAAGACCAAAGCGCATGTAAAGAAAACCGAAGTGAACATCAATACTCGCATCAAAGCGACATATGCCTTTCTTTTTCCGGAAATTGTCTTTTTTTGCATAAATCATTTCTCCTTACTGCGTTTTAAAAAGAAATTAAGTGTAGCGTTTATAAGTAAAATAAATAAAAACAATACCAAAGCTATAGAAAAAAGAGCTTGTCTCTGAAGCCCCGACGAATATGACATCTCACTTGCGACCGCTGTCGTTAAAAAACGCACACTCTGAAAAATAGACGGCATATTTGCAACATTTCCGGACACCATCATAACAGCCATAGCTTCACCTATCGCGCGTCCGATTCCGAGGACCACAGCCGCGGCGATACCGCTTTTGGCAGCGGGAACAGAAACTCGAAAATATGTTTCAACCGGAGTAGCACCGAGAGCCAAAGAAGCATCTTCATATTCTTTGGGCACAGCCTCAAGCGCGGTCATTGAAACTTTTATTACCGAAGGAAGAATCATTACTGCGAGAACAACGATAGCCGCCAAAAGGCTTGCGCCGTCCGGGATACCGAACAACATACGTATACCGGGAACAAGAACGAGCATACCTACAAGCCCGTAAACAACAGAAGGGATACCGGCAAGAAGGCTGACCGCGGCGCCGATAACAGCTTTAAGTTTGGGCGGAGCTATTTTAGCAAGATATACCGCGCTGAGAAAACCGATAGGCACCCCTAAAAGAATCGCTCCCGCCGTCCCGTATATACTTGTAAGAATAAAAGGCAATATACCGTATTCCGGATCTGAAGAAGTTGAAGACCACTCTTTTCCGAATAAAAAATCAATAATCCCTATTTCACGAATTGCCGGAATACCTGAAACTACAAGATACACACTTATCAGCAACACACAGCCGACTGTTATAAGGCCAAGAATCAAGAATATGCCATGTATGACCGTTTCAAGAACTTTTTTCTTATTTTTCATTTTTTTCCGCCTTTCAATCACCGAGACAGCAAACCGGAATATAACCGGTTTGCTGTCTCATTTTGCCAAGATCGTTCATTTTACAGGAACTGCGCCTGCGGCGGATATTATATCGCTTACTTCAGAAGATGTTATATAATCCATAAAACTCTGTGCTGTTTCAGAAAGTTCAGCCCCTGTTTTTGTTACAAGAACGAACGGGCGTTGTACTTTATATGAACCGTCTTGTACTGTCGCCTCACTGGGGGAAACCCCGTCTACCGAAAGAACCTTTACAGTATCTTTTACAGAAGCGAGAGATGCATAGCCGATAGCGTTGGGATTTCCTGATACAGTAGTAATAACATCCCCGGTAGATGTCAACTCCTGACGATATTTACACTCGTCTTCAGTATCTGTTATGGATTCAAACCCATCGCGTGTTCCGCTTCCTGCCTCACGCCCTATCAAAACGATTTCGCCGTCATTTCCGCCCACATCTTTCCAGTTAGTTATCTCGCCTTTATAAATCTTTGCGATATTTTCCAAACTGAGATCACTGACAGGGTTAGAAGGATTAACTATTATAGCTATACCATCCAACGCAAGTGTTGTTTCAGTCAAACCTTCAGCCTTTTCCTCTTCTTTAAGACTGCGGCTGGAAAGGCCAATATCACAACGTCCCTCCAAAACGGCTGTAATACCGGTTCCTGAACCTGTCGGGTTGTAAGTAACCGTAACACCGGAATTTTCTTTTTCAAACGCCTCCTTAAGCGCGCCTATGACATTCTCCATTGACGTTGAGCCATCGGTCGAAACAGTTCCTCCTTTACTTCCGCAACCGGAAAAAGCAACCAATGCAATAAGCGCGACAAGTGTAAGACTGATAAATTTTTTCATACAGAAAATCTCCTTTTTATTTTTGTTTTCTTTTGTATATAACATATGATATTCCTCCAGTGTAAAATAAAAAAGGAATGTTTTGTAAAATCCGTGTAAAACCGTTTTCATACATTCATGCATACAACGCCATGCTTTACAAATTTTTTGTAGAAAGCAAAACCATAATATACCATTCTTGTATATTATAAACATAATTATCAGTATTATCCTCGAAACAAAACGAACCTATTCAAATATAAAAAATAATAAAGAAAAAAGTTATTGTTTGATTTAGTACATCCTATCAAGAACTGCAACTCTAAAAAATGATAAAAATTTTTCAGCGCGCCCATTCAATAACGAATTTATATGGAAAAAAACAGATATTGATTTTTTTGACGTTTTATGCTATAATATACAAAATGAAAATATATTTTACTTTTATGGTATTTTGGAATATTTCAGACAAATCATCGCTGTTTCGGCTTAGGCCATACATTCCTAACCATATATAAACTGCGATTTACAAACTAAGAACAAACTATTACATTATACATAAAAGGAGTGGCTTACATGGCAACGGAAACAACAGTTATTGAACAATCCGAAACCCTTGCAGCGACCCAGATAAAAGAATTATCAGAAGTCCACGAATATACTCAGGAAGAGCTCACGGTCGAAAATTTCGACAAGAAACCTGTATATCAGTTTTTCAAAAGAGCTTTTGATCTTTTTTGCAGCCTTATTGCGCTTGTAGTTCTTTTTATTCCCATGCTTATCATCGGTCTTGCGGTAGTCCTGACATCGAAAGGGCCTATGTTTTATACTCAAGAACGTGTAGGCAGAAACAACAAACCATTTAAAATATTTAAATTCCGCTCAATGTGCGTAGATGCTGAAAAAGACGGAGCACAATGGGCTCAAAAAGACGATCCACGTATTACAAAAGTAGGAAACTTCCTGCGAAAAACCAGGCTTGACGAACTTCCACAGTTTATAAATGTGTTTTTAGGACAGATGTCGCTTGTCGGGCCGAGACCGGAAAGAGAAGTTTTTATACTTGAGATAGAAAAATACATACCTACATTTCGCCAAAGGCTTCTTGTAAAACCCGGATTAACAGGTCTTTCTCAAATAAACGGACAATATGAACTGACACCGGAAGAAAGACTGAAATACGATGTAGACTACATAAAAGAACGAAGCTTTGCGGTAGATATCAAATGCATATTAATGACGGTTCCGGTCATGATAACTCACAAAGGAGCAAGATAATATATTGTCTGCTTTAACGTTTTTATAAAATATTTCAGCCAGAATATAATATTTTTAAGCAAAAAGCGACCCGAAAACGAAAATCTGTTTTCGGGTCGCTTACTATTGTCATATTTGACAATTCCAGACTGTGACAATTTTCAAAAACATAAAAAAGTTTTATCACACACATAGTAATAAAAATTATCAAAAATATCCAAACAAAAATTCACCGTTAAACCTCAGCACCTACAATTTCTGAAAGAACCTCCCTCACTTTAGACGGCTCATCAACAATAGTTTTCCCTAATTTATCAATACTTTTTATAAATATATCTTCTTCGATCTCATCGCTTTTACACAAAAAAATATTAGAAAAAGAAGTCGGGCTCATAGCTTCTTTCGGGATAGGAGGTTTTTCGGTCAAAACCTCTCCTTCACGCAAACCCATAAATTTAATATCAATATCTACATAAGGCGTATATCCCGAAAGTCTTATCATATTTTCAGCCAAATCCGCGATTTTCAGGGGGGATCCGTCCCCTAAAGCGTAAATCTCCCCTCCGGTCGAAAGGCCTCCCGCCTTCACAATCAGAGCTGAAACTTCGCCAAGAGTTATAAAATTACGTGTAATATCAGGATCAGTTACAAGAAGCGGTCCTCCGTTTTTAATTTGCTCTTCAAATATCTGGACAACGCCGCCCGATGTCCCGAGCACATTACCGAATCTGACCGCGCAGAAAACGGTCCTCGATGTTTTCTGAAAACATTGCAGAAACATCTCGCATATATGCTTTGTAGCGGCCATAACGTTAGTGGGCGCATACGCTTTATTTGTTGACACATATATAAACTTTTTCACACCGTTTCTGTCAGCCGCATGCATAACGTTAAGCGCACCGAAAACATTGTTTTTAACAGCATCTACAGGATTATTCTGCATAACGGGGACATGCTTATACGCAGCGCAATGAAAAACTGCGTCCGGTTTATGCCTCGCAAAAATCTCATTCACGCTCAATTCATCACGAACCGTAGTGACATATGATATAAAATTAATATCTCTGTATTTTGTGCGGAATAGATTCTGCAATTCAACTACATTATTCTCAAACATGTCCACAACAATAACAGTTCTCGGCTTATGCAAAACAATATGTTTGCATAACCCTACACCTATTGAACCCGCGCCTCCGGTAATCAAAACAGTCTTATCTTTTATATATTCCTCAGGATTTTTACCAATCTTTATTACCCTCGGTTTACCAAGAAGGTCCTCTACCTGAACTTTTCTGAGATCCTCGGCAGTCTCCGTATTTTCAAGAATTTTATCTATACCGGGAAGAATACGCATCACACATTTTGTTTTTTTGCAGATGTTTAATATTTCCGCTTTATCCTTTTCCTCGGCAGAGGCGATTGCATATATTATCTCATTTATTCTATATCTTAAAGCCGCGTCGACAATATCATTTCGATCTCCCACAACCTTGACACCATATATATATCTTCCGATTTTAGCTTTGTCGTCATCAATAACACATACTACTCGTCTCTGACGTATATATTCATTTGACTTAAGTTCTCTGATAAGCATGCCGGCAGTATTTCCGGCGCCTATTATCATAACGCGCCTGACATTGATTTTTTTGGATCTCGGTGTAAATATCTTTCTTACAGTCTGAATAAAACGTATCATGTACCGGGAAACCATAAGGAACGCCATCAGTATCATCGCGGAAATTATATAACAACTTCTTGGAAGTTGCATCTCAAGAAATGCCCCCACCGCAAAATACAGCACGGATGAAACCACACAGGAAGAAAGCTCAAAACATATTTCCCTGAAACTGATATATTTTAAAATATTACTGTAAAGCCTGAAAACCGCAAAAACGCCTACCGACAAAACTGTATTGATCGGCGCAGTTATGAGATAATTATTGAAATACCTCATAAACTCAAGATTAAATGACGGATCTTCAAAAAAACTTATATCAAAACGGATATAAAGCGAAAGTATCATAGCGAGGTTGATAAATATAATGTCAAGTACCACCATAAGGATGGTACGACCCCATTTCGACGCGACAGCTACACCGTTTTCTTTATTATTCTGCAACATAACAGTTTCCCTTCAGCATTCAAAAGGCAATATTTTATTGCTTCTGGAAAAAGCCTTTTCAAGCGATTCCCTTACGTTCTTTTTTGCAAAAAATTTATTAAATACAGAAAAATCAGGAGACCGAGAACTAAGATTATGGGCATCGGAACCAATAACCAACGGATATCCCGCACGAGCAAGGTTCAGTACAAATTTACGTGATCTATACGAAGAAAACGCACTTACATTTATCTGTATAATTATATTACCCAAAGAAAGGATTTCCTCAAAATCTGAAATACTAAACCAGGCAAGATATCTGTCCAGATGCGCTATAACGGGACACAGTTTTTGTCCGAACATGATATTTTCAATCTCTCTGACAGACCAATTCTCAAACTGACCGTACGGCATTTCAAGTAAAATCAAATTTGTATCACCGATACATAACCCGGATAAGTCTTTTTCGGATACACCCTTTATTATATTTACTTCCGCACCCGGATAAAGCATAGGCAGATTTCTCTCTAAAAAAAAAGGCTCAAGTTTTTCGAGAGCTTTCTTTCTTCGCTCTGCAAAATGTTCCGGAGTTTCTTTGCCAATAAAAAAATGAGAAGTTAAAGCAACCCGTTCTATACCCTGATTTTTAAGTAATTCGAGCATACTTAAAGATTCTTCCGGGCAAGAAGCCCCATCATCCATTCCGGGCAGACAATGCGTATGAAAATCTGTTTTTACCACGCGCACCACCCTTTCATTCCAACATTATATATATTTTTTCGACTTTTGTCAATACCTGCGCTTTTTGTTGACAAACAGCGAAAAATATGCTATTATTATGATAATAAAGTATTAAGCGGGAGAGGCACTATGAGTAAACTTAAACTTATGACCATAGTAGGTACACGTCCGGAAATAATTCGTCTTTCGGAAGTCATAAAAAAATGTGACAAATATTTTGACCAGACACTGGTACATACCGGACAGAACTGGGATTATACATTAAACAAGATATTTTTTGAAGATCTTGATTTGCGCAGTCCTGATATATATCTTAACAGTGTCGGAGACGATCTGGGCGAAACCATAGGAAATATTATCTCTCAGAGCTACAAAATAATATCAGAAAAGAAACCTGATGCGCTTCTTGTATTAGGAGACACAAACTCCACCCTTTCCGCAATCTGCGCCAAGCGCCTCAAAGTTCCTATCTTCCACATGGAGGCGGGAAACCGTTGTTTTGACGAAAATCTTCCGGAAGAAACCAACCGGCGTATCGTCGACCATATTGCGGATGTTAATATGTGTTACAGCGAACATGCACGCCGGTATCTCAATGCGGAAGGAACTGCAAAAGAACGCACGTTCGTGACAGGTTCCCCCATGGCGGAAGTTTTAAGCGCTAATCTTGAAAAAATAAAAAACAGCAAAATACTTGACACTCTCGGTCTTGAAAAAGGAAAATATATTCTTTTGTCCGCGCACAGAGAAGAAAATATAGATGATGAACAAAACTTCATGGCGCTTATGAACGCCGTCAACGCAATGGCTGAAACATACAAAATACCAATAATTTACAGTACTCACCCTCGTTCCGCAAATATTATAAATAAACGTGGTTTTAAGTTTCATCCGCTTGTAAAGAATCTTAAACCTTTTGGGTTTTCCGACTATAACCATTTACAGCTCAATTCCTTCTGCGTTGTCTCCGACAGTGGTACACTGCCTGAAGAAAGCGCTTATTTCCGTTCATTTCCCGCAGTATGTATCCGGACATCTACAGAACGCCCCGAAGCTCTTGACAAAGGGGTCTTTATACTCGGAAGCATAACAACAGAGCAGGTTCTTTCCGCAGTAGATACCGCAGTAGAAATGCAGAAAAATGGAGACACGGCATTGCCTGTACCCAATTATACAGATGAAAACGTAAGCACCAAGGTTGTCAAACTGATACAAAGTTACACCGGAATAGTAAATAAAATGGTGTGGAGAAAACCGGTTAAATAACTGATATACGAAATCTGACAACTGACTTTTCATAATAAACTTTTTTGTCTGCCGAATTTCATAGAAAAGTTTTATTACAAACAACAAAACAAAAACCTTTACATGTGCTTCTGGTATCAAAAGCTGTTCGTCTGATACTTCACCAACAATTCCCGATGTTGAAAATCATAAATCAACAGCTTCAAACAACACGATACGGGCGCTCATATATTTTATATACCAAAAAAGCAAGGAGACACCAAAATGAAAAAAATACTTTTATTTATAATCATACTCGCGATGTTTATATCTTTGCCGGTATATGCAAAAGCACAGGACGAAAAAACAAAAGCAGAAATTGTGTCGGAATTCAAAAACAATATACAAATAGGAACATGGATCCCTTATATCCTGACCGACGAAGGCGCGGCTACAATGAAAGAAAACGGCCTTGATTTTATCTTCATATGGTGGTATGATAATTATGAAAAAGCCATAGATCTATGTGAAAAATATGATATAAAGTGTATTCTTGATGCTAATATACGATATACTTCAAGTGAAAAAGATATCCGTAGTAATATGCAAAAAGAATACTGGGACAGCCCTGTAGTCATAGGCTATTCGATCTCAGACGAACCATCAGCAGATAAATTTGACTTTCTGGCAAACGCTGTCCGTATTGCAAAAGAAGAACAACCAGATCTTATTCCTTATATAAATCTTTTTCCACAGTATGCTTCCCCCGAGCAGTTAGGAACTCCTGATTATGAAGAATACATAAGACTATTTACGGAAAAAATAAATGTCGATTATATATCGACAGATGTATATCCGTATTACACAGCCGCAACGACAGAAAAAACATATCTTACAAGCATCGATATCGTAAACAATCAATGTATACAAAAAGACAAAGATCACTGGCTTCATATACAGTCCCTCGGATTCGGAGCCAACAGAAGTCCTTCCGCTGAAGACATGATATCTCAAATGTATATAGGCCTTTCTTTCGGAGTTACAAAATTCATGCATTTTTGCTATGCGATCCCACATCCCGGACTTTATGAAGCAACTGAATTTTACGGAGCAAGCGTAACATATGAAGGCGAAAAAACTGAAGTATGGGATTATACAAAGGCAATGAACGACGAATTGAAACTTATTTCCGATACGGTAAAAAAATACAGCAATCTCGGAACCTTTATCATTGAACCGGATTTTGGTAAAACTCCCGGATATATATTGGAATATGAACAAACCAGAAAACAATTTACAGGATTTGACGAATTATTCAAAACTTTTAATTCATACAGAGCATCCATAGTAGGATGCTTTGAATCAAAGGATGAAAACAAAAACAAGGCGTTTACGATTGTAAACGCGGCAGAAATAAACAACAATCAAACCTCTCAGGCAACATTTTCGTTTAATTCGCCGCATAAAGTCACAGCTTATCCAGACGGAACAAAAAAAGAACTACTTCCGGACGAAAATGGGATGTTTACGATAGATTTAGGAATAGGCGACGGAGTATTTATAGAAATAAAGCCCTGTAATATAATAAAAGGAGATTTAAACTCCGACGGAAAAACATCCATTACAGATGCAATACTTTCATTCCGAGCCGCAGCTGGGAAAATAAATCTTGATTATTATGAAAAATATGCGGCAGATATAGACGGAAACGATATTGCCGATATCACGGACGCAATGCTTCTCATTATGAATATTGCAGGCAGAAACTGATTTATTTATATATTAATAAGCAGCAATTAATTACTCAGATAAAAATGGATAAATTTCCTTAAATTATTTTATATCAGTACAAAAATAGACATCAGAGCCGCCAAAAACAGGCGGCTTTTTGTTTTTTCGATATATCTGACGATAGCATTTGATTAAAATTATTTTTCAACACCTATAATAAATGTATAATTCTTTAACAGTAAGAATTTTTTATCGTAAAAGCAGCGAAAATAATTAAAGAGCCATATAAATACAATCTTCTTAAACAATATTTGTTACATCATAAATAAAAATCTGCCTTTAGTCATTATGTGAATAATAACATAACATCATGCTCAATATAATAAATAAACGGAGGCTTAATTATGGATTTTATCAAAACAGATAAAAAACGCACAGTTGAATATAAGATTTTAACACAAAAAGATAAATGGATATCCGGAAAATTCAATCCTGAGTCTCTTGAAATAGCCCTGAATTCATATGCCGAACAAGGATGGAGATTTGTAGGCTGCGCCGCAGCAAATATCCGTGCCATAGGAGACAGCAGGCAAGAATTCATTGCCGTGCTTGAAAGAAACATATGACAACAGTTTACAACAACGTTGTTTTTACGGAAGGAGACTGTCCTTCCGGTTGTGAAACGGGAAAAAGTTGCGGAAGCGATATTTTTTTTGTGTGGGATTCTCAAAGAAGATCTCTTTACGATGTCAAAAAATGGCTTTCTGATGAGGCAATCAGAGAAGGATGTAATCTTGTTTATGATTTCAGATACGGACAACGCAGTTGCGGACTCTTTCTAAACAATATTTTTTTCTACGGAAAAGGTAAACTGGGCATATTACCTCAGAAAATGTATAATGAGCTGATAGAAATGCATAAAAAATAATTTATGCATTTTTTTTCTTCATTAAAACTGAATAAAAATTCTAAAAACCAGTATATTTTGTTAATTAGTTACAAATAACAGACGCCGATTATATTATATTTGTATATATTTTTTAACTTTCGCTATTGCAATTTTATGTGTTTTGATGTATAATTAAACATATTGAAATCCGGAGGAAATCAAAATGAAAAAAGAAATTAAAAAAGTTGTTTTGGCGTATTCGGGAGGACTTGACACATCGATTATAATTCCTTGGCTTAAAGAAAACTATAACAACTGCGAGGTAATCGCCGTATCCGGCAATGTAGGACAGGCTGATGAACTTGAGGGGCTCGAAGAAAAAGCCATCAAAACAGGAGCTTCTAAAATATATATAGAAGATCTTACAAAAGAATTTATAGAAGATTACATATATCCGACCATGAAAGCCGGAGCGATCTATGAAAATAAATACCTTCTCGGAACATCTTTTGCACGCCCGATAATCGCAAAAAGAATAGTAGAGATTGCAAAAAAAGAAGGTGCAGATGCGATATGCCACGGCTGCACGGGAAAGGGTAACGACCAGGTCCGCTTTGAGCTTACTATAAAAGCTTTCGCGCCTGACATGGAGATAATTGCTCCATGGCGTATATGGGATTTGAAAAGCCGTGACGAAGAGATAGATTATGCCGAAGCGCATAATATACCTCTCAAAATAAGCAGAGAAACAAATTATTCCAAGGATAAGAACATATGGCATCTGTCTCATGAGGGGCTTGATCTCGAAGATCCGGCAAACGAGCCGATGTATGATAAAATCCTTGAAATGGGTGTTACTCCGGAAAAAGCACCCGACAAACCGACATACATTACGCTCAGTTTTGATAAAGGTATCCCGGTAATGCTTAACGGTGAAAAAACAGAAAGCACAGAATTACTGAAAAAGCTAAATAAACTGGGCGGTGAAAACGGTATAGGAATATGCGATATGGTTGAGAACCGGCTTGTAGGCATGAAATCACGCGGAGTATATGAAACTCCGGGAGGGACAATCCTTTACGCAGCGCATGAACTTCTGGAAACTATCTGTCTTGACCGTGACACACTTCATTGCAAGCAAGAACTTGCGCATAAATTTGCGGATCTTGTATATTACGGGCAGTGGTTTACTCCCCTTCGCGAAGCGCTTTCGGCATTTGTCGACGAAACACAGAAAACCGTTACAGGAGACGTACGTCTTAAACTTTATAAAGGTAATATAATCCCTGCGGGAATAACCTCGCCGTTTACTCTTTATGATGAAGAAGTTGCAACCTTCGGAGAAGACGAAGTCTATAACCAAAAAGACAGCGCCGGATTCATAAACCTGTTTGGACTTCCGATAAAAGTAAAGGCTCTACTTGACCAAAAAAGAGGTAACAATAAATGAAAGCAGTTATAACGGTGATCGGGAAAGACACGGTAGGTATTATCGCAAAAATAAGCGAGCTATGCGCAAAGGTCAATGTCAATATAGTTGATATTACGCAAAAAGTCATGGATGACATGTTTGTAATGATAATGATTACCGATGTAAGCGCGATGAATGAAAAGTTTACTGACTTCATCGATAAAATGGACTTATTGGGGAAAGAAATGGGTCTTGTCATACATACTATGCATGAAGATCTGTTTAACGCCATGCATAAAATATAACGGTTGTATGGCGCGACATTATCGCGCCATACAATATTTTATTATAAAAATCAGGACGGTAACATAATGTTTGACACAGATAATATTCTTGAAACAATCCATATGATAACAAACGAGCATCTGGATATCCGTACCATAACCATGGGGATATCTCTTTATGATTGCGCGTCTCCCGATACGAGAGATTCCTGCAGAAAGATTTACGATAAGATTTGTAAAAAAGCGGAACACCTTGTTAAAACAGGAGATGAAATCGAAAAAGAATTCGGGATCCCAATAATCAATAAAAGAATATCCGTAACACCGATAGCTCTTATCTCCGCGGCCTGCGGAGAAAAAAATCTCACTCCTTTTGCTGTTGCATTACAAAACGCCGCCGACACATGCGGAGTAAATTTTATAGGTGGTTTTACCGCCCTCGTGCAAAAAGGTTTTACACCAAGCGACACAGCCTTAATAAACTCTATACCGGAAGCTCTTACTGCAACAAAAAATGTATGTTCCTCCGTGAACATTGCCTCGACAAGAGCAGGTATAAATATGGACGCGGCGGCAATGATGGGCAAAATAATAAAACAGCTTGCGTATAACACAAGAGAAGATAATTCCATCGGATGTGCAAAACTTGTGATTTTTGCAAACGCCGTCGAAGATAACCCTTTTATGGCCGGGGCATTTTGCGGCGCAGGCGAAGGAGACACAATGATAAACGTAGGCGTCTCCGGACCCGGAGTTGTAAAATCCGCCCTTGAAAAATGTGACGGCGACCTTTCCGACGTGGCCGATACAATAAAGAAAACCGCGTTCAAAATAACGAGAATGGGGCAACTTGTCGCAAGCGAAGCTTCAAAAAGGCTCGGTGTCCCTTTCGGTATTGTGGATTTGTCACTTGCTCCTACTCCGGCAATAGGAGACAGTGTCGCGCACATTCTTGAGGAAATGGGGCTGGAAAGCTGCGGAGCCTGCGGAACGACAGCAGCTCTCGCCCTGCTCAACGATGCCGTAAAGAAAGGCGGAGTAATGGCATCTTCACAAGTCGGAGGTCTTTCCGGAGCGTTTATTCCGGTATCTGAAGATGCCGGAATGATAGACGCGGTGAATAAAGGCGCGCTTACGATAGAAAAGCTTGAAGCGATGACCGCAGTATGTTCAGTCGGGTTGGATATGATCGCAATTCCTGGAGACACTGATGAAAATATTATTTCCGCCCTCATAGCGGATGAAGCTGCAATAGGTGTGGTAAACAGTAAAACAACAGCTGTACGTATAATTCCTGCCTATAATAAACACGTAGGCGACGAGATAAGTTTCGGAGGACTTTTAGGTTCGGCACCTGTCATGGAAATCAATTCATTCTCCCCTGCCCGCTTTATTTCCCGCGGAGGAAGGATTCCCGCGCCTATACAAAGTCTTAAAAACTGACGCTTGATATGAAAGGACATAAACTATGAAACTATGGTCAGGACGTTTTTCAAAAGACGTGGATAGCGAGGTAAATGACTTTAATTCTTCCATATCATTTGACGGACGTTTATATAAAGAAGATATTGAAGGAAGTCTCGCGCATGCGAAAATGCTGGGAGACTGCGGGATCATAAATAGGAATGAAAGCGATAAGATAATATCAGCTTTGAATGATCTTCTTAAAGACATAGATGCGGGTAAAATCAATTTCTCGGTTGATGCAGAAGATATTCACATGAATATAGAAACCCTGCTTACCGAACGTATAGGCGACAGCGGAAAAAGGTTGCATACAGCACGCTCACGCAATGACCAGGTAGCGCTTGACATACGCCTGTATATGCGTAAACAGACAGAGGAGATAATAACCGCGTTACGCTCACTTATTTCCGAGATTATCGATAAAGCAAAACAAACAACCGACTATGTAATGCCGGCATACACACATCTCCAGAGAGCGCAGCCGGTTACGTTCGCACATTACATAATGGCATATACGTGGATGCTTTTACGCGATATTTCAAGATTTGAAGACTGCAAAACCCGTATGAATTTCTCACCGCTCGGCGCAGGAGCGCTCGCGACAACAACATATTCAATAGACAGAGAGCAGACTGCTCAACTTCTCGGATTTGACGGGATATGTGAAAACAGTATTGACGCCGTTTCTGACCGGGATTTCCTTATAGAATTTGCTGCGGCGGCATCGCTGACCGCGATGCATCTTTCCCGGTTTTCAGAAGAAATCATATTGTGGTGCTCCTCCGAATTTGGTTTTATAACGCTTGACGATGCATATTCCACCGGGTCATCCATAATGCCGCAGAAAAAAAATCCGGACATAGCTGAACTTGTGAGAGGGAAAACGGGGCGTGTGTATGGATCACTTTTCACTCTTTTAACAATGATGAAAGGCCTTCCTCTCGCATACAACAAGGACATGCAAGAAGACAAGGAAGCGGTGTTCAATATTTGCGACACACTATTGATGTGTCTAAAAATATTTACTCCGATGCTTAAAACAATGACAATCAACAAAAAAACTCTCCGCGCCGCAGCCGCAAAAGGATTTATAAACGCCACAGACTGCGCCGATTATCTTGTAAAAAAAGGCGTACCTTTTCGTGATGCATATAAATCCGTAGGTTGTCTTGTACGCTTATGTGAGGAAACCGGAAAAACGCTCGAAGATCTGACATTGGAAGAATATAAAACCGTATCTTTACTTTTTGAAAAAGATATATATGACGCGGTAAATCTTGAAAACTGCGTAAAAGAAAGAAAAGTATCCGGCGGACCTGCGCCGGAAGCAGTTCTGAAACAAATAAAAAAAGCTGAGGCTGAACTGAACAGGAAGGAACACGAGAAATGATAAAAGCGGGAATAATAGGAGCTACCGGTTATGCGGGAGCGGAACTTGTCAGACTTCTGACATATCATCCTCAAACCGAAATACATGCTATAAGCTCGGTTTCATTTGAAGGCGAGAAATTTTGCGAAATATATCCGGCCTTTCGCAAAATATGTGAAAACAGGCTTGTATCTGCTGACGAAGTGATTGATACTTGCGAAGTAGTTTTTGCCGCGCTTCCGCACGGCCTGAGTCAACAGATCGCGGTTAAATGTTATGAAAAAGGTGTTTTATTCATAGACATAGGCGCAGACTTCAGGCTTGACAGCGCAGATGAATATAAAAAATGGTACGGTAAAGAATATATCGCTCCTGAACTTCATAAAAAAGCTGTTTACGGGCTTCCCGAAATTTTTAGAAAAGACATAAAAAATGCCACAATAATAGCAAATCCCGGATGTTATCCGACATCAGCCGTGCTTGGTCTTTATCCTGTTCTCCATGAAGGACTCATTGAAACTTCAGGCATCATAATAGACTCAAAATCAGGTGCGACAGGCGCGGGACGGAAATTGACACAGACAACACATTTTACAGACCTTAATGAAACATTTTCACCGTATAATATCGGCAAACACCGCCATACTCCGGAAATAGAGCAAACTCTGACAAAAATCGCAAAAGAACCTATTGCCGTAACTTTTACACCGCATCTTCTGCCGATTAACCGTGGTATAGTTTCAACAATATACGTTAAAACGAAAACAACCTATACCGAACTCCGTACCGCATATGAAAAAGCTTACTCAAACGAAAAATTTGTTAGGTTTCTTCCGGAAGGTATTACGGCTTGTCTCGGAAACGTAAGAAACTCCAATTACTGTGATATCTCCATACATTTAGACGAACACACACAAACACTGATAATAGTTTCGGCAATTGACAATATGGTCAAAGGCGCCGCCGGACAGGCTATCCAAAATATGAATATAGCCCTCGGAATTGATGAAACTTTGGGGCTTGACATCATACCGCTTAATTTTTAAAATAAAACCATGAAAGAGGGATAAAAATGATAAACTTTACGGCTGGAGGCATCACTGAACCCAAAGGCTTTAAAGCTGCCGGAATACATTGCGGAATACGCCGCAATACCGAAAAAAAAGACCTTGCATTAATATATTGTGAGAAAATCTGCGATGCGGCCGCCGTTTACACAAACAACCTTGTTAAGGGAGCTCCTATTCTTGTAACGGAACGTAACCTTATGAACGGATATGCTCAAGCAGCTATATGTAACAGCGGCAACGCCAATACATGCAACGCCGACGGTGAGGAAAAAGCGGAACAAACATGCGCCGCCCTCGCAAAAGAACTTAAAATAAATTCATCGGACATAATTATTGCCTCAACAGGTGTCATAGGCCAACCTCTTAATATAAACGCAATAACCGAGGCGATCCCTTCACTTGTCAAAAATCTCTCTGTTGAAGGATCCTCAGATGCCGCCATGGCAATAATGACCACCGATCTCGTAAAAAAAGAATACGCCGTTACATTTAAACTTGGAGGTAAAAACACCTACATCGGAGGGATAGCAAAAGGTTCAGGCATGATAAACCCCAATATGGCTACAATGCTCGCTTTTCTGACGACCGATGCGGCGATTTCTTCCGAGATGCTTTTATGCGCGCTCAAAGAAAGCGTGAAAAGCACATATAATATGCTTACAATAGACGGAGATACATCGACAAATGACATGGCTTCCATAATGGCATCAGGGCTCGCGGGTAATCCGAAAATAACTGAAAAAAACAAAGATTATAAAACATTTGTAAAGGCGCTGACCGCTCTCAATACAAAAATCGTACGCGCAATGGCTCGTGACGGAGAAGGAGCGACTAAACTTGTGGAATGCCGGGTATGCGGCGCACCGAACGGGTCTACAGCAAGAACAGCCGCTAAAAGCGTTGTATCATCGTCTCTTGTAAAAGCGGCAATGTTTGGCTCAGACGCAAATTGGGGACGGGTTCTCTGTGCGCTCGGCTACGCGGGTAAAAAAATAGATATAAAAAAAATAGATGTCTCGTTTATATCAAAAACAGGATCAATAAGCGTATGCCGTGAGGGAGCCGGAATACCGTTTTCTGAAGAAAAAGCAAAAAAAGTCCTTTCGGACGATGAAATTACAATTGAGGTAAACCTTCACGACGGTTCATCGAAAGCGACGGCTTTTGGATGCGACCTTACATATGATTATGTAAAAATCAACGGCGATTACAGAACTTGAATCTTTCGACACTGCTTTTAAAAATATGTTTTGAGGTGCATAATGATCACACATGAACAAAGAGCGCAAATACTTTCCGAAGCTCTTCCTTATATTCAGAAATTTTACGGAAAAACCGTTGTCGTGAAATACGGCGGCGCAGCAATGATAAGCGAGATAATGCAGACAAGTGTCCTTCGGGACTGTATATTGCTTACATTATGCGGGATAAATGTCGTTCTTGTTCACGGCGGAGGCCCTGAGATAAACGAAATGATGAAAAAAATGGGCAAAGAAAGCCGTTTCATAGACGGTCTCCGATATACTGACGAAGAGACTGTGGATATTGTCC
The DNA here is from genome assembly GCA_944382895.1 of uncultured Clostridia bacterium. Taxonomy (GTDB): domain Bacteria; phylum Bacillota; class Clostridia; order Oscillospirales; family UBA644; genus QAKR01. The sequence goes on along the minus strand of CALWNV010000009.1, from coordinate 12,226 downwards.
AAATGTCTCTCGCGGGAAAAGTCAACAAAGATCTGGTTGCTAAAATAAATATCGAAGGCGGCCACGCAATAGGGCTATGCGGCATTGACGCCGGGCTTCTGATGTGTAAAAAACTGACAGGGAAAAATGATTACGGCTTTGTCGGGAAAATAACATCCGTAAACTGCAAAATACTTAACGATGCAATATCATCAGGATACTTGCCCGTAGTAGCGACTGTTGCCTGTGGTGAAGATGGTCATTCTTATAATATAAATGCGGATTCCGCGGCAGCAAAAATAGCATCGAGTCTCGGAGCGGAAAAGCTGCTTCTTCTGACGGATATCCGCGGTGTTCTCAGAAACAAAAACGATGAAAATACTCTTATCCCCCGGATAAAGCTTTCCGATATCGACCGTCTTACTTCGGAAGGGATAATCCAGGGAGGAATGATCCCCAAATTAGAATGTTGCCGTACCGCGGTTGCTGAGGGAGTAGGGTCAGCCGTTATCCTTGACGGAAGAACAGAACACTCGATACTTATAGAGCTGTTCTCTGACGGTGGATACGGAACACTTGTATTTGACGATAAAGGAAGGCCTGAATATGCTTGAAGATATAAAAACACAGGACAAGACATACACCATGCATACATACAAAAAATTTGACGCTGCGTTTACAAAAGGGAAAGGCGCAACGCTAACAGGGACAGATGGTAGGACATTTATAGATTTTGCGGCAGGGATAGGAACCTCCAGTCTCGGCTACGGAGACAAAGAATGGGTAAGAGCGGTATGCGAGCAAGCAGAAAAATACGCGCATTGCTCAAACCTTTATTATAACCCTGTCATGTCTCAACTTGCCGAGAAATTATGTAAAAAAACCGGTATGAGCAGAGTGTTTTTCTGCAATTCCGGAGCGGAAGCAAATGAGGGCGCGATCAAAACCGCAAGAAAATACGCCTTTGACAAATACGGAAAAGATTCGGACAGAAATATTATTATTACCATCAAAGATTCTTTTCACGGAAGAACGGTTACAACACTTTCCGCAACCGGACAGGATGTGTTCCATGATAAATTTTTTCCGTTTACAGAAGGATTTATTTACTGCGAACCGGATGAAAAAAATCTTAAAAAAATCATAGATAAACATGTATGTGCCGTAATGATCGAATGTATACAAGGTGAAGGCGGAGTAAATATTCTCAGCGAGGAATTTATCCGTGCCGTACGCCGAATCTGTGACGAAAACGATATACTGATGATCGTTGACGAAGTTCAGACAGGAGTCGGAAGAACAGGTAAATTTCTTTGCATTGAAAATTTCGGAATAAATCCTGACATAATAACTCTTGCCAAAGGCCTCGGCGGAGGTCTGCCGATAGGAGCGTTCCTTGTATCGGATAAATGCAAAGAGACACTTTTATATTCGGATCATGGTTCTACTTTCGGGGGAAACCCCGTTGTTTGTGCAGGAGCAAATGTCGTGGTCGATAAGGTTGCGGATAAAAAGTTTCTTGAAAATATAGTACAAAAAGGAGAATATCTTAAAGCAAAACTTTTGCAAATCCCTGAAATCACAAATATAAGAGGGCTCGGTCTTATGATAGGTGCGGACCTTAAAACAAAAACAGCAGCGGAAGTTGCCTCAGAATGCGTAAATAAAGGACTGCTCATTCTTACTGCAAAGAAATCCCTTCGCTTTCTTCCACCGCTTGTTATCAGCAAAGAAGAAATAGATAAAGGTATTGAAATATTAACGGAGGTTCTAAAATGAAACATCTTTTAACATTGGAACAACTTTCTCCCACCGAAATAAATGAAATAATTACTCTTGCGTCAGAATATAAAAAAGAACTCAAAAAAGGGATTCCGCATAAAAAAAACCTTAACGGAAAAACTCTCGGTATGATTTTTGAAAAATCATCATCACGCACAAGAGTATCGTTTGAAGTAGGTATGTATCAGTTGGGTGGATACGCTCTCTTTCTCAGTTCACGTGACACTCAGCTTGGAAGAGGTGAAAGCATAAAAGACAGCGCGCGCGTTTTCGGAAGATATCTGGACGGAATAATGATAAGGACCTTCAAACAATCCGATGTGGAAGACCTCGCAAAATATTCCGGGATTTCCATAATAAATGGATTGACTGATTATTGTCATCCCTGTCAGGTACTTGCAGACCTTATGACAATCCGCGAACATAAAGGCTCATTTGACGGATTAAAAGTCTGTTATATAGGAGACGGCAATAATATGGCAAACAGCATTATAGTTGGAGCACTCAAAACAGGAATGCGCGTTTCTGTCGCTACTCCCAAAGGATATGAACCGCATAAACACATCATTGAATTTGCGAACAGTTTTGATGGCATGTTTGAATTGACACATGATACAGTTTCAGCCGCAAAAAACGCCGATGTTATATTTACCGATGTATGGTCAAGCATGGGAATGGAAGACGAAGCCGAACTCCGTAAAAAAGCTTTTAAGAGTTTTTGCGTAAATAAGGAGCTGCTCGACGTCGCAAACCCCGAATGCATGGTTCAGCATTGTCTTCCGGCACATAAAGGTGAAGAGATCACCGAAGAAGTTTTTGAAAAACATGCCGGAGAAATTTTTGATGAAGCCGAAAACAGACTTCACGCACAGAAAGCGGTATTATATCTGACAATGAAGGACTGACTCATCACGCATCGGCGTATATTCCATGATCGCCGGTGCGTTTTTATATTTGTTAGAAATTTATATTATTCCATTGACAACAAAGTATGTTTAGGTTATAATAAATCATATAAACTGTAAAGGTGTTGTGAATTATGGCAAAACATATCAAATATGATAAAACAGCCCGTACTTTCCTCATTCTCACAAAAAATACCGCCTATACAATGGGGCTTATAAACGATAAATATCTTGTTCATTATTTTTATGGGACAAAACATAACAAAAATTTTAATTTAATCTACCAGTACCGTTCTTTTTCACCGTATCCAGAAGAAACAGGAACATCTTATTCTCCGGATACCGCTCCTTCGGAACTCCCGTTTTTCGGTTCGGGAGATTTCAGAATAGACGCACTGCGTATAAGGAACAGGAACGGCGACCGTTGTACACTGTTTACATACAAAAAGCATAAAATATTTTCGGGCAGAAAAAATATCGAAAACAGTTTCGGGAAACTTCCGTTCGCCGTTCCTGACGAAAAAACCGAAACTCTTTGCATAACAATGGAAGACAGTGTGAGCGAATGTACACTTGATCTGTACTATACTGCATTTTTTGATTGCGATGTTATAAGCAGATACTATACTGTAACTTATAACGGGAATGACAGCGTCAAAATAGAAAAATCAATGAGTCTTTCTCTCGATATCCCAGAAGGCAAACCTCTGGAATGGATAACTCTCAACGGAAGCTACGGGAATGAAAGATATTTTACACAAAGAAGGCCTATTGGTCTCGGCATTCAGGGAATAAGCAGCAACAGAGGAGCTTCCAGCTCACAGCATAATCCGTTTTTAGCCGTATGCGAACAAAAGGCATCGGAAAGAAAGGGCGAGGTTTACGGCTTTAATTTTGTATACAGCGGCAGCTTTCTCGACCAGATAGAACTTGACCAGACGCGTACGACACGTGTACAGATGGGCCTTGGGCAGGATACGTTCGGAATGCTGCTGAAAAAAGGAGAAAGTTTTTCTTGTCCCGAAGCGGTCATGACATATACAAATAAAGGCACGGGACAGATGTCAAGGAATTTCCATGATTTTATCAGAAAACATATTTTACCTGAAAACACTCTTACAGAAAAACGCCCTGTAGTTCTCAACACATGGGAAGCATCGTTTTTTGATATAGATCAAACAAAACTTCTTTCTTTTGCCGATGCTGCAAAAAATACAGGGATTGACATGCTTGTAATGGATGACGGTTGGTTCGGAACCCGTAATAATGACTCTTCCGGGCTAGGCGACTGGGTTGAAAACAAAGATAAATTTCCGGACGGTCTGGGAAAGTTCATAAAATCAGTAAAAAACAAAGGCGTGAAATTCGGTATCTGGGTGGAACCCGAAATGGTAAACCCGGACAGCGAGCTCTACCGCGCCCATCCGGAATGGTGCTGCACAGCGAAAGGCAGAACTGCAAATCTTTCGCGTAATCAGCTTGTACTTGATATGTCCAACCCTCAAGTTCTGGAATATCTGAAAAAAACTTTTTCAAATACACTGAAGGACACGGGAATAGATTATATAAAATGGGATATGAACAGAAACCTGTCCGAAGTCGCCTCAAACGCTTTGCCTCCGGAGCGGCAGGATGAAACATGGTTCAGATATATGACCGGAGTATATGAGCTTTTCGAATGGTTTCTCAACACTTTCCCCGGTCTTCTGATAGAAAGCTGCAGCGGAGGCGGAGGCCGTTATGACATGGGCATAATGAAATACAGCGGGCAGATTTGGACAAGCGACTGCACACATCCGGTCGGAAGGATCGGCATTCAAAGCGGAACAGTCATCGCTTACCCTCCGTGTGTAATGAGTTGTCATGTTTCCAATGCCGAAAACCTTACTTCTGATGAAAAGTTTCTTGATTTCGCATATAAAACCGCGTTAAACGGTGTTCTCGGCTATGAATTGCATTTGCCGAACATGCCGGATAATATCAAAAAAATAATATCAGAACAAGTTAAAGAATATCATACGTATTATGAAGAAATAATCAAAAACGGTGATTTCTACAAGCTTTCAGATCCCATTGAAAACTTGTTCCATCCTTACCGTCCCGAAAATTATTACCGTCTTTGCGACAAAACGGGGAAAGCAATGATATACGCTTATTACTTTATTTCAAAAGACCGCTCTCAACTACTCGCGACTTTCTTGCAATCCGAAGCGGATAAAGAATCACGTATATTTCTGCTCAAACTTTCGGCCGCAAATAAGAACTATAACTATAAAGACCGTCTTACCGGGATCGTATATACCGGAGATGAACTTCAAAAAGGCATTAAAATAGAAACTTCTACCGAACCGCACAATGCGAAGATATTTGACTTGAGGAAAATATAACAATTCTTTTATTTTCTTCAGAAACAAGTAAAATAAAAATAATACCGGATCCGATATCCGGATCCGGTGAATATGGTGGACGATGGGAGGCTCGAACTCCTGACCTCCGCGTTGCGAACGCGGCGCTCTCCCAACTGAGCTAATCGCCCGTTTTTATGTACTTAAAGATTTTACCATAAAAAAAACTGTTTGTCAATACTTCGAGGAGATTTTTATTTTAACCTCACATAAAAATATTTTGTTATATATTCAACAACCCCCCGCAAGCATGATCCGTCAAAAATTATGACGATCAAACTGATAAATATAAATAAAGAGGTAAGTAAAACATGAGTACGGTAATCATCCCCAAAACATATAGATCAGCGTTGAATCTGTATCAAACACAAACCGCGATTGGCTTTACAAACAGAACATTTGAAAAAAAACTCGGACAAGCACTGAATCTTAAACGTGTATCCGCACCTTTGTTTGTGGAAGAAAAAACAGGGCTGAACGATGATCTGAACGGGGTGGAACGCGCAGTAAGTTTTTCAATCCCTGAAACAGGGTCGCGCGCGCAAATCGTGCATTCTCTTGCAAAATGGAAACGAATGGCGCTTCATAAATACGGGTTTAATCCCGGCGAGGGTCTTTATACAATAATGAACGCCATACGCCGCGACGAGACAATGGACAATCTTCACTCCATCTATGTTGATCAGTGGGACTGGGAAAAAGTTATTACACAAGAAGAAAGAACAATAGATTATCTGAAAAATACGGCCAGTATAATTGTCAGGGCTCTGTGCGACACACTCGACTGTCTCAAAAAAGAATATCCTGAACTAAAAACAAATCTCTGCCGTGATGTTACTTACATAACAACACAGGAACTTGAGGATATGTACCCAGACAAAAATCCGAAAGAAAGGGAAAATCTTTTTGTAAAAAATCATCCTACAACATTTATAATGCAAATAGGAGATTTACTTTCCTCCGGAAAAAAACACGACGGACGTGCTCCGGATTACGACGACTGGAAACTGAACGGAGATATTCTGTTCTGGCATGACACACTCCAGACCGCAATTGAAATATCATCAATGGGTATTCGCGTTGACCCCGAATCTCTGGACAGTCAGCTTACAAAATCAGGATGCGACAGTCGCAGGAAACTGACATTCCATAAAATGCTTCTCAATGGCGAACTTCCTCTCACGATAGGAGGGGGTATAGGTCAATCGAGGGTTTCCATGCTTTTTCAACAGAAAGCACACATAGGAGAAGTTCAAGTCTCTGTCTGGGATCAAAACACAAAAAATATATGTAAAGAAAACAACGTTATATTACTTTAGGGAAGGGAGTAACTTATGTCTGCAATTACCGAATATTTTGGAAGCCTTGTTTTTAATGATGACATAATGAAAGAACGTCTGCCGAAAGATATATATAAATCTCTTCAAAAAGCGAAATCGGAAAATATGGAGCTTGATAAAGCCGTTGCAGATTCGATAGCAAACGCAATGAAGGACTGGGCAATAGAAAAAGGTTGTACGCATTACACTCATTGGTTCCAACCACTTACAGGTATTACGGCTGAAAAACACGACAGCTTTGTCGGTCTGGATAAAGCAACCGGGAAAATGATCCTTGAATTTTCAGGTAAAGAACTGATAAAAGGAGAACCAGACGCATCCTCGTTCCCTTCCGGAGGACTGCGGGCAACATTTGAAGCGCGTGGATACACATCATGGGATCCTTCATCATATGCATTTATAAAAGATAACACTTTATATATTCCAACAGCTTTTTGCTCATACGGAGGCGAGGCTCTCGATAAAAAAACCCCCCTGCTCCGTTCAATGGAAGCGATAAACAAAGAATGTCTCCGTATTCTCAAACTATTCGGCAGAACCGACGCGAAAAGCGTTATCACCACAGTAGGGGCAGAGCAGGAATATTTTCTTATCGACAAAGAAGTTTTCAAAAAACGCAAAGACCTTGTTTTTACCGGAAGAACACTTTTCGGAGCGAAACCTCCCAAAGGCCAGGAACTTGAAGACCATTATTTCGGATCAATTAAGCCACGCGTCAAGGAATTCATGAAAAAACTTGATGAGGAACTTTGGAAACTTGGTGTTTTTGCAAAGACCGAACATAATGAAGTCGCCCCCGCACAGCATGAACTTGCCCCTGTATACGCCAACACAAATATTGCAAACGACCATAACCAGCTTACAATGGAAATGATGAAAAAGCTTGCGGACAATTACGGAATGGCATGTCTTTTGCATGAAAAACCTTTTGAAGGAATCAATGGCAGCGGTAAACATAATAACTGGTCAATATCCACAGATACAGGATACAATCTGCTTGATCCCGGGAAACATCCTCACGAAAGCATGCAGTTTTTATTGTTTATTACCGCGGTTATTAAAGCTGTTGATGAATACCAGGATCTTCTACGTTTATGCGTAGCGTCTGCCGGAAACGACCATCGCCTCGGCGCAAACGAAGCGCCACCGGCGATTGTGTCAATATATCTCGGCGATGAGCTGACTGAAATACTTGAAGCATTCACAAACAAGAACGTATACGATAAAAAAACAAAAAAACTTATGCAAACCGATATTCACGTTCTTCCGGTTTTTGCACGTGATACTACAGATCGCAATAGAACCTCGCCTTTTGCGTTTACCGGAAATAAATTTGAATTTCGGATGCTCGGTTCATCGTTTTCTATAGCAGGACCTAATATCATCCTCAACACGGCAATAGCAGAAGAGCTCGGTCGGTTTGCCGATGAACTTGAAAACGCGGAAGATTTTGAAACAGCTGTAAAACATCTTATAAGACGCGAAATAAAAAAACATAAGCGTATTATTTTCAACGGAAATAACTATTCCGATGAGTGGGAAAAAGAAGCGCAAAAACGAGGGTTGTCAAATTTACGCACTACCGTGGACGCTTTACCCAAATTTATTGAAGAAAAAAGCATTAGACTTTTTACAAAACATAAGATCTTTACCGAAAAAGAGATACGCTCCCGTTATGAAGTACTTTTGGAAAATTACTCGAAAATCATTTCTATCGAAGCACTGACAATGCTTGATATGGCCAAAAAAGATATATTACCGGCAGTAACCGAATATTCCGGCATGCTTGCACAGACAATCTTGTCAAAAACATCCTTAGGGAAAAAAATATCATATGAAGCAGATATCTCGCAACTCGAAAAAATTTCCGAACTATCTGCATCGCTTTATAAAAGTACTGAAGAGCTTGAAACATCAATAGCTGAAGGCAAGAAACACATTTCAGACGCGCTCGACAGCGCGAGATACAATAAAGATATTGTTCTGAAAGCAATGGATAAGGTTCGTACTGCGGCAGATGAACTTGAAATGATTGTTGGGGAAAAGTACTGGCCTTTCCCCACATACGGAGAAATCCTGTTCAGCGTATAACAGGATTTCGCGGCAAAAAATATAAAAATCTTACGGGTTTGTTTATGGAACAACATACTTGCCTGAAAAAGATTTTACTATGTTCTGAAACGAACTTTCCGCGGATATTTTTTTCTTTTCAACGCATATATATATTATCCGTGATATAATTAAACATTTACTATTCGGTTATGTCGACAAGGATATGCCCGTATCTTTCCGGATTGTAATTTGCAAAAAAACTCAGGAGGATTAATTTTTTTGAAAAAATTTTCTCTAAATACAAAAGCTACATTTATCTTTGCCTTAATGTATATGATTCTATTCTCCGCAGTGTTTCTTTTTAAGCTTACATTTTCATTACAGGCGCTAATCCTTTCTTTCGGAGGGCTTATCGCAATTTGGCTTGCGGGGCACCGGCTTGAACCGAAATACTATCTCGGCGCACAAATATTTTTATTTTTTGCGGAAGGTCTAGGTGCCGGATTACAGTTTTATGCGCTTATTTCTTTTTATGATGTCATAATGCATCTTTGCAGCGGTATACTGCTTTCGTTTTTGGGAGAATATTCTCTTAAAATCCTTAACAAAGGCAAAAACACTTCTCTTCCCAAAGCAATTCATCATACTTACTGCCTTTTATTTTCTGTGGCATGCGCAGGGCTTTGGGAAATATGGGAGTTTTCCGGAGATAAAATCTTCGGGCTCGATTCACAGCTCGGGTCTCTTGATGACACAATGACAGATATTATTTCCGGTACGGCAGGGGCTGTTATAGGAGTAATCATCTTAATTGCAATAAAAAAAATATCCAGAACAACAACTGATAAAAAAACATAATATCCGAAATTATATGATAAAAAGCCGGTAACCGATATAAATTAATCGGTTACCGGCTTTTTATAACCATATCCAAATCAGTTATTTGTATGACACCTCAAACTCTTCCGCAGAAGATTTTTCATTTTTAACAGCTGAATGCTTTTCTTTCTCATTTTTTATAGCAGCAGACATCATCAGTTTGAGCCTGTTTATCTGGTTTACTTCAGACGCTCCGGGATCATAATCAATAGGAACAATATTAGCTTCCGGATATCTTCTGCGCACTTCCTTTATCATTCCTTTACCTACAACATGGTTCGGAAGGCATGCAAAAGGCTGAACGCATACTATGTTAGGCGCTCCGTGTTTTATAAGTTCTATCATTTCCGCAGTCAAAAGCCACCCTTCCCCGGTCATATTACAATTTGAGAGAATATGAGACGCTTGCTCCGCAAGGACCCTGATATCGGAAAGACGTCCGAATCTCGGATGTCCGGCAAGGACTTTATCCACTTTATCCGTATAAGTTTCAACATAATCGACCGCAAGAAGCGCAAATTTTGTATATGCCGGTGCTGAAAGTTTATCATGCTTTGCTTTAGCCTGATAAATCGACGCGAGAAAGAAATTTATCATATCAGGCAAAACAGCTTCTCCGCCTTCCGCTTCGATATTGCGTACAAGTTTGTTGTTTGCATCAGGATGGTACTGTACTAAAATCTCACCGACAATCCCCACACGAGGTAAACTCCCGGGCTTTACGGGAATATTTTCAAAATCTTCCGTCATCAGCCTGGCGACATGCCCTATATCGTTTTTCCTTCCGAGACATACGACCTTACAAAGGCGTGACAACCATATATCATAAAGGCTGTCAGTATCTCCTTTATGCAGTTCATGAGGTCTTACGCGAAGTGTAAGGCGAGAAAGAAGGTCTCCGTAAACGATTGCCAACACCAACTTCTTAAGAAACACGGGCGTGATCTTAAACCCAGGATTTTTCTCCATACCGACAAAATTAAGCGAAATAACCGGAATATTCTCAAACCCCGAATCTTTAAGGGCTTTACGTAAAAACCCTATATAGTTTGTCGCCCGACATCCTCCGCCTGTCTGCGAAATAATAATAGATGTATTTTCCGGGTCATATTCCCCGGACTTCAACGCGTGAATAAACTGCCCGACAACACATATTGAGGGATAACATGCATCATTATTTACATATTTCAGACCTTCGGCAATATCTTCTTTTGTTGTTTCTTTAAGCACTTTGAGGCGATAACCACTATTTACAAACGCGCTTTCAAGCAAAGCAAAATGGGTAGGACTCATCTGCGGACCTAAAATAGTATGCTCTTTCTTCATCTTTTTTGTAAACGGAATGTTTTTTTGGATATATGATGACTGCTGAGGGATAAACCCTGACAATTTCCGTTCATATAACGCCGAAATAAGTGAACGTATACGCACTTTTGCCGACCCAAGATTATTAACTTCATCTATTTTCAAAAGTGTATATATTTTTTGAGATGATTCCAAGATTTCTTCCACCTGATCAGTAGTTATCGCATCTACTCCGCATCCAAAAGAATTAAGCTGAACCAAATCAAGATACTCACAGTTTCTGACAAAATCAGCTGCAGCATACAGCCGTGAATGATACGCCCATTGATCTACCACTCTCAAAGGTCTCTGCGGTGATGAAAGATGAGAAATACTGTCTTCAGTCAAAACCGCCAGGCCAAAAGATGTGATCATCTTATCAATCCCGTGATTTATCTCAGGATCGATATGATACGGTCTGCCGGCAAGAACTATTCCATGACATTTATGACTTTTTATATACCGAAGAGCCTCTTCCCCTGCGCGCTTGATATCACGACGGAAAGCCTCCTGCTCTGCATAGGCAGCTTGAGCCGCAGAGACAATCTCACTTCGGGATATCCCCATAGGTTCAAATTCTTCGCAAAGCCTTTTTGTAAGTTTCTTTTTATCGTGCAACGCAAAAAAAGGATTGATGAAATTAACACCTTTTTCTCTTATATTCTCAACATTATTCTTTATAACCTCCGGATAAGATATGACTATCGGGCAATTATAGTGATTGCCGGCTTCTTTAATCTCTTTTTCTTCATAAACTATGTCAGGATAGAAAATTGTTTTAATGCCGCGAGATATCAGATTTTCAATATGTCCGTGAGTCAGTTTTGCCGGATAACAGGCACTTTCAGAGGGGATTGTCTCTATCCCGGACTCATATATTTTTTTACTGCTGCGATCCGATAAAACAACTTCAAATCCAAGTTTCGTAAAAAATGTAAACCACATAGGATAGTTCTCATACATGTTAAGTACGCGCATTATACCTATTTTACCGCGAGGCGCGTCCTTAAGTGGCTGATACGAAAAAAGACGATTATATTTATATTCGTATAGATTCGGCAGATCAGAATGAGTTTTTTCTATTCCCTCGCCTTTTTCACAACGGTTCCCGGAAATAAATTTCTTTCCTCCGGGAAAAGACACCACAGTCAAAAGGCAATTATTTGTACAGCCTTTACATCTGCGCAATGTCGACGATGACTTAAACACCGAGAGTGCCGATTTTGAAATAAGAGTAGATTGAGTATCCACATCCGAACGATCTCGGCAGATTATCGCCATGCCAAACGCGCCCATCAATCCTGCGATATCCGGACGAACAGCTTCCCGACCGGAAAGCAATTCAAACGCTCGCAAAACAGCGTTATTGAAAAACGTTCCGCCCTGAACAATAATTTTTTCCCCTAATTCATGAGGATCACGTATTTTTATAACTTTCTGCAAAACGTTTTTTATAACAGAAAGAGAAAGCCCTGCGGAAATATCTGCGACAGTCGCACCGTCTTTCTGAGCCTGCTTTACTTTTGAGTTCATAAAAACC
>CALWNV010000008.1 GCA_944382895.1 uncultured Clostridia bacterium | reverse complement strand
AAAAATGAGAAAGACGGCAGTGGAAAGATTGTCAGAAGTGAGGTTTATGTCGACGGTGAGCTGCTTGAAGAAGACTATCTTGATGACGGGCAGATAACAAACACAAAAACCGAAGAGCTGACACGTACGATTAATGTTCCCGAAGGACAGTTTTTTGCTATGGGAGATAATCGTATAAACTCTTATGATTGCCGTGATATCGGATGCCAAGATGTTCGGAGGATAGTCGGGAAAATAATTTTTCGTATTTTCCCATTCGATCAGATAGGAGCGGTAAGTTGAAAAAGATACTAAACGGAAAACCCTATAGGATAAATTATTATTGCTTTGACGATGTTGTGTACGAATGAAACGGAGATGAATATAACGGAAAATAAAGCTAATATAAATTGGTATCCGGGGCACATGACAAAAGCCAGACGTATGGTGGAAGCAATGCTTCCGAACGTGGATTGTGTGGCAGAGCTTGTTGACGCGAGGATCCCTCTTTCTTCCAAGAATCCTGATATAGAGCGTATAGTAAAGGATAAACCAAAACTTTTGGTTTTGAATAAAAGCGATGTTGCCGATCCTGTAATGAACAAATGGTGGAAAAATTATTTTGAAGAAAAAGGCTGTTCGGTCCTGCTTTTTGACAGCCGCGTCAGAAGCGCGGCTTCTTTTACTCTTTTTGAAAATAAAATTAAAGAAGTTTGTTCTGAAGTACTTGAACGGCGTAAACAGAGAGGGATCGTCGGGAAATCCGTTAAGATAATGGTTCTCGGGATCCCGAATGTCGGGAAATCGACATTTATAAACAACCTTAGTGGCCAGAAAGCCGCAAAAGCGGAAGATCGTCCTGGTGTTACGCGCGGAAAACAGTGGATATCTTTGCGTAACGGTATAGACATGCTCGATATGCCTGGTATTTTATGGCCTAAACTGGAAAATAAATACGCAGCGCAAAACCTTGCCATAACAGGCGCTATTAAAGATAACATACTTGATTTGGAAGGTCTTGCAATGGTTTTGCTTGATATTCTGAAAAACAGATATGTGGATTTTTTACGTGAGAGATATAAGCTTCCTGAGACTTTGCCGGAGGATGTTTATGAGCTGCTGAACCTTATTGCGGCAAAAAGAGGGTTTATTTTAAGCGGAGGGAGATTTGATACTGAGCGAGCCTCGATCGTTCTGCTTGATGAATTCAGGGCGGGAAAAATCGGGAGAATAACGCTGGATAATCTTGAAAAACATGGATCTTGATTTTGAAAGAAAATATCGTGATATTTACGGTCAATTTATATGCGGGATAGACGAGGCAGGACGCGGACCTCTTTGCGGTCCGGTGTGCGCTGCCGCGGTGATTTTGAAAACAAATGTTGTTATTGACGGGCTTGATGACTCAAAAAAACTTTCTGAAAAAAAAAGAGAGGCTCTTTTTGATGTGATAAAAGAAAATTCTGTTACATACGGAATAGCGTTCGCGTATCCTGAGGAGATAGATAAGCTTAATATTCTCAATGCTACGTTTCTTGCGATGAAGCGCGCTGTCGATCAGTGCTCCCCCAGACCTGTTTTTGCTTTGATTGACGGGAACCGGATAAAAGGGCTTGGTATTGACGGAGAATGTGTTGTAAAAGGAGACTCTTTATGTGCTTCTATTGCCGCGGCCTCTGTCCTTGCAAAAGTAACGAGAGACAGATATATGGCTTTACTCGACAAAGAATTTCCTCAATATGAACTTGGTCGGCATAAAGGCTATCCGACAAAAAAACATTACGAATTGATAAAAAAATACGGTGTACAGGATTTTTACAGACATACATTTCTTAAAAATCTTTCAGAAAAATAATTGTGCAGTTGGGGAGAGGCGAAGGGCTGGATGCTGTCGGTTAATATTGGAGCAGTTTTTGAAGAATTTGCTGTAGAAAAGCTTAAAGCAGACGGGTATAAAATCCTTGCTCAAAATTATCGCTGCCGTTTTGGAGAGATCGATATAATAGCGCTTAAGAAATCTGTTATTTCTTTTATTGAAGTCAAAGCCAGATATGAAAAGGCTCCTTTTTTTCCTGAGGAAGCGGTTACTGTGAAAAAACTTACCCATATTACTCTTTCCGCTTCCGAATATATTCGCGAACTCGCGCAGGCGGAAATAGAAACGGAGTTTTTTACTTTCTCTTTTGATTTTATAGGGATCTCATATGACGAAAAAATTGTAAAAAAATATACACATTATAAGAATTTCTGTACGGTGAACGAAGATGATCTACGCAGATTTGCATTGTGATACGGCGACATATATATATGACCGCAGAATTGGGTTTGATTCCGGAATCCATCTTAATCACAGGTCTTTGGGCGCGTATGAACGAATATATCAATGTTTTGCGGTTTTTATAAACGATACGCTCAAAAACGGAGGGATGAGCTATTTTGAAGATGTTGTCAATTATTTTTTGCCGCTTGTGAGAAAGGAAAAAAATGTTGTTCCGTATATAACCGTTGAAGGCGGCGATGTCTTGGAGGGCAGGCTGGAAAATCTGGATAGACTTAAACAGTTTGGGGTGCGTATTTTCGGGCTTGTCTGGAACGGGGAGAATGCGCTTGCAGTCGGAGCTCAGACCAATAATGCCGAGGGGTTGAGCCCTCTCGGAAAAGAGTGTGTCAGACGGCTTGAAGAACTTAATATACTGCCGGATGTTTCACATCTTTCCGATGCAGGGTTTTATGATGTCGTTAGTTGTTGTTCCGGAAAAATTGTTGCGACTCATTCAAATGCCAGAAGAGTATACGCTCATTTAAGGAATCTGACTGATGAGCAGATACGTATTATTGTTTCACGCGGAGGGCTGATCGGTCTTAATGTCTATCCTCCTTTTGTTTCCGAAAATGCTGACATAAATGGTCTTTTACAACATATTGATTATTTTCTGTCAATGGATGCGGAAAATGCTCTTTGTTTTGGCTGTGATTTTGATGGGATTGACACTACTCCGAAAGGTATTTCGGATGTTTCCGACATAAAGAAAGTTATAAAAGTTATAAAAAGAGAGTATGGCAAAGAAGTTGCCGAAAAAATTGCGTATAAGAATTTTTTACGTGTTTTGGGAGGCGGTCAAAAATAGCTTTATATGCGATAGGAGATCTTCATTTGTCCTTTTCTTCCGGAAAGCCGATGGATGTATTCGGTCCGTTATGGGAGGATCATGCGAGAAAAATCAAAGAGCGATGGTGCCTTGGTAATGATGATGTTGCAGTTTTGGCGGGAGACACTTCATGGGCAATGAATTTCGATGAGCTGGAATCGGATTTTGATTTTCTTAAAAGTCTTAAAGGGAAAAAAATCATTCTTAAGGGGAATCATGATTTTTGGTGGACATCAGTTTCCAAAATGAATAAATTTTCAAAGTCGTTCGGGGACATTGTGTTTTTGCATAACAACACATTCGAAACAGAAGATTTTTATATTTGCGGAACCAGGGGATGGCTTCTTGAACCCGGCGAAAAACACGATGAAAAGATAACCCTGAGAGAAGCCGGGAGATTAAGGTTTTCACTTGAGTGCTGGCGAAAAACAGGCTCTGAAAAACCGGCACTTGTTTTTTTGCATTATCCTCCGGTTTTCGGCGGAGAGGAAAATTCTGAAATAATCAATGCTTTGCTTGAATACGGGATAAAAGATTGTTTTTATGCGCATCTTCATGGTTCGACAGCTCACAGTATGGCAGTCAGAGGAGAATATAAAGGAATAAATCTTCATTTGATTTCTGCGGATTTTCTTGATTTTTATCCCTGTAAATTATGAAAATTTTGTAAATTTCATTTTTAGTATATAATTTTATGATATAATAATTTGTACATATAATTTTAGGAGTTGTAAAATATGAAACTTGAAAAAGTCAACAAAACAGCGACAAACACGGTTGAATTACTTATTTCTGTAAGCGGTGATGAGTTTGAGAAAGCTTTGGAAGCTGCTTACAAAAAAAACGCGCCCAAAATGTCTGTTCCCGGATTCCGTAAAGGTCATGCGCCGCGTAAGATGCTTGAAAAAATGTATGGAGAAGCTTTGTTTAATGAAGATGCTCTTAATGATATTGTTCCTGCCGTTTATTATCAGGCGGTTGAAGAGTCCGGGATAAATCCCTGTGACAGACCTGATTTTAATTTTCCTGATCTTGATAAACTTGACAGGAGCGGGTTTTCGTTTACTGCTACTGTAACAGTTATGCCTGAGGTTGAAATTGAAAACTATAAGGGAATCAAAGCTGAAAAGAAATCAAACGAAGTCACCGATGCCGATGTTGAGGAAGAGCTTGCCCGTTACAGGCAAAGACAGTCTCGCCTTGTTGATGTGGAAGGACGTAAAACTGAAATGGGAGACTCTGTCGTTTTTGACTTTGAAGGATTTACGGATGGAAAGGCCTTTGACGGAGGGAAAGCTGAGAATTATTCTTTGAAATTAGGCTCGGGGCAATTTATTCCAGGCTTCGAAGAGCAGATGGTAGGACATGAAGCGGGGACGGAATTTTCTGTCAATGTAAAATTCCCTGATGAATATCATTCCGCAGATTTGAAAGGGAAAGATGCAGAGTTTAAAATTAAGCTTCATTCCATTAAAAAAGAAGAATTTCCTGATCTTGACGATGAATTTGCTAAAGATATAAGTGAGTTTGACACTCTTGAAGAGTTCAAAGCGGACATTCGCAAAAAACTTCAGGAACGGAAAGACACGGAAGCTGAAAATGATATATATGATAAACTTACGGATAAAATAGTTGAGCTTGTACAGGGTGAAATCCCTGAATGTTTGTATGAGCAGGAAGTAGACAATCAGCTGCATAATTTTGAACAACGTATTTCTTCTCAGGGGCTTTCCCTTGACGGATATCTTAAGTATACAGGACAGGACAAAGCTTCTTTACGCGGAATGTTCAGAGCGAACGCTGAAAAACAGGTAAAACTTCGTCTTGCTCTCGAAAAAATAGCAGAGAAAGAAAAAATAATAATTGAGGAATCCGATATCGAGGAGCAATACAAAAAACTCGCAGAGGCATATAATCTCGAAGATGTGGAAAAAATCAAGAATCCTGAAACGACAGATTATATAACAAAAGATATTTCTCTGCAAAAAGCTTATGAACTTGTAAAGGCAAATGCGGAGATCACCGAGGAAAAGAAGACTCCTGCGGCGAAGAAATCTTCTGCGAAAACTTCTGCTAAAAAAGCTTCCGAAGAATCTCAACCGGAAGTAAAAAAATCTGCTTCTAAAAAAACGTCGACAACAAAGACTTCTTCAAAAACAGCCTCCGGTACCGCGAAGAAATCTTCTGCTTCCGGTAAAACAAAATCCGAAAAAAAGGAATAAAATAAAATATACTTCACGTAAACTAAATACAAACAGTTCAGGAGGAAATGAAAATGAGTTTAGTTCCAATGGTTGTTGAACAGACCAATAGAGGCGAACGGTCATATGATATTTTTTCTCGGCTGCTTAATGACAGGATTGTCTTTCTTGCGGGAGAGGTAAACGATGTTTCAGCAAACCTTGTTGTTGCCCAGTTGCTTTATCTTGAAGCCTCCGACCCGGATAAAGATATAAGTCTATATATAAACAGCCCCGGCGGTTCTATTACTTCGGGAATGGCGATATATGACACTATGCGATATATCAAGTGTGACGTTTCTACGATATGTATCGGTATGGCTGCCAGTATGGGCGCATTTTTGCTTTCTTCAGGTACAAAAGGAAAAAGATTTGCGTTGCCCAATAGCGAAATAATGATACATCAGCCTCTGGGGGGATTCCAGGGTCAGGCAACAGACATACAGATTCATGCAGATCATATCATGCGGATAAAAAAGCGCATGAATGAGATCCTTGCGCAAAATACGGGTAAAGCTTTGGAAGAAATAGAAAGAGATACCGAACGCGATAATTTTATGACAGCGGCTTCCGCGTTTGAATACGGAATAATAGATAAGGTTATTGAAAAAAGGTAATTTATGGCTACTGTGAAACAATGCGCGTTTTGCGGACAAACGGACGCGGATCCCACAAGGCTTTTTGTTGCGGGCCTTGTTGACGGTATTTTTATATGTGATGAATGTCTTGAAACCTGTAATGAGTATCTTCGTTCATACCGCAGCGCGAAAACTCGTAAAAAGAAAAACGAGTTTAAAATAAATATGCATACGCCCTCGGAAATTAAAAATATTTTTGATGAGTATGTAATAGGTCAGGATGAAGCTAAGACAGCGCTTGCCGTGGCAGTATATAATCATTATAAAAGAGTTTTCACCCCGTCAGACGACGATGTTGAAATTGTTAAAAGCAATGTTTTGATGCTTGGTCCGACAGGGTCGGGGAAAACTCTCCTCGCGCAGGTTTTAGCCAAGATTCTCAATGTTCCGTTTGCTATAGCCGACGCTACGACATTGACGGAAGCGGGCTATGTAGGCGAAGATGTTGAAAATATTTTGCTTCGGCTTCTTCAGGCAGCTGATTTTGATGTAGAGGCTGCGCAATACGGTATCATTTATGTTGATGAGATCGATAAAATTTCCCGCAGGAGCGAGAACACCTCCATTACAAGGGATGTTTCCGGAGAAGGTGTTCAACAGGCTCTTTTGAAGATTTTGGAAGGGACTGTTTCAAATGTTCCTCCCCAGGGAGGAAGAAAACATCCTAATCAGGAATTTATTCAGATAGATACTAAGAATATCCTTTTTATTTGTGGCGGGGCTTTTGACGGTCTTGAAAAGATAATCCAGAAGCGTATGGCTGGGACAACGATAGGTTTCGAAAGCGAGATAAAGACAAAAAAAGAAAATGACGCAGCGTTTTATCTGAGACAATGCGAGGCGCATGATTTGATAAAATTTGGCCTTATTCCTGAGCTTGTCGGGCGCCTTCCCGTGACAGTCGCTCTTGATAAGCTTGATAAACAGGCTTTGATATCAATTCTTACCAAGCCTAAAAACTCGCTTGTGAAACAGTATAAAAAGCTTTTGAAAATGGATGGCGTTGATCTTGTTTTTGAAAAAGGCGCGATAGAAGCTATTGCCGAAAAAGCGGTTTTGCGTGATACCGGAGCGAGAGGGCTTCGTTCTATAGTTGAAAGCGCAATGACAAAGATAATGTTTGAGGTTCCCTCTGATAAAACTATTAAAAAAGTGACGGTAACGAGACGGTATATAGAAAAAGGCGGAGAACCTTTGTATAAACGAGAAAAATCTGCGTAAAGTTCATTGAAAGAAGCTTTGAAAATTGTTTTTGGAAACCCTCTTTTTACATTGATTTATATCACGGTGAAGAGAGGGTTAATTTTTTATCTGTTCTTTTTTGCAGCAGATATGAAGTCATGGTTCTTGTTGTTTTGATAAAATTTTCGCTCTGTCTGATTTTATTTATCAGATAAAAATTTATTTACTTAAAAAGAATATTGACTTTGCAAAAAATATGAAAAGCGCAAAAGTTTTTGTCCCAGATAAAAATTTTTTTCGGACGAAAAAATCCGACGCCTTTATAAGCGCCGGATTTTTTCAGATAAAAATATAAAATATAAATTTGCATTACAATTTTGCGGTAAGACCGTATTTATCGGAAATTTCACGGACAAACTGCGCGCTTTCGGGTCTTTGTCTTTCAACGATAAAGACTGGTCTGTCGTTTTCCGTTTTCATTACTAAAGTATCGACTTTGGAACCGTCTTTGATCTGCGCGTTAAATTCATCCGTCTGTTCTCCCAATTCTGAAAGATCTGTGGAGATTATTCCTAAAGCTTTCGCTTTTGCTGAATTCAGTATGATCTGGGAAAGGATATATGAAGCTTCTCCCGGGTTCGCGCATTCAAGAGATTGGTCAATGATATTCATTGTGTATTCTTCAAGGTCTTTTACGATTTCCCCGAGCTTTTCACATTCCTCAATAACCTTGGTACGATTCTTTTCTGCTGCGGTTATCTTCGGGCTGTGGACAAGAAGGTTTTTCACCGGGCTCATGACAGCGTTGTCAGCCGGGACATAGAAACCAAGCTGAAAGAATATCTGGGCAACACCGAGCGCGTTTGAGAAAAGTGTTTTGCCGCTGCGTGACGGACCTGTAAGGATGTAAAGACCTCCGAACTGGTCAAAAACAATGCTGTTTACCGCATAATCACGCGCGCCTTCTTTAAGTATATGGAGCGGATTGTAAAGCCCGGTGATATGACATTGTTTTTCTTCTATGGGCTTTATTTCGGGCTTGCATATATGCATTCTGAATATTCTGAGTTTTTCCATCATTGCTACACCCGCGATATAGAAAGAGAGCTGGTCTACGATATTCGCAAGGAAATCAGTGTTTTTGGACATATAATCTTTTACCATGGGAGACCATTTTTTGATCAGTGAGGAAAAAACCGCATCAAGAGACGCGTCAAGCGACATAAAGAAATTATCCGCTTCCTCAGGAGTCATTCCTTTTGTTATTCCGTCAAGAGGAGTTGTACAGTAGAAACCATCGTTTTTGAAATCCACGCGCAGGATTTTATCCATTACATTTCCCGCTTTGAATACTTCGTTATTGACTGAAAGTATCCCGGCTTCTTTAGGTCTTAACTGTGCGTCAAGGTTTACACCGAGAGTTACGCTTTTAATACCCTTTACTGTTTGCGAAGCTTCGCTCATGCGTTCACGCATGGTTTTGAATTCTTCATCGTTTACGGTTTTATTTATAAATTCCGCAAGATTTTTAATTCCTTCGGATTTATATTGATTTTTTGCGTCTTGTAATGTTTCGTTGAGAGAGATAAGTGTCTCAAAATAAAGATCCATTTCACAGATGCTGTAAAGATGTGCTGCTGTGTCTCCCTCTTTTACACGCTGGTTTTTAAGGTCTATGAGTTCTATAAGTCTGGGCATCAGTTTTTCAAGAGATGTTCGGAAATCCTTACAGGTCATAAGATCATCAAAAACATCTTGTCTGTATTTAATGGTAGGTATGTCGTAAGTCAAATAATCCAAAACTTTATTTGTTTCATTTATGCTTCCGAAAAGGCGAAGCGTGCCAAAAAACAAGGCGTGGTCAAAACCAAGATCGTTATAAAAAGCGGTGTTAGTAAGTTTTTTTGATTTTGCTTCCTCGTTAGGATAAAGTAAATCAACACTCATTGTTTTTCCTCCCATATCTTTATCGATAAAAATTATTCTTACGTGTAAATCAGGCTCTTTGCAGGATAAACATTACCAAGGGTACTATTATACATACAATCAGGTAAATTGCCAGTAGCATAATTCTTGAATATTTATAAGCGTGCCATACGGATAAAAATTTGATTATCATAAAAATAACGACCATCCATAGCGGCGCCATAAAAATAAGCATAAGCCCTCCTATGGATGTTCCGAAAGAAAGGCCGGAAAGAGCCCCCAGTACAAGAGCCATGGCTCCCGCAAAACCTAAAAGAGATTTTCGAGGCGTTCTTATAAATTTGGGCTCGTCCGGAACATTAAATATGGTAATACCGTTATTTTCCTTGTCTGCCATATGTAAAGCCTCCTCGATATTTTTCATTACACATTATATGATACTATAAAATATGTAAAATTTCAAGCCTTTTATATGAATTATTTATAAGTTTATAATTTTTTTTCATTTTATGACCGGACAGTCTTGAAAATACATATGCTGTGTGGTAAAATAATAATGAAAATATTTTGTTTAGTTCGTTTTTGACAGGGAAAAATATATGGTGGATAGGTCTTATGCATTATAATATAGTTTTGGTCGAACCTGAAATACCTCAAAATACCGGTAATATAGCCAGGACCTGCGCGTGTACGGGAGCTTCCCTTCATATTGTCAAGCCGATGATGTTCGAGCTTGACGAAAAACATGTGAAAAGAGCCGGGCTTGATTATTGGCCGTTACTTGATCTGCGTATACATGAGAGCCTTGATGATTTTTTGAGATATGCCGAAGGCTCACCGGTAAGATTTGCTTCGACAAAAGCGGATAAATCTTATTCGGAGGTGGAGTATCCTGAAAACTGTTATATTGTTTTCGGGAAGGAAACAAAAGGGTTGCCGGAATGGCTTTTAAGAGACAGGTATTCCGACTGTGTCAGAATTCCTATGCGAAAAACGCTCAGAAGCCTGAATCTTTCAAATTCGGTTGCGATTATTCTTTATGAGGCTCTTCGCCAATCCGGGTTTGAGGGGCTTGAAGAGCGGGGGGAGTTGATCCGATGAGAAAAAGAGATAGATTTATGACCTTTGCTGAGCAAGAACATCGCGCGTATGTTAAGGATGCATTTAACTTGTTGCTTGTAATGAGTTGCTTCATATGTCTTTCTCAGGCTCTGTTTTCTGTTCCTGTTCCTGCTGTTTTCGATCGGTTTCGGGAAACAACGGCAGTTATTTGTCTCAGACAGGGTTTTGCAATGCTTTATCAGGGAGTGGCTTTATATGCTCCGTTTTTGATTTTTGTAGTCGTGAAAAACCGTTCTGCGGGAAGATATTTTTCATGCAAAAATTCTGAGGCAAGCGCGGGACATTATATTCTTGGCTCTTTATCCGTAATGGGAATAGGTGTTTGTGTTTGGTATCTTAGCTCTTTTATCGTTTTTTCAATGCGTGATGCCGGATATATAATAAATGAAAATCTGCCGCTGTTAGGGAACTCTCCGGTCACATATGTCTCATTTGTTGTTTTTTCTGCGATAATTCCTGCGTTTTTTACGGAAATAACTTTTCGCGGGATAGTGATGACGGAAATAAAAAAAGACAGCTATGTTTTTGCTGTTATCATCGCGGCCCTTATAAACAGTTTTTCACATCTGTCTTTTTTGCAGATGCCGTATATTTTTTTAACCGGCCTTATAAGCGGTTGGTTATGTCTTAAGGCAAAAACGATCATGGTTTCATATATTGCGAACGGGCTTTTGAACGGCCTGATTGCGGTGTTGTATGTTATAAAAAGTACGGATTTTTCTTTATATGATTCGGTAATGCCTTTTATAGCTTTGGCAGGAGCTGTCATAGGGCTTGTTTGTTTGGCAATTCTTTTTTCTGTTTACGGGTTCAAAGTTGAAAGAAACGAAAAAGGTTTTTCTGTGAAAGACAGTTTGAAAGCGTTTTTCGGGGCTTTTGGGCTGTGGATACTGATTTTTATAACTGTTTTTGAGGTGTTTTTTCTTTATATAAAAAAACCAAAAGAAGAATCGGAATCCGAATTACCTGTTTTGACAGAAATTTATATGGATGAACGTTGATTGGTTTTTTTGAAAAATTTTACAAACAAAAGATTCGGCGACCGGATTCTAGCCGCCGAATCTTTTGTTTTTTATTCGCATATAAATCTGTATTTGAACCTTCCGCTCGGAGCTACATCCCCGTTAATATAAAAGTCCATTATATCTCCGTCATTTTGCATGTTGTCCGACCATTTGAAGTTAAGTGAAAAAGCATTGCCATCGATTCCGAGCATTGCTTTGGGGATTTTTATTTGCAGACGGTTACCTTTTATACTGTAATAAACTTCTCCGACAGTTTCCCAGTTCCAACCTCCGGTCGAACGCTCTAAAACGGCCATGTCTGTAGGACTTTCCCTGTTCACGATATATTCAAAAGTTTCCCAGTTGTTTTCGCTGTTGTCCACATCTATCAGCAGCCGCATCCACGCGTCGTCGCTTCGGGGCGAAAGATCATCTTTTGTCTCTACCATAAAATAAATATTTTCACTGTCTCTCGCGACTTTTGCGCTTATGATATCATTTCTTCCGGTTGTGTTGTAATAGTGCAACCCGCCGTAGCCGTCACAGTCTCGGTCAAAAGTATTGCCCTGATATGCTATGTATTCTGGAGAAACGTCTGCCCACATATCTTTTTCCGAATTTATGTCGATAACTTTTGGTTCGGAGGCTGTTGGTGCCGGTTCGGTTCCTTTAAATTTGCGTATATAGTCAACCATCTGATAATAATAGGAATCTTTGAGTTGTGTTTTGGAAAATTCTATATCTCGGCTGAATTCGACGGAAAACTGATCGGCGAACCCGTTCGCAGTTCCGCACCATTCGGGGAATCTCATAGCGACTCTTTCGTTCCATCCTGTTATAAAAATAAACTCGGGGTCTTGTTCTATAGCATATTCAAACTGCTCGGCAAAATGCGCGCCGTATTCAACCGCGTTTATTCGTGTATCGTATCCGTTTTGAACAGTGTATGTTCGTCCGTTTACCTGTCCGGTTCCAGCGTTTGACGCGCTGAGCCCTCCTTGGTGGTTGCAGTTCATCGCGACACTTACAGAAATTTGTTCAGGGACTCTTTTTTTATCTTCTCTCCTGTAAGCAATATGTTGTGGGTAAAGGTTGGACCATGTCCAAGCCGCGGGGTTGGTAATATTTGTGTAAATAGGATCCATCACGCGGAAATTAAAAAAGTCTTTAATCTCATCATAGTATTCGTAAGATGAAGAAAAAGTGGTATCCCCGAGGATCAGCGGCTTTCCCTCATATATAAACCATGTGTCAGAATAAAGACCCTCTCGATAATAACGGGAATAGAGGTTCTCAAGCTGTGTTCTTCTTGCATCGTTGCTCCCGAAGTTGAGCAAAAATGAAATTTTGGGTACATTTACTCCGTCATCATAAGCTTGCTGAAAAGTTCTGAAAAGCGCATCAAGACTGTTGTTAAACAGGTGCGTGTCGTTTGAGCAGTCAAGAAAGATAACGTCTACTCCCGCATCTGCCAGAACTTCAGCGTGCTTGCGTAGTACCCATGTGTCAGTGGAAAGATAATATCCGTAAACGGGTTCATGCCATGAGTGATTCATATATTCCCAGCTCCATGCCGGATGTGTGGCATCTCTCCACATGTTTTCGTCATTGAATGCTTCAATGATTGTGGAGTTGTTTACCGCGAGTTCGGATTCTCTCCATCCGGAATCATGCCAGTTCCAGTAAAAAAGACCTACATATTTATCTTGTTTGACATCTCCTGCCTGTGTATTGTCCGCAATTGTTCTTCCGAGATTGTCCGTTGCGGTCCATGTAGAAGATGACGCTTTTTCAACTTCTGTTGAGGTTTTGTTTGTGTTTGAAGCACCTGTCGGTATCATGGATGTCGAAAAAATCGATAACATAAGTACAATCACCAGCAAAAAAAACAGTTTTATTTTCATTGTGAAACCTCCTCGAAGGAAGTTCCATGTTCAGCAGCGAAAGTTTCCGCGTAAGAGCCTTTAGTCCCTTTGATAAGCAAAAGTGATGAGCATTCTTTGAACGCATCGTCTGCTATGGATGTCACACTTTCGGGAATTGTTATTTCAGTTATTGAGGAAAATGCGAACGCCTCTTTGCCGATTGTTGTTATTTGATCGGGAATATTGACTTCTGACAGTGAAGTACAATAATAATACATACGGTAGTCTATCAACGTTTGAGTGTCTGTAAAAAAAGGAGATTTAAGTTTATAGCAACCGCTGAAAGCATCCGAGGAAGCCAGGGATATGGTTTTAGGTATGTTTACGCTTTCAAGAGAAATACAGCAGTTGAACGCACGTCTTTCAATTGTTTTGACCGAATCGGGAATGGTAATCGTCTTTAACCCGAAACATCCTGCAAACGCCTGATTCCCTATGTATGTTACGGATTCGGGAATATAGATACTTTCAATTTCTGTTTTATAATAAAATGCAAGGGGATTGATTTTTGTGGTTCCTTCCGGAATTATAACATCAGAATCGTTCCCTTTATATTCCAAAAGCACGACATCGGTTTCATTTTGTATCTGCATTTCAAAATCGTCAAATTGAGGTTGTTCTATAAGCTTTTCAAGCTCTGTTTTTGGGGTGAAATACTCGGTTTCCGGATCATACGGCATCGGAGTATCTTCAAAAAGCGGGAACAACGGTAATTCCTCCTTCCCTGCAACATGTCTAAAAACTTTCATTGTGTCCTGTATACCAATACTTCCGCTCTTGTCTATGTCTCCGACTTTTTCAGTGAAATCGTCAAAAACCTCTTTTCCTGCGGTCCTTCGGAACATCATTATTGCATCTTCAAGTTCTACAGATCCGCTGTAGTCAACATCTCCGTTTTTTGTCAGCTTTTTATCGTCTTGCCCAGGAGGGATGGCGTTAAACGCTAAAACGGCAAGTGATGTTACTGTAATTAAAAGAAAAATACAGACAGCAAGTTTTTTCATAAAGCACTCCTTCCTTTTTACTATAAAATTTTTTAATTTGTCTTTAAGGCGTAATCTCCAAGCCCGGCTTCAAAATTAACACCATATGTTCTCTTATATGGATCTTTTTTCGTGCGTAATATACTTTCCGCTGTTAAATCCAAAGCGATTTTTAGTGTTTTTTGTTTGTGGTGGTTTTTCAGGTACGCACCGAGAAATGCGGAAGCGAAAACATCCCCTGTTCCATGAAAAAAACCGTCGATTTTATCAGAGAAAACATAGCCTGTTTGTCCTTTATCAAAATATGCCGCACCTAAGGTTTTTTCCTCGAAAAACACACCAGTAAGTATGATTTTATTCGGTCCGAGATTCGAAAGTTTTCTTAAAAGAGTTTCTATGTAGTCACGGCTGAAAGGTCCTTGTTTGTAATCTGTTTTTGTAAGAAGTGCGGCTTCAGTGATGTTAGGACATATTATATCTGCTTGGGCGCATAAATGTCGCATTTCATCAGGAAAGGCATCAGAAAATGCTGTGTATAGCTTCCCGTTGTCCGCCATGACAGGGTCAACAAAAACAAGAGAATTTTTTGTTTTAAGCTTTTGTATCATTTCGCCTATTATATCGACTTGTTTTATTGAACCTAAATATCCTGTATAAAAAGCATCATATTCAAGATTAAGAGTTTGCCAGTGTCTCATTATCGGAATAAGATCTTCGGTAAGGTCTCGAAATGTAAATCCCTTAAAGCCTCCTGTGTGTGTTGATAAAACTGCTGTCGGAACAGCCAGGACTTCATGTCCGGCAGCTGATAAGACGGGCAAAGCGACCGTGAGAGAGCATTTGCCCAAACATGATATGTCATGCACGGCAACAATCCTTTTTTGGTTGATCATAATATAATTCCCCCGCCTAAAAGTGTTTTATTGTCATAAAAATCATAAAATACAACAGACTGTCCGGATGCCGCCGCGCGTTGTGGTTCATCAAATTCTACGAAAAGAAATTTGTTTTCGACAAAAATCTGAGCGGGCGCTTGTTTTTTTCCGTAACGTATTTTCGCCAAGACTTTGATTGGTTTGTCCGGCGTTTTTCCGGAAATAAAATTATAATCGCAAGCCATAAGCTTTTTCTCGAAAAGCTCTTCATTTTCGCCGAGGATCACTTCGTTTGTTAAGGGATTTTTGGATAAAACATATTTTCTTTTCCCGAATCCGGTTCCCAGCCCGTTCCTCTGCCCGATTGTATAACGTATTATCCCATTATGTCTGCCGATGATATTTCCGCTTGTGTCAATGAAGTTCCCACGCGGGATCTCTTTGTCGGTATATTCCTGTATAAATGAAATATAGTCTTTGTCAGGGACAAAGCATATATCTTGACTGTCCGGTTTATGCGCAGATGGTAAAGAGTATTTTTCAGCGATTTCTCTTATTTTTTGTTTTGATATTTGCGCGAGAGGGAACAGTGTATAAGCAAGAATGTCCTGTGTCAGGTTATAAAGGAAATAAGATTGGTCCTTTTCCGGGTCATCCGCTTTTTGTAAAAAATATTGTTCTTTCGATTTTATGATTTTTGCATAATGCCCGGTTGCGATATAGTCAAATCCCTCTTTCTTTGCTTCTTCCGCAAAGGCTCCGAATTTTATAAATTTATTGCATGTCACGCAGGGATTGGGCGTTTTTCCGGATATATACGCGTTTACAAATTCAGCAATTACCGTTTTTTCAAATGCTTTTGAAAAATCAAAAACTGTATGAGGAATACCGATTTTTTCACAAACTTTTTCGGCATCAAGTGTGCTGTTTTTATAAAGGGTCATGGTCGCGCCGCAGACTTTATAACCTTGTTCTTTAAGCAATATGGCGCAAACGGAACTGTCTACTCCTCCGCTCATCCCGACAAGCACTTTCTTCATTGTATATTCTCCACCGAGTATTTTGTTTTTTGATTATATCAATTATATAATACAGTGAAAAAAATGTCAACTAAAAAGCCTTGACATTTTTGGTAACATCTGTTATACTATTTTTACACAAGGGAGTAGTTAGCATAATTTTTATGCGGGCATGTCAACATCTTGGTCTTTGGGCCTGGCATGTCCCAGGCTGTGAGCTGATAACGAGACTTGGCGTGTCCAAAAGGGCATGCCAAGTTTTTTATATTATATTTTTATATTTTGCGGGAAAGGTTGGGTTTTTTTGAAATACTACACAGAAAACACAGAGGCGGTATTTGCGGAAGTGAAAAGTTCTCCCGATGGTCTTTCCGGAGAAGAAGCCGGGCAAAGGCTGCTTTCTGACGGGAAAAACAAACTTGCGGAAGGAAAAAAGACTCCGTGGATTGTTCGCTTTTTAAGCCAGCTTAAAGATCCTATGATTATAATCCTTATTGTGGCGGCGTTCATTTCTGTTGCGGTAAGCGGTTTTTCCGATTATATTGACGCGATAATAATTTTAATAGTTGTTTTGATCAATGCGGTACTGGGCGTTTTACAGGAAAGCAAAGCAGAAAAAGCCATTGAAGCCCTGCAAAAGATGTCAGCGGCGACTTCAAAGGTCTTCAGAGACGGAACTGTGCATATAGTCAAGAGTGAGGATCTTGTCGTGGGTGATGTGGTTTTGCTTGAAGCCGGTGACGCGGTTCCTGCGGACGGTCGGATAATAGAATGTGCAAGTCTTAAAATTGAAGAAGCCGCGTTGACGGGCGAAAGCGTACCTGTCACAAAAGGAACGGAAATCCTTTCTGAAAAAGACGGTAAGACAGTCGCGCTCGGAGACAGGAAAAATATGGTATATATGGGCAGTACGGTTGTTTACGGCAGAGGCAAAGCGGTGATCACTTCTACCGGTATGGGAACTGAAATGGGTAAAATCGCGGACGCTATCGCACAGGCCGAAGACGGGCAGACGCCGTTGCAGAAGAAACTTACACAACTGAGTAAGATTCTTACTGTTCTTGTTTTGGGTATATGTGTGTTTATTTTTGCGTTTTCTCTTATAAAAACTTTTATAGAACGCGGGAGTCTTGACTTCAGCAATATTATGGATCCATTTATGGTTGCTGTGAGCCTTGCGGTAGCTGCGATTCCGGAAGGGCTGGCTGCGGTTGTAACGATTGTTTTGTCGATAGGCGTTACCAATATGTCAAAGAGGAACGCTATCATACGTAAGCTTACTGCGGTGGAAACTCTTGGTTGCGCGCAAATCATATGCAGTGATAAAACCGGAACCCTTACACAGAACAAAATGACTGTGGTCGAGCATTTCTCCGGTGATGAGCAGCTTTTGGCAAAAGCGATGTCTCTTTGCAGCGATGCGGAACTCGATGAAAAAAACGAGGCGACAGGAGAACCTACCGAGTGCGCATTGGTAAATTATGCATATAGTCTTTCCCTTAATAAAAATGATCTAAAAAAGTCTTTCCCGCGTGTAGGCGAAGCTCCGTTTGACAGCGGCAGAAAAATGATGACTACAATACATGATAATGACGGAGCGTATCTTCAGTTTACAAAAGGCGCGCCGGATGTCTTGTTAGAGAGATGCACCGGTTATATTGACGAAACCGGTAAAATCGTTGCGCTTGATGAGAAGGCACGTGCGCTTATTTCTTCAAAAAACGCGGAGATGGCACATAAAGCTCTCAGAGTTCTTGCAGCCGCGATGAAAAAACTTGAGACTCTCCCGGCTTCTTATGATCCGGAAGATTTAGAAAAGGATCTTATATTTGTCGGATTGACGGGAATGATCGATCCTATCCGTCCTGAAGTCACGGCTGCCATAGAGGAGTGTAAATCAGCCGGTGTCAGGGCGGTAATGATAACCGGGGATCATCGTGATACAGCTGTCGCCATCGCAAAACAGCTGGGAGTGATTTCAGATGAGAGCGAAGCGATAACAGGCGCTCAGCTTGATGATATTTCAGACCAAGAACTCGAAACCGAGATCGAAAAATTCGGAGTATATGCCAGAGTTCAGCCGGAACACAAGGTGAGGATAGTCAACGCATGGCGTAAAAAAGGGTATATCACAGCTATGACAGGAGACGGTGTAAACGACGCTCCGTCGATCAAAAGCGCGGATATCGGAATAGGTATGGGCATAACGGGAACCGATGTTACCAAAAACGTTGCCGATATGGTTCTTGCTGATGATAATTTTGCAACGATAGTCGGAGCTGTCGGTGAAGGACGTCGTATTTACGATAATATCAGAAAAGCGATACAATTTCTCCTTGCTTCCAATATGAGTGAGGTTTTAAGTATCTTTTTTGCAGAAGTTTTCTTTGGTTTTACTATACTGAAACCGGTCCATTTGCTTTGGATAAATCTTATTACGGACAGTTTTCCTGCGCTTGCTCTCGGGCTGGAAAAAGGAGAACCCGACTTGATGCGGCGTCCTCCGAGAAAAACATCTGACGGTATTTTTGCCGGAGGTGTCGGCTTTGATATTGTTTATCAGGGCTTTTTAGTGACGGTTCTTACTGTTGCCGCATATTTTATCGGGCATTTTATGGAACAAGGTACCTGGACATTCAGTGACAGCGCGGATGGGACTACGATGGCCTTTCTTACATTGAGTATGGCAGAGATTTTTCATAGCTTTAATATGCGCAGTCAAAGAGCAAGTATATTCAGCCTTAAAGGACATAATAAGTTTTTATGGGGCGCCGGTGCAATGAGTCTTCTTCTGACTACCGCTGTGATTTATATACCTTTTCTTAAAGAAGCGTTTGAGTTTGAGTCTATAAGTCTTCCCGAATACGCGGTCGCGCTTTTGTTGGCGGTAAGTATTATTCCGCTCGTTGAATTTGTGAAGCTTATATGCAGAATGGTGGATAAAAGGAAGAGAAAACAGAAGAAGAAAGTATAGGAATCCCTTTTATGCTCTTATGAGACGAATATGGTAATGTGAAAAAAGTTTCATTGATGGCAAAAATTTATTTTAATGACATTTTCGGAAATTCGGTTTGAAATAATAGATTTTTCCTTGGGAAAGAGAGGGGCTCTGCGGAATCCGCAGAGCCCCTCTTACTGATAAATTGTTATTCTGTTTCTATAATTCCCAAATTTCCGTCCTTACGTTTATAAAGGACTTTTACATTCCCGGATTCGCCTGTATATATAAAGAAATCGTGTCCTAAAAGATCCATTTGAAGAACCGCTTCGTCATCAGTCATAGGCTTGATTTTAAGGGTTTTGTTACGAATAATTTTATAGTCTTCTTCGTTGTCTTCAGGCAAAGAATTTTCTTCCTCAAAAGAAAATGAACTTTCCTTAAGTCTTTTTTGAAGCTTTGTTTTGTGTTTACGTATCTGTCTGATGAGAATATCGGCTATTTCATCTACACATGGTTTGAAGTCTGTGTTTGAAGTCGCCTGTCCTCGGAAGATAAGACCATTATAATCGGCGGTTATCTCCACTTTGTAAAAGTTTGCTTTTTCCAGGGTGTAAACCACATGAACGGCACAGTCTCCGGTAAAAAATTTTTCCAGCTTTTTGATTTTTTTCTCGGTATAGGCTTTTGTTTCCTCCCTTGCTGTGCATTTTTTTGATGCGAAGTTGAATGTCATGGCTTTTCACTCCTTATATATAATGAAAACCTCAGCGGTTTTTCTTTCAATTTTATAAAATATTTCTTATCTTTGTTTTCATTATAACATAGAAAAATATGATTTTCAAGATATAATTGCAAAAATTATATATTATTCTTTTTATTGAAGGATGTAGTTAAATAATCTATATAATATTATGAATTTTATTTGAGCCGAGAAAAAATAGCGTTTTGTATTTATAAACTTGTCTGTCAATGAATTTTTAGTATTGTTTATTAAAATAATATTGACCTGAGTCTAAAACAATGCTGTTTATCAAAACTTTTCGTTGATAAGACATGTCAAATAAATTTTACGTTTTTTTGTGAAATCATATTGACAAAAAATAAAGATTATGATATAATACAATAGAGATTAGTATATAGAATGCTGCACAAATCTCACGATACGGAGTTTATTGATTTATTTATATAAAATTTTTATTTAAGGAGAGTTTATATATGGACGAATTCAATCCCAATCAGAACCCTCAACAGCCTGAGCAAGAAATACCTTCTGTTTCTCAGCCGAATCCGATTCCCTCTACACCTCAAGCGCCTACTGAACCTCAGATCAATGTACAACCTCCGGTTTATAATGTTCAGCCTCCGGTAAACCCTCAGATCAATCAACCGGGGCCTCATTCATCTTCAAATGGTCTTGCGATTGCCGGCCTTGTTTGCGGGATTCTTTCACTTGCTTTTTGTTGGGGGTGGTATTTAGGTATTCCTTTGGCTATTTGCGGGATTGTTTTTGGTGTGCTTGGTATGAAAAAAGCGGAGCCGAACAAAAGAGGGATGGCGATTGCCGGCCTTGTTTGCGGAATAGTAGGGCTCGCTCTTTGTATTGTGATAATAGCTTGTGTGGCTGCTTGGATTTCCTCGTTGTCGTATGGTTCTAATTATTATTATGATTATTTTTCTACAATGTGATTGCTGATTTGTGTAAAAATCGAAGGCTGTCCGTAAACCGGGCAGCCTTTTGGCTGAGGTAAAGTATGTTTCCTTTTTTTAATGTTTTTGGTAAAACTATAAGTATGTATTCGATTATGGCTCTTGCCGGAGCTCTTTGCGCGGGTTTATATTCCTGTCGCGCGGCATTGAGGCGGTTTCCGGATTATATGGATACTTTGGTCCTTTTGCTTATATCAGCGGCAGGAGCCGTTGTCGGAGGGCATATTTTGTATGCTTTCACTCAATATGAAGAGTTATTTTATTTTTTAGGAAATTTCGGGAAAATTAATTCATTTAGGTCTATGGCAGGGGTTTTGTCATATCTGTTTGGCGGCTCAGTATTTTACGGAGGTCTTTTGGGCGGGATTCTTTTTGGCATGATTTATCTTAAAAAAGGAAAAAAGAATTTTTATGAGTACGGGGATATAGTTGCCGCGGCTATACCTCTTTTTCATGCTTTTGGAAGAGTAGGTTGCTTTTTCAGCGGCTGTTGTTACGGTGTAGAGTGTTCTTTCGGCATAACGTTCAGTTCTTCTCCCGTTCCGGGAGCGAATGGTGTGCCTAGATTTCCGGTACAGCTTTTAGAAGCAGGGTTTAATATGACCCTTTTTATTTTGCTTGCTGTTTTGTTTTATAATAATAAAATTAAAGGAAGGCTTTTTATTTTATATCTTATTATATATTCTTGCGCAAGGTTTTGTTTTGAATTTTTACGCGGAGATGAAATAAGAGGCTTTTTGCTCGGGTTTTCGACATCCCAGATTATAAGCGCGGCTGTGTTTATAATATCGCTTTTTCTTTTTATTCGGAGAAGGAAAACAGAAGAGTTCTCGGTTATGCGGAATATTTGAATATACGCAAAGCAATACCTGTTTTTATGTTTGGAGCTGTTTATCTGTATGTTTTAGATAAAAGAAGATTTCTTACAAAAATAAAATATCTTCTTTTTTTATCGAAAAAGCATAATAACTATTTTCAGAAAAAAACAGAGTTCATGAATATTTTTTTGCCGTTTCGTTTAGCGTTAAGCTCTGTGTTGTGCGGATTTTTATATGAAAAAAACTTACTCGGATACTTTTCGGGTAAGTTTTTTTGTACACAATACTAGAAATTATCTGAACTATTTATTATATATACGGTTTTTATTTGAAAAACTAAATACTTTTTTATTCTTTTTGTCGAAACAAGAAGAGGTTTTTATTTATTCCAATATTTTTTATCCAAACTTCTGAAAAATACAGCTTCCGCGACATATGCGCTTTCTATGGAATCTTTACCTTCAAGGTCCGCTATTGTCTGTGATATTTTGATTATTTTATCATACGCGCGCATAGATAGCATAAGTTTGGAAAAAATTGAGTCAAGCATTGTCACAGCGCTGTCTGTCATGCGGTGTTTTGCGAGAAATCTTACTTGCCGGGGGGTCATTTTCGCATTACAGGTTATCCCGGATTTTTTGAATCTTTCTCTTTGTATCTCCCTCGCTTTGTTTACGCGTTTTTTGATTTCATAGCTGCTTTCGGCCGGCGCGGCATTTTTTATATCCTGTATGGGAACGGGAGGGAGTTCTACCTGCAGATCAAGCCTGTCGAGAAGCGGCCCGGAAATACGGTTGATATATTTTGATATTTGTGAGGGGGTGCAGGTGCAGTTAAGATCAGGATTTCCGAATTTTCCGCACGGACACGGGTTCATGGCGCAAATAAGCATAAACAGTGACGGATATGTCAAGGATTGCCGAACTCTGCTTACGGTAACGGTATTATCTTCAAGCGGTTGGCGCAGACTGTTCAGCACTGCCGGAGAAAACTGAGGGGTTTCGTCTAAAAATAAAACTCCGTTATGCGCAAGGGATATCATTCCCGGAGTCGGTACAGCTCCCCCGCCGGTCATTGCCGCTACGGAAAGGCTTTGTGTGGTCTTGACAAAAGGACGTGTAAGAATAAGCGGATTCTTTTTCGATAGTTTTCCTGCTATGGAATAAATCTTGCTGCTTTCTATTATCTCATCAAAACTCATGTCAGGAAGGATGGACGGCATGCGTTTTGCAATCATGCTTTTGCCTGTTCCGGGAGGACCGATCAGCAGCAGATTATGTCCTCCCGCTGCGGCTATCTCACAAGCGCGTTTCGCGCTTTGCTGACCTACTATTTCTGAGAAATCTGCTTGACTTTGGTCTTTTTTCTCTATATAATCGCTGATTTTTGCCTTTATCGGAAATAATTCTTTTTCTCCTTTGAGAAAATCACAGATTTCTTTAATGCTCCTTGCTCCGAAAACTTCTATCCCTTCAATTACCCCGCCTTCAGTCGCGTTTTCGGAAGGAACAAAGATTTTTTCTATACCGAGGTCTTTTGCTGCGGCTACGCAAGCGAGTATCCCTTTTACAGGTCTTAAATTTCCAGAAAGAGAAAGTTCACCTAAAAAAGCATAAGAAGGAGAGACGGGGGGAAGCTGATTTGTAGCGCAAAGTACACTTAAAACAATCGGTAAGTCAAACGCGGATCCTTCTTTTTTTATATCCGCCGGGGCAAGATTTGCGACGATTTTTACGGTTTTCATTTTGAATCCGGAATTTTGTATTGCTGAGATAACGCGGTTTTTCGCCTCTTTTACGGCATTGTCCGGAAGACCGATTATATCAAAAATGATTCTGTCTTCAGGCGTTATGTCGGTTTCTACTGTTACGCTAAATCCGGAAAGTCCGATAAGCCCTATACTTTTTATTTGAGCAATCATCTTGTTATCCCTCCCGAAAAATTATACTATAATTCAAACATAAAATCAATATTATTTTTTTAAAAAAAAGTATAGATTTTTTACATATTTTATGCTATAATAAAAAAATTAAGGAATACAGAAATAAAACAATGTTTTTTCTGTATTACGACCGGCCCGGGTGCATTGTCTTTTTGTGTATGGAATAATTTGTGTATGTCCCCGGATAATTTGAAGGAAAATATGGAATTTGGAGGTCATAATGGGATTTTTAGATGCAATTTGGGGGAATTCAAGCAAACGTGAGATAAAAAAATTCACGCCCATGCTTACGAAAATAACTTCGCTTGAGGAAGAATATAAAAAATTGACTGACGCGCAACTGAAAAGGAAAACGGAAGAGTTCAGGGACAGACTTGCCTCCGGTGAAACCATGGAAGACCTCCTTCCGGAGGCTTTTGCCACTGTAAGAGAGGCATCCGACAGAGTTCTCGGGATGCGGCACTTTGATTGTCAGCTTATAGGCGGAATAGTTTTACATCAGGGACGTATAGCCGAGATGAAAACGGGTGAAGGTAAAACGCTTGTCGCAACTCTTCCTGCTTATCTTAATGCTCTTGGCGGCAAAGGTGTACATGTTGTTACTGTAAACGATTATCTTGCCAGACGTGACAGCGAATGGATGGGTAAAATATATAATTTCCTCGGACTGAATGTCGGGCTTATAGTTCATGGTCTTACAAATGCTCAGCGTCGTCAAGCATATGCCGCGGATATAACATATGGTACCAATAACGAATTCGGTTTTGATTATCTTCGTGACAATATGGTCATATACAAAGAAGATATGGTACAACGTGGTCACGCATACGCGATTGTCGATGAGGTAGACAGTATTCTTATTGATGAAGCGAGAACCCCGTTGATTATCTCCGGACACGGAGAAGAGAGTGATGAGATGTATCAGAGAGCGAACGCTTTTGTCAAACGTCTCAGACCTCTTAAACTTAAGGAGATGGAAACTAAAGAAAATTACGATGATATTGAAGAGGATTATATCATCGAGGAGAAAAATAAAAATGCGGTCTTGAGCGCAAACGGTGTGCGAAAAGCTCAGGAAGCGTTTGGAGTGGAGAATCTTGCCGACATTGAGAACGTCGAGCTTCAGCATTATATCAATCAAGCGTTGAAAGCTTACGGGACAATGCAGCGCGATGTGGATTATGTCGTTAAAGACGGTGAGGTAATAATCGTAGATGAATTTACTGGCCGGCTTATGTTCGGTCGCAGATATTCCAACGGGCTCCATCAGGCAATAGAAGCTAAAGAAAACGTAAAAATAGAAAACGAAAGCAAAACGCTTGCTACGATAACTTTTCAGAATCTTTTCCGGCTTTATGATAAACTTGCCGGTATGACGGGAACGGCAATGACCGAACAAGAAGAGTTTAAGGAGATATATGCGCTTGATGTGGTTGAGATACCCACAAATAAGCCTATGATAAGAAAAGATCTGAATGATCGTGTCTTCAAAACAGAAAACGGGAAATTTACCGCTGTCATTCGTCATATAAAAGAAGCTCATGAGAAAGGGCAGCCTGTCCTTGTTGGTACGGTGACGATAGAAAAGTCTGAGTTGCTTAGTTCTTTACTGAAACGTGAGGGGATTCCCCATAATGTTTTAAATGCTAAAAATCATGAAAAAGAAGCTGCAATAATTGCTCAGGCAGGGAAAAAGGGTGCCGTTACAATCGCTACGAATATGGCGGGACGCGGAACGGACATTATTCTCGGCGGTAACGCTGAGTACATGGCAAAAAAACAAATGGAGAAAGAAGGATTTGAGCATGAATATATAGTTCAGGCGACTTCGTTTGTTGAAAGTGATGAAGAAGAAGTAGAGAAAGCCCGTTCAAGATATAAAGAACTGTATGAAAAGTTCCGGGAAGAAGTTAATTCAGAAGCTGTTGAAGTTCGTGATGCCGGAGGGCTTTGCATTGTCGGTACCGAAAGACACGAAAGCCGGCGTATAGATAATCAGTTGAGAGGTCGTTCGGGGCGTCAGGGAGATATAGGTGAAAGTTGTTTCTATATTTCCCTTGAGGATGATCTGATGCGTTTATTTGGCGGGGATCGTATAGCAATGATCGCAAACGCATTCAAAATGGATGAAGATCAGCCCATTGAAGCGAAAATGCTGTCAAGCACTATTGAAAGTGCGCAAAAGAAGGTTGAAAGCCAGAATTTTGAGCGCCGGAAAAGAGTTTTACAGTATGATGATGTTATTAATCAGCAGAGAACGCTTATATATAAGCAGCGTCAGATGGTTCTTGACGGACAGGATTTGAAAGAATATATTTCTAAGATGGCTTTAGATGTTGCGGAAGAAACTTGTGATAGGTTTCTTGCCGGAGATGATTCTGAACACTGGAATTTCCCCGCGCTTAAAGATGAGTTCAGGTTTTTGTTCAGTGAAGGGGAACTTGAATTTTCCGAAGAAGAGGTTAAAAAACTCAAAAAGGGAGATATTGTCGAGCTTTTACAGGATAGGATGCGTCAGGCGTATGCAGCTTCCGAGGAAGCGAATACTCCGGAAAAGATGCGTGAGCTTGAAAGGATAATCCTTCTCCGTAATGTGGATAAACATTGGATGGATCATATAGATGCTGTAGACGATCTGAGACAAGGGGTATCTTTACGGGCGTATTCCAACAGAGATCCGGTTGTTGAATACCGTTTTGAGAGCGCCGAGATGTTCGACGAAATGATAAATGCTATAAAACAGGATACGGTTAAACAGGTGTTGACTGTAAGGATTATACGCAATCAGGATATTAAGCGTAAGCAGATCGCCAAAATTTCAGGAGAGAGTTCTTCAGAAGCGATGGCGGCAAGCTCTGAAAAACGGAGACCGATAGTTAAGACGTCGGCGCAAAAGGTAGGCAGAAACGATCCATGTCCATGTGGAAGCGGATTGAAGTATAAAAAATGTTGCGGAAAAGAAAGTGGCGCGGAATAAACAGGTTTTTGTTTTTTAGACTGGAAGTTCTCTCAGAAAAAAAACAAATGAAAGGATGGTCGGATGTCTTTTCAAGAACATATTACAATTGATAACATCGCTTTTTATGCTGCGACAAATCTTGATACCTGTGAGAGTCCGAAAGGTTTGGTTACTCAATTTCATGGGCTTTATGATTCCTGTTTTGGGCTTCAGGATCCTGATTTTGCAAAAAGATGTGATGAGCATAACATGTTGTATCTTTATCCTTACGGGGGACAGTGGAACTGGATGAACACGGCGCTTGTAAGGACAACGGACAGATGTATCGATATTTTGTTTGAGAAATTTGGACTCGATGAAAAAACTCCGGTTATTTCTACCGGGCATAGTATGGGCGGATACGGAGCTCTTATGTTTACGCTTAATTCCGTTCATAATGTTATCGCGTGCGCCGCTAATTGCCCTGTATGTGACTTATATGCTTTTTCCTCTTCGGAAGAAGTTATTCCGCGGACGATAGTTCATGCATTTGGCGGATATGATGGGTCATATGACGAAATTATGAAAAATTGTTCTCCCGTTTACCGCGTGAAAGATATGCCTGATATACCGTATTATATTGTACATGGTATGGAAGATGCAACAGTGGATAAAAAACATAATTCCGATGTTTTTGTATCTGAAATGAAAAAATTCGGGAAAAATGTTTTATATGACGAAGTCAGAGATATGGGGCATGTCGCCATGCCCGGAGTGAATTTAGAAAAATATTTTGAATTTATTTTTAAGCATATTTAGGGAGGCATATTATGAAAAAGGCAGTATCACTATTTATAGTTTTTTCTTTGATGCTCTCGGTTTCCGCATGTACGGTTGTTTCCGATGCCGGAGGTGAGCCTTTTGAAAGCATTATAACATTTGACAACCTTTCTTTATTTTGTGCCACGAATGTTTCAGATGCGGAAAATTTTGAGGAGCCTATACGAGGCATAATGCTGGAGTTCCACGGTATCTCCGACCAGTCTCTTGCGGGAAATCCCGCGGTCGGACGCCGCTGCACCGCGCAAAATGTATTGTATGTTTTTCCGAGTAACGGACCATGGAATTGGATGGACAAGACTGCGGTACGGATGACCGACAGGATTATAGATATTCTTATAGAGCATTTTGGTTTGGATAAAGATATTCCCGTAGTTTCCACAGGCCACAGTATGGGAGGCGCAGGCGCTATAACATATTCTGTATATTCAAAACATAATGTTACGGCGGTCGCAGCCGACAGTGCTGTGTGTGATTTGTTCGCCTATGCGGAATACAACGCAAGCGCTTGGAGAAGTATTATCCGTGCTTTAGGTGATTATGATATGCCTTTTGAAGATGCGATAAAAACGGTTTCTCCTATTCATCTTATTGATGAACTTAAGGATATCCCTTATTTTCTTGTACATGGAGGATCAGATACTGATGTTCCGGCAGAGGATCACAGTGATATTTTGAATTCACTTTTATTGGGCAAAGGTTTTGACGTCGTATATAAAAGACCGGAGACCATGACTCATGTTGCAATGCCGGGAGTTATAGAGACTTTATATTTTGAGTTTATTTTTTCAAACATGAACAACGGATGAAAAGTTTGATTTTAATATGATATGTGATATGTAAAAAGTGTATTTTAATGTAACGGGTTGCGGCGAAAATTTTCGTCGCAACCCGTTTTTCTTTCAATTTATAATGAGTTGTTTTTTGAAAAAAATCTTATATATGTCTGTATATGCCCAGGCTTTTTGTGTTTTTTTGTTATATAATTTTATTTTAATCTTATTTTTATTTTTTTCCATAAAAATCTTATCCCGAAAAACACTCCTGCCGCCAAAATTATTTCTCCGCCGAATCCCCCATTGAAATCTCTTTCGGCTGCCGCAAATATACCTATGGACATATATACGGTAAGCGCTAATGATATTGCTCCGATAAACACATAAAAGCCGTTCAGTTTATTTGAAAACTTTTTTGCTGCGGTGGATGTGGTTTTTTTTACAACTTCTTTTGTATGATCAAAATCAAATTCAAATGTACCCTGTCTCTCAAATGTTTTT
This sequence comes from uncultured Clostridia bacterium, assembly GCA_944382895.1. GTDB lineage: Bacteria > Bacillota > Clostridia > Oscillospirales > UBA644 > QAKR01. The sequence goes on along the minus strand of CALWNV010000008.1, from coordinate 11,270 downwards.
GTCATAAAGCCTTCCTCCTGTAAGATCACATTGTATTGATATTATATCACAAAATATCACGTATGTCAATACCAATATCACTAAATGTGATGAACTTTTTGTAAAATGTGATAATCTGGCTTTTATGTTAAATTTTTTATGGAGATTATTTTTTTATTGGCTTGATATTCAATTCTTTTTCACATTTACATTATATAATATAAAAAATTATTGTTCGGAGGGTTGAGTGTGGACAAAAGTTTTAATAAGCTTTGCGGAGTTGACGAATTCGGAAGAGTCATTATGCCGTATGATACGCTTGACGAAGAAAAACAGGTAGGGATTTTTTATTTTTGTTGGCTCGGGCAATTGAATGATAAGGCAGTATATGATATCAATAAACTTTTGAGAGAAGATCCGGAAGCTTTATGGGATGTGTCGGGTTCTGATAAAAGTCCTTCGTGGGGTTTCCATTATTGGGGGGAACCTCTTTACGGTTATTATAACAGTGAAGAAAGGTTTGTTATCCGTAAACATATAGAATTGCTTTCAGCCGCAGGGATTGATTATATAGTTTTTGATAATACTAATGCGTCTATATATCCGCAAGTGATTATAAATATAATGGAGGAATTGGAAAGATATCAAAAAGCAGGTGTAAAAGTCCCTAAAGTTGTTTGTTATACCAACTCGGGTTCGGCGGAAACGGTTGGCGCTATCAGGAAGATTTTTTATACGGAAAAAAATTTCCATCCGGATGTCTGGTATTGCCCAAACGGAAAACCTGTGATAATAGCCACTGAAGACCTGGAAAAGAAAGATCCGGACGCATATGAGTTTTTTGATGTGAGGATTGCTCAATGGCCTAACGAAAAATATAAAGAAAACGGGTTCCCGTGGATGGAGTGGACCTTCCCTCAGCCTGTGCATAACGGGGTTATAAGTGTCTCTGTTGCTCAGCATGCTAAAGGTGTTTTCTATACTCAGAAAGGGAATTGGGGACGCGGCTATGATCATTCCGGGAATGAGAATCATGATTCTTTTCGTCTCGGTCAGAATTTTGCCAGACAATGGGATACTGCTATAGAAAAAGACGTAAAAGAAGTATTTATAACCGGTTGGAATGAGTGGGGCGCTCAAAAGCTGAATCTTTTGGGTGAAACAGGGTTTTGTGATTGTTTTTCGGAGGAATATTCACGAGATGTGGAGATGATGAGAGGCGGTTACGGAGACTCTTTTTATATGCAGATGATAAATAATATAAGGCGTTTCAAAAAAGCAACGGAATATACAAAAGGAGTTCCTCCTGTAACTATAGATATTTCTGCCGGAATTGAGCAGTGGGAAAAGGTTGAAAATATATATCTGCCGCAGACCGAGGATAATTACAGCCGAAACGCATATTCTTACGACAATAAAATCAAATATCATACAGATCCGGCTGAAAACAACATCACACAGGTACGTGTGTGCCATGATGAAAATAATATTTATTTTTTTATCAAAACGGAAAACGATATAACGGAAAGCAAGAGACGTCCCGGTTGGATGAATGTTTTTATAAGCCCAGGGCTTCCGGCGAAACAGGGTTGGGAAGGCTATAAATTTGTTGTGAATCGCCGTTGCACCGGGTCTTTGGACGAGCTGAATTGTTCCGGTCACACAGTAACATATACAAAAACGGACATCGTTATAGAAAAAAATATTATGCAGATAGTGATCCCTCGTGATTTTATCGGGGCGGATTCTGTTCCTGGGATATATTTTAAGGTGGCTGACAGCGTAAGAGATCCTTTTGATATTTCTGAATATTATGTTTCCGGGAGCGTTTTGCCTATCGGCCGGCTTAGTTGGTACTATAAGTTTTAATAGAGATATTTTTTATATATGAATGTTAAAAATATATTCTGTTTATTGAAGGGAAAGGGTTTGAGAGGGAATAAATGAAAAAGTCTTTTTTATCTGTTTTATTGCTTTTAGCAAGTATCGTGTCAGTTCTGTCATCATGCGCTGTTGTAAGAATCCCCCCTGTAGAAATGGGGATTGAAAATGTTTTTATCGTGTCTAATGCGCGTAAATACCGGGCGGAAGAAACAATCCCGCCTAACGGTATAGATACACTGACGGCTTCTCTCGCGAAAAATGAGGCCGAAGGCATGCAGTTTATACTGAATTTCGAAGAAGATGTGAAAAATGTCAGCGTTTCAATGACTGTCCCCAAAAGTGCTGAAGGATACACGATAGACGATGTTCGTCTTTTCAGAGAGCATTATTATTATATTGAAAAACAGGCTGCGGAGTATCCCGTGGAAGGCTGGTATCCTGACGCGCTTATTCCTCTTGAATATGATGATCTGAACTCGGTCGATATTCCCGCGGAAAGAAATCAGGGTTTCTGGATAACCGTGACTGCCCCGAAAGGACAGCCTTCCGGGATTTATACCGCGACAGTCACTGTTACCCATGACAGCGGAGTTATAAATATCCCAGTCGAGATCGAGGTCTGGGATTTTGAGCTTCCGGAAGAGATCCCTTTTGAAGGATATTACTGTATATGGATGTGGTCTTTGTGGAATACTCTTTCCGCTACCGGATCAGATGAAGGCGAAGACTATTATGAGACTTTTGAACAGTATTTTGATTTTTTCCTTGAATACAGAATGAATCCCGGGCATGTATCTTCTGCGGAGACATCTCCTGAAGCTCTTGCCGAAGTTTATAAGGAATATCTTGAAAATCCGAGGGTTCAGAATCTTAAATATTATACTACGTTCATTAAAAACAGTGATGGAACGTATTCACTTGGTGAAGATTCTATAATATTTTTTACTAAAATGCGGGAATACGGTCTTTTAGACAAAATCGTTACTGATGTTATCAGGGATGAACCGCCTGATATCGAAAGCATAAATAAAGAAGGACTCGCGAAAAAAGCCGCTTTAGAAAAGCTTTTCCCGGAAGTAAGAACACAAGCGACTACTGCGCCCAGAGAGAGTCTTTATGGAGCGATTGATGCGTGGTGCGGGATTTGGTCAAGTCAGACGACTGAGGATGAAGTTTATGTGACAGACAGGATCGTTGCGGGAGACGATGTCCATTGGTATGGCTGTATAGGTCCACGGTATCCTTATCCGTCTTATCATATACAGGATTATCTCATGACTTCGCGTCTTGTAATGTGGATGCAGAAAGACTGGCAGATATCGGGGAATCTTTACTGGACGGCAACTCTCGGCTCGTCTAAATACAATGCAGAGTCGGAGGTATATGAAACAAGAGAACAATGGACAGATCCTTATGCTTTCCCTGTTTCCGCGGGAGACGGATATCTTGTCTATATCGGAGGCAAAAACGACGGATTTATAAATAGAAATATCCCTGTTCCGTCCATGCGTATGGAAAGCATAAGAGACGGCACGGAAGACAATATATATCTTACTCTTTTGGAAGAGAAGATAACAGAAAGACTTGAAACTTGGGGAATAGAAGAGCTTTCAGCGGATGAAATAATGGATACATATTATACCCCTCTTTATAATTCGATGGGAGATTTTGACCATGATGAAACGCTTATGCTGAAAATGCGTGAGATTGTCGCACATGATATAATGTCCGAAAGCAATTTGATTGCGGCTGTTTTGCCATATATGGATGAGGAAAGCACTAATAAACGAGAAGTCCGGGTTTATGCGGAACCCGGTGCATCTGTTCTGATTGACGGTGAAGCTCCGCAAAAGGTGGTTGAAAAAGAAAATTACAGTATATATTCCTCTGTTTTTTTGACAGCATATGAAAATTTGAGGGAGATATCGGTTTCGGTTAACGGAGAATCTTTTACACGGTATCTAAAGCGTATTGAAGACGCTGAATATATTGAGCTCGAAAATATGCGGTTCCGTGAAAACGCGGATATACTGGATATACCGATTGACCGGATTGCCGCGCGAGAAGAAAATGCGGCCAATATGTTTACCGATCATACTATTCAAAACATAGGGTCGTTGGAAGATCAGATAACCTCGACTCTGGTGACGGACGCTGTTAAAAAGATTATTTCCGATGATATAGAGATGTCTTTTAAAGTAAGGGAATGTATTCGCGCCGATATAAATAATACTATTCCTCTTGTAGTTACGGGAGAGGATTTTTATGCCGGATCCGATGAAACAGATATTTACAAAAAAAGGCTTACGCTCTATGTTCCGCATGGTGCCGAGGTTCGCGTGGAAGGTGTTTCCGCATTGTTGAAAGATGAAACCGAAAAATATGATGAATATGAATATGATATATACCTTCCCGAAGTTGGCCGGAATTTTTATGAAGTCGAAGTTTCTTTTGGAGATAAAACAGAACTCTTTAAGAAAATGATAATCCAGAATATAAGTAATTCTTGTACTATGTCAGATCTTTCTGATCCGGATATTATTGACGCTATTGCCTCTGTCCCCGGGAACAGATATGGAGAAAACGTCGTTGTTTCCGATGAGGCTCTCAATATACGTTTTGACGCTGATTTACGGCGTTTTATGCTGACAGAACAGGCCTTTTCATGCGGAAGTTTCAGTTTGACTGAATATAATACGATCCGTTTTGTTGTAAAGAATACCGGAACGGAGGTTTCAGGAGGTGTTTCCGTTGCCTTGACGGCGGGATCTTCTGAAATTATTCTCGAGTCTTCCGGAAAGTTTGAAGCAGGAGAAAGCAGGGTCGTTACCATGACTGTTTCCAAAAACTTTTCGGAGGACGACACTCTCCAAAAAGTTTCGGCGTTAAAACTGTTTTCTTCCTCCGGAGACGACGCTTCTTTTGCGATTTCCGACATTGTCCTGATACGGTTTGAAGATGTTAAATAAATGTTATTTTTCATCGGCGCATATTGACTTTTTTGTAAGCATATGGTAAGATATGAATGAATAATAAGAATGATAAGGAGAGATTTATAATGGCACAAGAAAAAGACGGCGCTATGAACGGGACCGGCATTGTTGATCTCGGTTTCCCTATGTGGCCGCAATTCAATCCGAAATCCTATGATGACGTTGTGGAATGTCTGAAAAGCGGAAAAGTAAATTACTGGACAGGTAAAAAAGGTTTTGAGTTCGAGGAAAAATGGGCGAAATGGATAGGAGCCGAATACGCGATATCATGTACTAACGGAACAGCCGCGCTCCATATAGCCATATCCGCTCTTAATATCGGCCCCGGGGACGAGGTCATAGTTCCTTCTTACAGCTTTATAGCCTCTTCTTTTGCAATCGTTCAGGCCGGAGCTATTCCTGTATTTTGTGACGTTACCGATGATCATACAATTGATCCGTCGAAGATTGAGGCTCTTATAACTCCGAAGACAAAAGGAATTGTTGTAGTTCATCTTTACGGTGTTGTCGCCGATATGGGTCCCATTCTTGAAATAGCGAAAAAACATAATCTTAAAATAATTGAAGACTGCGCACAGTGTTTTGGCGGTGAGTATAAGGGTGTAAAAGCCGGTCTTGTGGGAGATGTCGGATGTTTCTCCTTCTGTCAGTCTAAACACTTTACGACCGGTGGCGAAGGCGGTATGGTAGTTACAAATGATGAAGATCTTGCGTGGGAATGCCGCTCATTCCGTGATCATGGTTATGATGTGAGACAGAGAATGAACCTTCTCGCAATGGAAGAGAAGCTCCCTTATGTTCATAACAGAGTCGGGTTCAACTATCGTATGACTGAAATACAATCCATAATCGGAATTAATGAACTTGAGAGATTTGACAACTGGAATCTTGCACGCAGACGTAAATACGCGAAAATGTATGACGATGCGTTCACCGGTCTTCCCGGTATAGCGAAACTTCCCGTCAATACTGAGGAAAGAAAGAATGCGTATTGGTGGTACCCAATCAATCTCGATCCGGAAAAATGCGCTATCACGGCGGCTGAGTTCTGTAAAAAACTCGCAGACGAAAAAATCCCGTGTAGCGGTATACTCTGGCCTGAGGCATATCATGAGAACGCTTATAAAAACCATACTGGTTTCGGTTCCGCAAAATTTCCGTTTGAATCCAAGGAATATACAAATCCTGCAAGTGTTGAGTATGATAAAAATCTTTGTCCTAAGGCTGCTGCGCTGCGCGCTGTTACTCTTTCTTTGTTCCTACATCCGACATGGGAAGAAGTCCATATTCAACGTTGCATAGAAGTATTCAAGAAAATACTCAGTGAGAACCTGAAATAATATTACCCTGTAAGGGCTGTCATCAGACAGCCCTTTCAAGGCTTATGTTTTCTGAAAAGGAGTTACCGGAATGGAAAAAAAGGTTAAATGGGGCGTTATAGGTGCAGGCGGTATTGCGGACAGACGCACTATCCCAGGGCTCGTTTTGGCTAAGAACGCCGAACTTGTTGCGGTTATGGATGTCAATCCTGAGATAATAGAGAATATAAAGAAGAAATATAACGCTAAATACGCATATACTAATGAAGATGATCTTATTGCGAATCCTGAGGTAGAGGCTATATATATTGCTTCCCCTGTAGTATTTCATGCTGAGCAGGCGGTAAAAGCTGCAAAAGCAGGGAAGCACATATTGCTTGAAAAACCTATTGCGATGACTGTTAAAGAGGGAATTAAAGTCGTGAATGACGTGGATGCTTGCGGTGTTTTGTCTGCTTGCGGGTTCATGATGAGATTTGGAGCATATAATAAAGCGATCAAAAAATTTATTGCCGAAGGAAGGATCGGTCAGGTCGTTTCCGCAAAAGCACAATTTACCTGTTGGTATCCCGATATGCCCAATTGCTGGCGTCAGGTCAAGAAAAACAGCGGCGGCGGCGCTTTTGTGGATATGGGCGTCCATTGTATAGACCTAATTCAGAATATTCTTGAAACAACGGTTGAAAAGGTTTCAGCTATTATCGATACAAAGACTTTTAAGTATGAAGTTGACGATAGCTCAAGTGTTCTGATGCATCTTAAAAACGGAACCAACGCTTTTGTTGAGGCAAATTTTAATATTCCAGATGCTGCGGCAAAATGGCGCCTTGAGTTTTACGGCACAAAAGGTTGTATCACTGCTCATGACACTATTCATCAGCTGGATACAGGTTCTGTTGATATAACTCTTGATGACGGCTCTCATCCGACGCTTGACGTTGAGTGCACAAACCTTTACACAAAGGAGATAGAAAGTTTTTCAAATTCTATCTTGACAGGCGCGCCTGTTGAGGTTCCTTTGAGAGATGGGTTACAGGTTCAAAAAATTGTTGAGGCTGCGTATTATGCTGCGGACAACGATAAAGTCGTAAATGTTGAAAAATTTTTTGAATAAATACTAAAACAGGATCTGGCGGCGTTTTTGCGCACCGCTTGGTGAACGGAAACGCCGCCATGTGTTTGTTTATCAATGTTTACGGGCAATGTCTGCTGAAAAGCCCGGAAGTTTCATATAGATATTATATTTGTATTGTTGTATTCCGTGTTTTTCAGAGGTCGTTGATATTTTTTTGTGATTTATATAGTTCTGGAATACCCAGAAAATATTGATCATTTTCAATCATATTTTTGATAAAATATTATTTTGTGAGGCGAAAATGAAAGCTGCGTTTTATGAAAGCGATATAACCCCGTCGCTTTATACGAATATGCCGGGGTACTTTAGTGAAAGACTTGCTCGGAATATAAAAGATAAAATATACGCGAAAGCGGCTCTTTTTGAAAGTGAAGGAGAAAAAATTGCTTTTGTTGCGATCGACGCTAATTTTATCACCGAGGATATTGCTGAGCGGGTTAAAGCTCGGATCGCCGAACATACTGATATAAAAAAAGAAAATATTACGGTGAGTGCAACGCATTTACATAATGCCGGACCGACCGTCGATTGGGGTCGTTTTGTAAAGAAAGATCCGGTATATATTTCTTTGGTATGTGATAAAGCGGCAGATGCCGTAATCGTTGCAGACTTTAATCTTGAACCAGTTAAGATTAAATGTGGGAACGGGTGTCTTGACAGTATCTCATTTCACAGGATATATAAAATGAAAAACGGAACATATCAGACGAATCCCGGTAAAAGGAACCCAGATATCGTGGAACCCGCAGGAGATATAGATCCCGATGTGACGGTATTGTTTGTTGAAACCGTAAATGGGGAGCCTCTCGGATGTATAACTAATTTTGCCTGTCATCAAGATTGCGTTGATGAATATGTTTTTTCTGGGGATTATTCTTCTCAACTGTCAAACAGATTAAAAAATAAATACGGGTGGGCCTTCGTTTCGTTATTTGTTTTGGGAACGTGTGGTAATATTAATCATTTTGATGTAAAAACCGATAAAGATACGGTTTTTGAATATTACCGGGTTATGGGCAATGCTCTTGCTGATGAGGTTTTGAAAACTATATATGCGGCTGAGTCTTTACATGGAGATTTCGTTTTACAGAGATCTGAAATATTGTGTTTGAAAAAACGAAAAGTAGATTTTGATGTTGAGGCGGAAATAGATAGGCTTGAAAAAACTGTTGAGTTTGAGGCGGGAGAAATTCTCGGTTCGCAGTCGGATCCGGATAAACTGAAACTGGTTTTTGATTATGATCTGCAAAACTATATAAAGGATCCTTGTGAGGTAAAAGAAGTTCCGGTGAAATTTTTCGCTGTAGGCGAGGCTGCGTTTTTTGCTCTTCCAGGCGAGGTTTTTGTCGAATATGGACAATATATAAAGAAAAATTCCCCGTTCAGGCATAATTTTATAATTACCAATTCTAACGGTTTGTTCGGCTATATCCCGACAAAAGACAGATTTATGCCGACGGTTTACGAGTCAAAGCTCGGTTGTACGAGCTATCTTGAGGAATCTGCGGGAGAGAAAATCACCAAAACGGCTTTGTTGCTTGCATCAGGCAAATATGAAAAGCAATGAACGATAAAAAGTTTTCTTATTGTTTTAATCGGTATGCTTTCGTATACAGAAAAACGTACAGTTAAAAGATTTCTTGCCGGTGTTTTTGTCATGTTGTTTCAGAAAATAAAATTTTCAATATAACAAGATATCGGGAAAAATTATCTTTATAATTAAGCACCTTTTTTATAGTTTTAATTTTATAAGTTACCGGGGGCGATTTTATGCAGAAAATGGAACGTCGGGCTTCAGATAACAAATATCTGCACAAAGATTTTCATGTTTCACTTGATTTAGGCATTGCATATGTCGGAGATAGATATGGGGAAGACGCTGTAAAAGAATATCTTACGGATTATGTAAAAAGTTTTTATTCAAAAATGACACTTGAAGAGCTTGAAAAATATCTCAAAGATATTTATGAGGCAGAAAATGCATCAGATGTACTTACAACAAACCTTGAAAACGGAGTTTTATCTGTGGAGATATCTAAATGTCCCGCGATTGAATTTATGAGATCTTCAGGGCATGAACCTTCAAGATATTATTCTCATACGACAAAAACACTATATAGTGTTTTGGCTGAGATGTGCGGATTTGAGTTCTGTCTTTTGGAATATGATGAAAGAACAGGTAAGGCGAGTTTTAAGTTTTCGGAGGTGACGGAAAAATGATTTCCTGTACGGAATTTATTTATTCTTACAGTGAGCTTTTCAAGTTTATCGAAAAAAAAGAAGGCGAAGGCGGGGTCAAAGCTTATTGGGAACATATTTCTGATAATTACGTTGCTCCGAGGTTAGGAGAATGTGTTCGTGCCGAGGGAATCGAAGGCTGTTATAAATACTGGGCAAAGGCGCTGAGTGAGGAAGCCGCGGATTTTACAATGACATTGGATGACGGTGTTTTTGTAATAGATATGCATCATTGTCCATCAAAAGGCAGACTGTTGGAGAAAAAAGATATAGAGCCGTATCATAATTATTGCGGGCATTGTGATTTGATTTATCGTCGGGTACTTGAACCATTTGGTCTGAAGTATGATTACGATATGACGAATACCGCAAAAGCGCAGTGCAAACTTACGATTTCAAAAAATAAATAATAAATAAAGAGGTTTTGAAAATGAAAAAAGCTGAAATTCTCGTCCCCTTATTTACTACTTTTAAAAAAGACGGTTCGGTTGACTATGATACTCTTGCCAGGCTGACAAAAAGCGTGATTGACCGCGGGGCTGACGGAGTATATGTAGGGGGGTCCTCCGCTGAATGTTTTCTTTTGACCCAAGAGGAAAGAAAGCAGACCTTGGAATGTGCCGTCAAAGCCGCAGACGGGAAAATGGTTGTTGCGCATGTAGGGGCAATAGGAACGGGGATCGCTTGCGATCTCGCTCGTCACGCAAAAAAAGCGGGTGCGGACGCTGTCGCTTCCGTCCCTCCGTTTTATCATGGATTTCAGTCTTCTGAGATAAAGCAATATTACACAGATCTTGCCGACGCTGCGGATATCCCTGTTATGATATATAATGTTCCCGCGACGACCGGTGTCGGATTAAGTCTTGCTCAGTTTAAGGAGCTTTTGGCGGATAATCGTATTTATTCCGTTAAATATACAGATGTAAACTACTATATGATGGATCGTCTTATAGAGGCTACAGGAGCATTTGTTTACAGTGGCGCGGATGAGTGTTTTGCATATGCGTTGATGGGCGGCGCAAAGGGTGCTATAGGTACTTCCTGTAACTACGCGGTGGAAAAATTTGTTGAAATAAAGAAATTGTTTGACGAAGGAAAGGTAAAGGAATGTCAGGCTGTTCAGCATAGGATAAACAACATTGTTCAGGCAATTGTTGAAACCAGAGGCCTTCCCGCAATGAAGTATGCGACTACCGTTGCGACAGGGATAGATGTCGGTTGTTGCAGAGCCCCGTTCAGGGAACTTACCGGCGAAGAGAAAAAGCGTATAGAGAAGGCTGTTGCTGATAATCTTTAAGGCAGAGGGAAGAGATATGGCTTTTGATAGTCGTATGCTTTTCCGGAAAGGAATGAATTATAAATGAAAACCGTGAAACAAAGAGGGCTTGAAATTTCTGAAATCTCGTTAGGCGCAGTTCAGCTTGGACTTAATTACGGGATAAACAACACACATGGCAAACCTTCTGCGGAAACTGCAGCAAAAATTCTTACAACCGCATGTGAGGGCGGAATAAATGTTATAGATACTGCGTCAGGTTATGGTGACAGTGAAAAAGTTGTAGGAGATTTTTTCAGAACGTATACAGGTAAAAAGCCTACAATTGTAACCAAGTTCAAGATAATGATAGATACGGACAAAACCGCACCTGACGAGGATGTTGAGCAAATATCGCGTGCCCAGGACGAACATTTTCTTGAGACTTTAGGTTATGATAAGCTTGC
>CALWNV010000007.1 GCA_944382895.1 uncultured Clostridia bacterium | reverse complement strand
AATATAAAGTATATATCGGGGTGTGGCGCAGTTGGGAGCGCGCGACATTTGGGATGTTGAGGCCGCAGGTTCGAACCCTGTCACTCCGACCAGCGTGACGCTGGACCCAATTTGTTTTGGGTTCAGCGTTATTTTTTATGTTTGATTGCTCGACCAATTAGTTCGGCATCTTTTTCAGTCCCTCATTACAGGCAACAGCCTCGAGACGCAGTTTGCGTTTGGGGGCTTTTTTATTTATCTGAATAAGACGCTCGCGCCGATGTCGGCATCTTTTTCAGTCCCCTGGACAGGCAAAACCTGGAGACAAATCTGCTCCGGTTTTTTTTAAGCTTAGATACCCGCAATAACGTCTGCATCTTTTTTAGGCTTGATTTGGGGAGAGAGATAATAGAGTCATATAATAAAAATGACAGGGAAACTAAAATAATCACCCTGTCATTTTTATTATCGGTATTGAAACATAATCAATCAACAAAAAAATACACTTAAAAAACACTCCGACAATAATATAATTTTACACTACGAATTTTCCGTAAAATTTTTCTGTTATATCCGAATCACTTCTTTATAAGCATTTCATACCTCTTTTTAGGAGAAAAATTATTTTTGAAGCAATAATCAAAAATAGCCGCCTTTTTCTTACTGTCATCTGTTTTGTCCGCAAGTTGTCGCGCCAAACACAATACACGAGCATGATAATAGGAATCATATGTATATTTAGCCTTCGTACGAGTTATATGCATTTTTTTCGCAATATCATCAAATGTCTCGTTTTCTTTTTCTCGCATCTCAATAATGCGACTGATTGCTTTTTCGCCCAGTTCCCGTTTAAACGGAGGCATTGATTTGACAAACTGTTCAGGCATTCCTGGTTCGCCCGCCCTATACTCAGCCAATATCTCTTTATACTCATTTTCCAGATACGCACATTCATAAGAGTAATCTCTATAGAAATCTGCCGCATCATTATATATTTTTTCAACCCGTGAAACGCTGTCATATCCGAGAGCCACGGAAATATGATTTATATACAGGCGTATCTGTCTGATTTTCAAACGACGGTATATCTGAGTTACTCTTGCCAAAGAGAGATCAAATTCTTTCGCAATATCACTAAAATTATATCCATCCTGATCTTTCAAAAGCATTATTTTATATGCACGTTCATCTTCTTTTAGTACACTATACGAAACATCTTTGAGCATTTTTTTCCCTTCCTTATTTAATAAACTATTTTTTTTACTTTTAATATTATACAACAAAAAATAAAAACATTCAATAATTAAGTAACTGTTATTAAACAGTTTATGTATATTTAAAAAAACGACATGATACTATATATAATATTATTATACTGTTATTAGAGAGGAACTAATATGCCGACAAATAAAACACCTTTAATATAAAAAGATAAATATTTAGAAAAAATACGTAATATTGCCGAACACGAAACAAGAAGTGTCAGCAACTTATTAGAGCACTAAAGAGCCTGGGAAAATCGAAACGGAAGGTTCAAAAGAAATAAAATAGATAAGTTTGAATATAAGCGAGAAGTAAAATAATTATAATTTTTATCATAAATAATAAAAACTATCGGAATTATAACAAAATCCAAAAATATAATAAAGCGGCAACCCTTTTTATGAGAAAACATAAGCGGTATTTCCCAAAGCAGTGTTTTGAACAATTTTCACTGAATCATTCTGTATCATATATCTGGTTCTTTCGGTATTCGTAAACTTTGAAACAATCATATTTGACAGTTTGTCCGCCAATCGTATACAAGAAGACCATTCATTCATATTTATTAATGTTTTTTTAATGTAATTTATGCCGTTTGTATTAGTCGCACCACAAAAACATAATGAGATACTAACCGTAAATAATAATAAAAAAGTTATTATTTTGACAACAATCTTTTTATCATTCATAACAACGCCACCTTATAAACTTACAAACACCACATACCATTATAAATTATTAACTTATGGAATAACAATAACATCATCTGTCAACGAGAGACCATTTTTTCGTAAAAATGTTTCCAGCGTGTCGTCCCGAGTACAGAAAATCAAATAGTCATAATCATATATATCTACTTCCTCATTATATAAATCCTCCGCACTCCAGGCAGTAACACAAGTTGAACTCATCATATATTTAAACATATACTCATAATAGCCTTTCGTATTCTGATCCAGAGACATATAAATAAAATATTTTTTTCCTTCATGTATACCGTATTCTTTTTTTAAGTATTCAGCATAATATCTGGGTGTATCAGAAAAATCCGGGCGAACAAACAAATCTTTGACATTTTTACGATGATTCCATAAAAACCCGGTAAATATAACACAAATCAAGACATATGAAATGGTTTTAATAATATTTTTGCTTTTAAGTAATGGAAAATAGGATAGCATATATAGCAGAAGTATTCCATAAATAAACAACGCTATTGTCTGACTGTATCTTTCATATGAATCAATAGACCCAGCTTCCGACATATGCATAGAGAATAAATACATACAAAGCAAACTTATCATGTAAACAAAGTATACTCCGATGCAAAGTAAAAATATCTGCGGTTCCACACATGAAAAAAACTTCTTCCCTTTTTTCCGTGTAAGTAAATAACCTATCGCTAAAATAACTAAGCTGAGAATCAGTATCTGTATCACTTCATTATCAAAAGAGAACGTCCTTGCCATAAAATTTTTTATAATAAGGAATATATCATCTTTCGTCTTTTCACGAAAAATACCTAAATAACTTCCTAAGGACATTGCGTGCTTAGAGCTCATCGCATTCGAAAAAACGTAATTTACATGTCTATTCCACAAATATATAATACCTGACGGAAGAAGTACGGATATAAGTAAAAACGGTTTGAGTATCTGTTTTATATTTCTGTGTTTGAAAGAAATATAAAAAATAAAAAGCAAACCGACAATCCAAAAATATATACTACTGTTTTTTACACATACCAAAAATATAAAGACAGGAGCCGTAAACAAAACAGCCTTATTCATACAATATCTATAATAATAGGCAATCGCCACAGATGCCAGGCCAAGCAGCGGAATCATCGTATCTACAAGAAGGTCTGTTATAAAAATATTTGCCGTAAAAAAATACAGCCCACTTATGAAAAGCAAGAATAATAAATATATGTTTTTCTTATTCAGAAAAGCAAAGAAAACAAAAACACAGCTTATAAGGATCAAGCACTGGGCAAAAGCCATGCATCCTTCAGTATCACCTATTATTTTACATACATAATATATAAAACCCGCACTTCCTAATGGATAAGCCTGAAAATTGATAAGTCCCGACTCAAAGTTCGGGAAATTATCTGTACGTAATATCTCCTTAGCTGCCACCGCCCAGTGTGAAAAATTATCATAGTGTGTAAACATAATACCGCGCATATAGAAAGCAAAATATACGCAGCAAATCCCGAAAATAACAGATAATATAATAAACCTACGATCTGAAAGATATTTTTTTATCTTTACAAGACGCCTCAGCTGGAACAGCCCAAATAAAAACAATAAAATAACCGTTAACGGCAGGATATTCAATATCCCTGCCAGAAAAATAATAGAGCCTATTCCGGAACATATGACAACAGGAGCAAACTCAGGTTTAAGACAAAAACGCTCTTTAAGCCATAAAATATAACCTCCGAAAGACAAAAAAAACAGTAAAAAACGACCTGCCATACTTAAAAATGACATATAAAATCTTCCCCCAAAACTAAACATGTCACAAAAACAAATACACGAGATAAATTTTGCAAATAATAATTAAGTTTAATATATATGAATGCAGTTATTTCTTAAAAAGATTCATTCACCTAAATATTCAAGTATCTCCAAAGCATTTGTATCGGGTTTGACTTTTGGCATAACCTTTTCGATCACCCCATTCTCATCAATGATATACGTAGTACGTATAATTCCCATTGAAAGCTTCCCGTAAAGCTTCTTTTCCTGCCATACACCATACATTTTTATAACCTGAAGACCCGGATCGGAAAGAAGAATAAACGGAAGATTATACTTTTCGGAAAATTTCAAATGAGAAACTTCGCTATCTTTACTTATCCCTATGATAACTACATCTTTTTTTCTGAATGATTCATAAACCGCGGCAAAAGCACAAGCCTGTCTCGTACACCCCGGAGTATTATCCCGCGGATAGAAATACAATACAACTTTTTTCCCTTTGAACTCAGACAAAGAAACCGCATTCCCATCTTTATCATTCAAAGTAAAACCCGGAGCTTTTGCACCTACATCAAGCATATATAATATTCTCCTTTTTTGTTTCGTATAATAAATATATTAACTGATATGTCAATTTTGCAAAAAATAATTCACCTATATCTTCCGAATACCGAAATTAACAAATATACACAAAAATAAATAATGTTTTATTTTATATAATAAACATAATTTTTCTTACGCTCTCGGGGGACAGGGTCAGGACAATCAGAGTATCCTAAAATACAATGACCTATACCCTCGTAATCCCCCGTTATACCCAAATCATCAAGTATTTTTTTCCCTTCCCGGCTTTCAAATTCTTCTTTAGCACGATGAATCCAACAGCTTGAAATACCAAACGCATGCGCGGCATTCATCAAATTACCCATAACAAGACTTCCGTCGTATAAATACGTCCTGACCGATTTATCGGCAAGCACAATCAGAACAACGGGAGCACCGTAAAAAGGATCGGCGTCCGTTCCCATAATCGAAGCATTAAGCGCGGAAAGCCTGTCGCGCATTTTTTTATCCGTTACCGCTATTATAATCGGCGACTGCAAGCCCCTGCCTGTTGCTGCGTATGTTCCGACTTCAATAATTTTTTCCAATATTTCCTCCGGTACCATATCGGGTTTATACTTTCTGATACTTCTCCTTGTAAGCATATTATATAAAGCATCCATAATAGCCTTCTCCGTTTCTATATTTTACAAGAACATATAACTCTTGCCTTTAGTCATTTCAAAGCTAATCCTGCACTGAACGCATTTCCTATATTCTTTCCAAGCGTCAAATATTTATGATTTACCGGATCAAATGTAATCGGACAAAGTTTTTCAGGATCAATTTTTCCATCGGTCAAAATTCTATCGTCAGCGCTTACATTTATTATCTCTCCGGTCAAAATACCGGTTTTCCTGTCATAATCCTTCATTTTACATTCAAGACACAAAAACAGTTCTTCCACGACCGGGGCATCTACAAATTCAGACTTTACAGCATGAAAACCCGCTTTTACAAACTTATCCGGAACATCATTTGCGGAAACAATACCGACATAATCACACTCCGTTACATGATCTTTGTCAGCTATACTGATTGTAAACGCTTTCTTTTTCAAAATGTTTTTAACGGTTTTATGCCCTTCGCTGAGACAAACAGATATCTCCGCATCTCCGCTGATACCACCCCACGCAGCATTCATTATATCCGGATTTCCGTCCTCGTCATAAGATGCGATCATCAAAACCGGCTGAGGATAGCACCAAGGTTTCGCACCGAAATTTTTACGCATATCAATTCTCCTTTTATAAAAAATAATAACTGATATTTTCCAATCATAACTTTAATAATCACAGATAAATAAATTATTTTTTATAGAATCAATAATATTTGTTTAATATATTATAACATATTTTGATACAATATGCAATACAACAATAGAATCCTCCGTATTACATACTTCTATAAAGCATCTTATTTACCGCAAGACAAATATCCGTTCAATGCGTCAATAAATTTTTCCGCAGCTTTTGACTGGACCTGATATTTTTTCCATACCACATAAAGGCGCAGCTTGTTTCCCGGGTGTAAAGGCTTAAAACAAAGGTTTGTACCAATTGTATTTACAAGCTTTTCAAGAGCAATAACATAACCTGCACCTTCATCAGCCATCAAAGCGGCAGTATAAACCAGATTATATGTTCCTACAATATCAAGTTCTTCAGCAGATTTACCAATCCATTTGAAAAAACCCGTCAGATTCATAGAATGCCTTGAAAGTATCAATGGTTTATCATGTAAATCGGAAGTTCCCACTATTTTTTTATCTGACAGTTCTGCATCTTTTCTCATGAGGACACCCCATTTTTCCTCATATGGCAAAGCAATATAATCATATTTAGACTGATCAATATCGCCGAACAAAATGCAAAAATCAAAAAGGCCGTTATCAAGTCTGTCGAGAAGATCCGACGCGTCACCGCTTGTAAAATGAAAATGTATACCGCTGTTTTCTTCTCTGATAAAGTTTACAACGCGTACTATATTTCGGACTGAATCAGACTCTCCTGTTCCTATATATATTTCTCCTGTTATATATTGGCCGGAATTCCGCATCTCAATTTCCGTCCGTTTCGCAAGACTTACTATCTCCTCCGCGCGTTTACGAAAGAACATACCTTCTTCTGTAAGTGTAACCTTTCGTTTACCTCTGACTATCAACTGTTTCCCTATCTCATCTTCCAACGCCTTCAACTGCCTTGATAAAGTAGGCTGCGTCAAATGCAGTGACTCCGCCGCCCTCGAAATATTCTGTTCTCTCGCAACAGCAAGAAAATATTCCATTACTCTCAATTCCATCTCCCATCTTCCTTTCAAACAGAATTATACAACGATTTATAATGCCTGTCAAGCATGATATAATATTCATTATAAGTATTTGCTATTTTTAACAATATGATGTATAATTAAAACAATAAAAGATCTTCCGCATGAAAACATATTGATTCGTAACAGAAATAAATCAGTCACGCCTGAAAATCTTATTTAACTAAAAAACAACGGAGAGCATTATGTCAGAAATAAAATCAAGGGAAAAGATCATCCAGAATCTGAAAGACGCGAATTGCCGTGATGAGCAGATTTATACATTTATGACAGAACTTGAAAAAGGTAATACAAAAGCAGCGTTAAATGTACTTGCGCAGCACCGCAATGAATTGCTCACAAACTTTCATAAAACCAAATATTGTATTGACTGCCTGGACTATCTTGTTTGCAGTATAAATAAAAAACAGGAGGCATGTAACCATGGAATTGATTGAAAACCAGACCTTTGATGAGGAACGGGCTTTTTACGGATGCAGCAAAGTCACCATCAGGAACTGTTCTTTTGACGGGCCTGCCGACGGAGAAAGCGCTTTCAAAGAATCTTCCGATATATTTGCGGACAAATGTTTTTTTAATTTAAGATATCCTTTCTGGCATGTAAACAAATTAAAGATTTCAGGCTCCGAAATGACCGATTTCTGCCGTGCCGCAATATGGTATTCCGATAACATTGAAATAATTTCATCAAAACTTCACGGAATAAAAGCGCTGAGGGAATGCAGGGATATCTATATACAAAATTGTGATATCATTTCTCCGGAATTCGGATGGTCTTTGATAAACATACGAATGAAAGACAGTAAAGCGGTAAGCGAATATTTTATGCTTCGTTCCAAAAATCTTTTTTTTGATAATGTTCTACTTAGTGGTAAATATTCATTCCAGTACATAAAAAACGCTGTTTTTGAAAACTGCGATTTCGAAACAAAAGATGCTTTTTGGCACGCTTCTGATGTGACCGTTAAAAACAGTGTTATAAAGGGAGAATACCTTGCATGGTATTCAGAAAATCTGACGATGGAAAATTGCATTATATCAGGGACTCAACCTTTTTGTTATTGTAAAAACCTAAAACTTATCAACTGTGAAATGAAAGACACTGATCTGTGTTTTGAAAAATCCGATGTAGATGCGGAGATCCTGACCCCGATAATCAGCATAAAAAACCCGCGTTCCGGAAATATACGCGTACCGGGAGTCGAAACCGTAATACGCGATGACAATAACTTTGAATGCAAAATCACAATCATACCAAAACAAACCCGGAAATAAAAGATTATTTTTTATGTTTACGATAAATCTCGATTTTGACGGAGAATTTTTCATTATGAAAAAATTGTTTATACTGTTCCCCGCTTTTTTTATTATAATTTCGTTATACTCCTGTGGGGTAAACCGACCTGAGAAGGAGCCCACAAACAATAACGAAAATTCCGACCCGACACCGTCCACGGAAAATGTCTTGGGAAAAACAAATGAATACAAAGAAGATGAAACTATGCAGGATAATTTATTATATATAACAGCCAACGGGGTGACTTTTACAGCAAAATTTGAAAACTCCCCCGCTGCAGAAGAGTTCAAAAAAAAGCTTGTAAAAAACGATTTAACCATTACTATGCACGATTACGGCAACTTTGAAAAAGTCGGGGAACTCGGTTTTGATTTACAAAGGAATGACTCGAAGATAACGACCGTTCCCGGAGATGTCATTTTATATAACGGAAACTATATTACAATTTACTATGATACAAATTCATGGACATTCACAAAACTTGGGAAAATAGAAAATGTCACGAAAAATCAGCTTCTTTCCGTTTTAGGGAACGGCGATGTCATAGTCACATTTTCACTTATAAAACCGTAAAAAAGAAAGGATGAAAAAAATGAAACAGACAGCCGGGCGGGATCAGCTTGGGGATACAGCTCCTAAATTCGCCGAACTTAACGATGACGTGCTGTTCGGTCAGATATGGGAACGAAAGGATATTCTTTCTCTCAGAGACAGATCTGTAATTACCATAACCTCTCTTATAACTTCAGGTATTATTGACAATTCGCTCAAATATCATATTCAAAACGCAAAAAATAACGGCGTAACAAAAACAGAAATGGCAGAAATAATCACTCATCTTGCGTTTTACGCCGGATGGCCGAAAGCATGGGCCGCTTTCCCGATTTTCAAAGAAGTTTATTCATCGGATTCCTCGTCACGTTCTTATACTCCCCTGTTTGGAATCGGAAGCCCAAACTCCGAGTATTCCGAATATTTTACCGGACAAAGCTATATAAACCCTCTTAACAAAAACGTGATGGGAATCTATAACGTTACGTTTGAGCCGGGATGCCGCAATAACTGGCATATACATCATAAAGGCGGACAGATACTTCTTTGTACCGACGGAGAAGGAATATATCAAGAATGGAGCAAAAGCCCAATAAGACTTCATCCCGGAGATGTAGTGTATATCGCCCCGGAAATAAAACACTGGCACGGGGCTTCATCCGACAGCTGGTTTGCGCATATTGCGATTGAAATCCCTGCTGACGGAGCATATAACGAATGGCTTGAAAAGGTCGATAATGAACAATACACCTTAATTTGCGAAAAAGGAAAATAAAAAAGGAGGTCACTAAATGCTAACGCCTGATAAGGAAGTAATTTAGAAACTACATCTAATGCATTGAATTATCCGGTATTAGCAAAGACAAGTCCAAAAGATGAATACCGAGAAGAACTGTAAAAGGTTTTTCTCGGTATTTTTCTGTTTATAGCGGTACATTCGACTCTTTTGCCGCCTTTGAGTACAATTATGGTAGAAAATCAAAGGAGGTAACAATATGGGCAAATTCATAGAAGAATTTTACTACGGCAACATTGATCCGCAGGATCGAAGCACCAAGCAGAACAAAGCAGTGCAGAAGCAAATGGAAGTGCTGATGCTTAATGAGGAATTTCTGACCGAAGCACTTTCCGGTGAGAACAAGAAAAAGTTTCTCGACTTTGTAAATGCGTGGAGCGTGGTAAACGGTGAATCCAACCTCGACAGTTTTATGATGGGGTTTCACTTAGGAGCAAACTTTACATACGATACCTTTGTTGCCACCGACACACCGTTTCAAGATTTGCTGAAGGAGTGAACATTATGCGAGATAAAAAGTATTACATAGCGTTGGATGATTTTGAACGTCGGGTGGTCGTGAACTGTCTGAATGAAATGCGGAACAATCTTATTGCTAATGGCAAGTACACCGATGCGGTGGATGAGGTTTTACTAAAAATCATTGATGCGAAACAGAAGAAATTCAAGGTAATCTACAAGGAGGCTTGATTATGAAAAAAGTTATTTATGACGAAAAGAACGGTCTTTGGTACGAACTTCAAGGCGACTATTATATTCCTTGCCTAAAGCTCCACGAAGAAGAACAACAGCCTATCGGCGTATGGGGACAGCGGCACTTGCGTTATATCAAGCAACATCGCAAGGTGCTATATCTTAATCTGCTGACAAGCGGCAAGCTAAATAGATACCTTGCAGACATCGACAAGCAAGCGGAAGAAATGTTTTCTCAGCTCGTAAAACAAATGGCTGAACGTGAGGGTGTAACCGAACAACTCAAAGCGGATAATCAAATGGAGTGGGTTGGTCGAATGAACAACATCCGTAACAGATCTATTGAAATCGTAAACGCAGAAATTATATTTATTTAACAAAAACGGCGGTAAAGAGCTTTCTCTACCGTCGTTTTGTTCTGTCTAAAATGGGGTTACCCCTAATAAGGTATGGAGATCATTGAATTTTTTGTAAAATACTTTCTATGATTGGACGACCAATATCATATATTGTCAGAGCCGTAGCTAAGAATTGAGGAATATCTCGTATTTTCTGAAGGAAGCGTGCTTTTAGTGTACTCTTTTCAATAATACTTATACTCTCAGATTGTTCCTGAACGATGTTATTTAGTTCTTTGAGTGTTTTTTCCGGGTCTTGCTCAGCATATGCCGCTATTAGAAGAAAACTGTCAACCGGAAGCACTAAGTGTTTTACATTCAGTGATTGCCCTACTGTCCCGAAATTCTTCTCTATAATATTTTTTATGAGATTTTGTACAGAAGGGTCTTCAATCGTTACGGTTATTTGCTTCGAATAAGAATCATAATTTCCGTGTTGTATGGCAATGGCCAATTCATCCTGCCATTTCAGTTCCTTTGGATATAATAACTGTGAACGAATACGAAGGTTTCTAACTTTACTTTCGGTAATTCCGAGGGCAATGCTGATATCATAGTCTCTTGCCGGAGCATGAAGAGAATCCAAAAAAATTGTAAAAAGCAGGGTTTCATAATCCGATTTCGCGAATGTACCAAAGCGTCGAGTGAACACCTCCGCTTCGGATAACCTGTTTTCAGCATTCTCTGCAATATTGAACAATTCCATTATTATACCCCATTAATATGCTTGCTCAACGCCGTATGTTGCTTGACTATGTGTAAAACCTTCGTACTCCAGTTGTTCAAGCAAGCCGTCTTTCGCAAAACTCATTACAGCAAGATATTTCTTCGCCTTTTTCACCGCCTGCAGATTCCAATCAGCTCCGCAATTGTCTGTAGCATATTCAGCTTCAGACGTTGTATAGCCCTCATATTCCAGTTGCTCAACTAACCCTCTATAGGAAAAAGCCATAACAGAAAGATAGTTTTGAGCTGATTTGAGTGCATTTCGTTCACCAGTAGTAATCGGGTGGTTGGTGTTTTGGGAGCTAAAATTGTTGTCAATTACATTATATTTCACCGCTCCGTTGTCGACCCACAGTAACATTTCGCTTTCAGAATAGCTCGCATTGGGGTTTATCTTGTCTACGATAAAAATATGAACGTCAAAAATATAAGGAATAAAGATTCCATCTTCCCTATAAGTAGGAATTTTTGCCGCGTTGTATAGTTGTTCGCTCAAAGCGGAGAACAGGTCGGTTGTTTCTTCCCATTCGTCGACGATTTGGGAATCGTTAATTGTCAGTGCGCTGCGAAGCCCATCCATCTGGAGGGAGATCGATATGGATGAAGTTTCTTTATCATAAACCACATTATGCTCAAAGCCGGAAAAATCCTTATCAATCAGGTCTTCGATTGTATCCAACACACCCGTTTCTTCAAAAGTCTCATTGCGCTCCTGGGCATTTTCTACAGAACCATCTCCACGAGTAAGCGTATATTCGCATGTATCTGCCCATGATATATACAGACTTTCATTGCTGAAATAAATTTTAAAATCCTGCTCTCTACCGTAAAGATCTCCCTTCGGGAAAGACTCAAAAAAATAGCCATCCTTAGAACTTTCCTGCACTATGCCATCCGCAATTTCATCCATATATCCACTGTAATCGATAGAACAATAAATGTCACCTTTGGATAAATAAAAACTGACGTCAGCTGTGTATTTATTTCCGCTATTCTCAGACTGTTGCACAAACCGACCGGTACAGTTATATAGCAAATCTATTTTTTTCTGAAAATCAATTTGTGTACCTATCAATTTCACATTAGAAAGTTTGTCGTAGATTTCCTCAATATCTATTCGATCCGCATTTACTATTTCATCTATTATATTATCTGCATTAGGTGTTTCTGAAAATTCGCAGGTCGAAGATCCTTTTTCGGTTACAGGGGCATCCTCATCTAAAGTATCAGAATTCGCTTGTTCTCCAAGAGATAAATGTTTTCCATTTGTACAAGCGACCAAAATAATACACAATAATACAGAAAGTATGACAGTTACTATTTTTTTCATATACACACTCCGTCTAGATAAATGCGAGCTGGTACAACAATATTGCACCAGCTCACATAGTTTTAATTACTCTCGTCCATCATAATCCGGATCAACAACAAACTGATCTGCAAGAGTCGGCATCAAAATACTGCCGTTGTTGTCAAATGCAGGTGTTCCATCTGTGTTACAAGTAAAAGGTACCATTATTTCTTCACCATTGGTCGGGTAGTAAAGAACAATACATCCGGCATGAACCGTATATGTACCAGTATTGAACAATCCAAAACCAGATTTGATTGAGAAATTGTTCGGAGAACTAAACTCAATTTCATAACTTGAAGGATAAGCATAAAATGACCAATAGTAACCGTTAAGACCATTTTTAACAGCCTGCTCCGTAGCAGAATCAGCATCTGCCACCATGGCTTGTTGTTTCTCATACTTTGCAGTGTAAACATCTGCATTGAGATCTTTTGCAATTTCTTCGATTCCGTTTAATGTTTTCACTTCATTTATTGAGAAATTGATGTCACTAACATCTAAATCATGGCTTTGTAAAGTGAAAAGTTTTCCTTCAGCCAACTCTCCTGATCCCATTTCATACACCTGGCAAACATTCAAAGAAGAACCAACATACACATCTTCATTGTAAGCACTATAATAATAATCAGTGAAATACGGAATATTATCTTTTTTCATAACAGGTGTATATGTGTTA
Source organism: uncultured Clostridia bacterium (assembly GCA_944382895.1). Classification (GTDB taxonomy): domain Bacteria; phylum Bacillota; class Clostridia; order Oscillospirales; family UBA644; genus QAKR01. Next base: position 28,218 of record CALWNV010000007.1, on the reverse strand, counting down.
ACACCATCTACGACAACATCAATTAGCACCTGGGTTGCAGTAAGGTTGGAAGTTTCTGCTGTCAATGTGTAGAAAAGGTATACTGTGCTAAGTCCGTTTTCAGTTTTAGAATCATCTACATATACACCATTAATTGTAAAGCAAGAAGTCGAAAGTACTGCTTCTGTTTGAGGAATAACTTCAGATTCTTTTTCCCCGCATGAGCAGAATCGTTCTTTTATCCCATCTGCAACGCAAGAGGGATCTTCCACTATTTCCCATTCTCCAAATTCGTGGCCAGTAGTGACAAGGGTTTCAGATTCTTTTTCCCCACATGAACAAGCTCGTTCTTTTAAGCCGTCTTCAGTACAAGTAGCCTCTTTCACTGTTTCCCATTCGCCGAATTCATGTTCATGAGCGCATGCGGTCAACGTTAAAAGGATAATAAAGGCAAGAATAAATATAAGTGCCCTTTTCATTGGAATTACCTCTCTTTTCTTACAACATAATCCATATTATGTTATATATTGCCTCAAATAAAAAATGCCCACGAACAATCTGTGTACGCCGACAACTAAAAATAGGTATAAAAAGCTAAGCCTTTTCATTTTTGTGTTTGAGAAGGCTTATTTGTGCTGTATTAATATCGACAATTCTGTTACAAATCATACTTTTCTCTCTAAAATACTTGTTTTTTTTGCCGAATGTATGATATAATACATTTAACATAAATAGACGGATCGAGTTTATTATGCATAAACTACAACATAATATGGATTATGTACTTGCCGCCGCTTTTTGTGGCGGTTTTTATATTATCAACCGCATATTTTCCATACGCTGACGGTGTTCATTGCAGGTAGTGATAATATAAATTCGTGTGGTGTTGATGCTGCTGTGACCGAGAATATCTGCGAGCTTGGCAATATCTTTTTCGATGCCGTAAAATGTTCGAGCAAATAAGTGGCGCAGATTATGAGGAAACACCTTTTGCGGATTTACCCCTGCCTGCTCACAAAGGCTTTTCATTTCACGCCAAATGTTGGTTCGACTCATCGGCTTGCCGTTACGTGTTATGAATATTGCACCCGAAGTAATCTTTTGCTCTGCTGCATAGCGGAGCAATTTCTTTTGCAGTTCTTTGACAATGAATACCGAGCGTGTTTTACCTTTAAGCGACACGACCGCTTCACCGCATTTTACAGACTCGACCGTGATATATTGTAGTTCGCTGACACGGATACCCGTTCCGCATATTGTTTGGATCAGCAAATTCAGACGTTCATTGCCTTTTTGCTTGGCGGTGTGAACTAACCGCATATATTCCGCTTTGGTCAGTTCCTTTTCTTCGGGACAGTAGATCTGCCGCTGGAGTTTGATGGATTTTACCCTGCAATCCGTCCAGCCGAGAAATGAAAACAGACTGTTGAGGGACGCCAGCATTGAATTTATGCTTCGTGCGGCGTAGTTTTCGGAAAGAAGCTTGTTTTTATAGGCGATAACTGTTTCTTTGGTTACTCTTGTAGTGTTCGTATAAGAAGCAAATGCCCGAACATCACGGATATATTTTTCTACGGTATTTTCGCTCTTTTCCTCATTTTTTAGATGCACGGCAAACGCCGCTATTTTATTTTCTGTTAAAATTCTTCCTTTCATTGTATTTACCTCCGGATAGTTTTTATAATATTTTACCCGAAAAGTATGATTATAAATTGTCACCATAATTTTAGGTAAATACAAATACTAAGTCGAATGTACCGATGTGAATGAGCTTACGCCCACAATCGTCAATTCGCTTATTGACCGTATCGAAGTTCACAACAACGACAAGTCAAGCGGTCATTGTTACGTGAAGGTCGATATTTATTTCTCGGCAGTAGGTATGATTGATATTCCTACCGCAGAGGAAATCCGTGCTATGATAGAGGAAATTAAGAAAGATCCCCAACAATTCCGCTATGTGGCATAAAAAGAGGAAACGGTGCAACCCCTCACGGGGTTACACCGTACCTACATAGAGATTACTTCCTTATGGGACTGCCCCAAAATGCTGGGCAATTTTATTTATTCTAATCCCACAAAACTTTATTTCGGCGATAATGCGCTTTCAGGCTTACGGGAAGAACTTCCGAAATACGGTAAAAACGTGCTTTTTGTATATGGAGGAGGCTCAATAAAGAAAAACGGGATTTATGACGAAGTAACAACTATACTTAAAGAATGTGATAAGAATATTATCGAGGATGCCGGAGTAATGCCTAACCCTACCGTCGAGAAACTATATGAAGGGTGTGAGCGCGCACGCAAATGCAAAGCCGACCTGATCCTTGCCGTAGGAGGCGGCTCCGTATGCGATTACGCTAAAGCCGTATCGGTATCCGCATACTGCGACCAAGATCCGTGGGAAAAATATTTTTTACATATGGAAGATGTTGATAATAAGATTATCCCGGTTGGTTGTGTCCTGACAATGGTAGGGACCGGCTCTGAAATGAACGGAGGCTCCGTGATAACCAACCGTGCGCAAAAACTTAAGATAGGACATATATTCAAAGACAATGTGATGCCTAAATTTTCCATACTCAATCCGGTATACACTTTTTCCGTACCCAAATACCAAATGATTTCCGGTTTTTTTGACATCATGAGTCACATTCTGGAACAATATTTCTCGGGGGATGATGACAATACTTCAGACTATATTATGGAAGGACTACTGAAATCGCTTATATACAGCACAAAAAAAGCGATTGATGATCCAATCGACTATGAGGCAAGAAGCAACATAATGTGGATTGCCACATGGGCTCTGAACACACTTGTTGAAAAGGGGAAAACAACTGACTGGGAAGTTCATATGATAGGACAGTCCGTAGGCGCATATACCGACGCTGCTCACGGAATGACGCTTTCCTCGGTTTCAATACCGTATTACAGATTTATCATGCCGTACGGAATACATAAATTCAAAAGATACGCCATCAATGTATGGAATGTAAAAACTGATGGAAAAACAGACCGGGAAATCGCCTCAGAAGGTCTTGAAAGAATGAAACAATATATGAAAGATCTCGGCCTTATCATGAATGTAAAGGATCTCGGAGTTACCGAAGACATGCTTGAAGGGATTGCGGAAGGAACATTTCTTCTTGACGGTGGTTATAAACGCCTAACAAAACAAGACGTGATACATATACTCAAAGAAAGTATGTCGGTACAATAGGAATCAATGATACCAGAAATCAATCTTAATAAAGACAACATAATTAAAATAACAATAGTTATGCCCTCCGGGCATAACTATTGTTATAATAAAAATCTATCCCTCAAAAGTATTATTACAACGTTTATGTTCGCTTGCGCTATGCATTTTTTCCGCTGTTACCCGGATTTTTTCCGAAACATCATCGCCAAGGATATATTTATCCAACTCAGCATACGTCATCCCCATTTCACCTTCATCGGTTTGTCCGTCAAACAATCCTGCCGAAGGAGCTTTTTCAATTATACGCGAAGGAGCATCGAGAAATCTCAGAAATTCATATATTTCAGTAACGGTAAGATCCGCTATCGGGTTCATATCGTAGGCTCCGTCTCCCCATTTCGTAAAATACCCCACATATGATTCACTTCTGTTTCCTGTTCCGCACACAAGCCTGTTTTCCGACGCGGCAACGGCATATAAAGTAAGCATACGAAGTCGAGGAGCCATATTACTTAGAGCTGAGCTGTTCAGTGAAACAATTTTTTCAATAGCTTTTATTTCTGCTTCTTTAACAGGCGAAAGATCGACAGTACGTGTTTCTATACCGTATATCTCAGCAACATATTCGGCGTCTTCAGAATCTTCACAATAATTACGTTTTGAAGTACATGGCATGATAACGCCCACTGTATCTGTACATGCAGCTTTACAAAGGATTCCGACCAGCGCGGAATCTTTGCCCCCACTGTTACCGTAAACTATTCCGGAAGCTCCGCTTTTCTTTAATATATCTTTTATAAACAATACTCTCTTATCAAATTCTTTTTTATAATCACGCATATAAAACAATCCTTTCGTCAAAGCAAGGCGCAAAGACGAGACGCCGCTTCTTTTGTATCTTCGGGGCTGCCAAAGGTAGAAAATCTGAAATAGCCTTCTCCGCAGGAGCCAAAACCCGCGCCAGGAGTTCCAATTACCTGAACGTTAAACAGGAGATGATCAAAAAATTCCCAGCTCGACATTGTTCCGGGACATCTCATCCATATATACGGAGAGTTTTTACCTCCGCAATACCATATACCAAGTTTATCCAAAGCGTCCATAAGAACTTTAGCATTATTTTTATACACCCGGATATTATCATGTATTTGTTTTTGCCCTTCAGGCGTGAAGACAGCTGCTCCGCCTTTCTGAATGATATAAGAGACTCCGTTTGTTTTTGTCGTACGATTCCGCACCCACATTTCATTAAAACTCATTCCGTTCCGCACAAGAGCTCTGGGAATTACCGTATATCCGAGTCTTGTACCCGTAAACCCTGCGGTTTTAGAGAGAGAACATATCTCTATCGAGCATTTTTCCGCACCGGGCAACTCAAAAATACTGTGAGGAATATCATCATCTTCTATAAACGCCTCATACGCCGCGTCAAAAAGGATGACAGAATCATTTGCCAACGCGTAATCCACCCAGTTCTGCAATTTTCTTCTGTCAAACACAGCTCCGGTGGGATTACCGGGAGAACATATATATATTATATCGGCATGTATTTCGGAATCAGGCTCCGGTAAAAAACCGTTTTCTTCTCCTGAGGCAAGATGATATATTTTTCTGCCGGCAATGATGTTCGCGTCCACATATGCCGGATACGCCGGCTCCATAACAAGAGCGGATGAAGTTACATCGAACAAATCAAGAATGTCACCTAATTCATCACTCGCTCCGCTGGAAACAAAAACTTCATCCGGAGAGAGGGTTACCCCTTTTCCCGCGTAATATCCGGAAATCGCCTCACGCAGAAAAGGCGCCCCGCATTCAGGCATATATCCATGAAAAGTTTCTTGAACCGCCTGATCTTCAACCGCTTCATGTAAAGCTTTTATAACGGCAGAACAAAGAGGCAATGATACATCTCCTATCCCCATACGATATAAATGCACATCAGGATTTTCTTGTGTATAATTACTGATTTTACGTGAAATGTTATAAAAAAGATATGAATCCTTTAATTCCGCATAATGCATATTCGGCGTCAGCATAAAAGTGTTTCTCCTTCATACACAAATTCAGCGGGTCCTGTCATAATAACATTGCCGTCCGGCAATACCGTGATTTTAAGAATACCGCCGTCAAGCTTTACATATACCGGAGAATTATTCCGACAATATTTCTTACTTACAGCAGCAGCCGTCACGGCGCAGGCTCCTGTTCCGCAAGCCATGGTTATCCCACTTCCGCGTTCCCATACGCGCATCCTTAGATTTGAATCATCAATAACCTGAACAAATTCTACATTGACCCCTCCGGGAAAAGTTTCGTGATGTTCGATAAAAGATCCGAGACCGGAAACGTCCGCGGCTTCTGCATCCTCGACAAATATAACCGCATGAGGATTCCCTACCGATACAGGGATACATATCACTGTTTTTCCGTCTACATCGATGCTCATATCCTCTCCTACCGAAACGCTCCCCATATCTACGCTTGCCCCGGTCACTTTCCCTCCGGCGACCGAAAGCTCCAGCGATCGTATCCCCGAACGCGTTTCTATTGTCAAGCTGCGCTTATCAGTATAACCTTTGTCATAAACAAATTTACCGACACAGCGTATACCGTTGCCGCACATATCGGCCTCACTTCCGTCCGCATTGAAAATCCTCATCCGAAAATCCGCTACGGAAGAAGGTGAGATCCATATCATACCGTCAGACCCGGCTCCGAAATGCCGATCGGAAAGTTTTACGGAAATTTCTGAAGGATTTTCAGGCTCACCGTATATATATAAATAATCGTTTCCCAAACCCTGCATTTTAGTAAAATGCATAAAATATACCTCCTATGCGTTTATTACAGATACTCCTATTGTAGTCTCTTCCAGCACATCAAGAAGGACTTTAACCGTATCAAGTGACGTAAGCATTGTTATATTATTCTGGCTTGCGCATTTTCTGATAGCAACACCGTCTTCATAATGGATCCCGGATAAAATAGCACGAGTATTGATAACATAGCTCACATAACCCGCGCGGATAGAATCAAGAATCTCTTCACTGCCTTCACTAAGTTTACGACGAATCCTTGTGCGTATACCGTTTTCCTTCAGAAAATTAGCTGTTCCTATAGTAGCTTCGATATTAAAGCCCATATTATAAAAACGACGGATAAGCGGCAGGGCTTCTTCCTTATCTTCATCCGCAAGAGTCACAACGACCGTCCCGTAATTCTGCATATGTATACCCGCAGCGATCATAGCCTTATACATAGCGCGGTGAAGTTTTTTATCATAACCTATCGCTTCGCCCGTGGATTTCATTTCAGGTGAAAGATAAGCATCCATTCCTTTGAGCTTTGAGAAAGAAAACGCCGGGACCTTAACATAAAAGCGGGGTTTTTCCACAGGATATATTTCCATTATCCCCTGCTCCGGAAGACTTTTTCCAAGAATAACATATGTGGCTATGTCGGCAAGGCTGTATCCGGTCGCCTTTGAAAGAAAAGGAACTGTCCTTGAAGAACGAGGATTGACCTCAATAATATAAACGTTATCCATATCATCTACAATGAATTGTATATTAAACAATCCTATTATCCCTATACCGAGCCCAAGCTTTTCCGTATATTGCAATATTGTATCCTTGACACTTTTTGAGATACTGTAAGAAGGGTACACACTGATCGAATCTCCAGAATGAACACCTGTTCTTTCCACAAGTTCCATTATTCCGGGAACAAACACATGTTCCCCGTCGCATACGGCATCAACCTCAACTTCTTTACCGCGTATATACTTATCAACAAGAACAGGCTTATCCTTATCGATCTCAACAGCAGTTTTCAGATAATTTTCCAACTGTTCTTTTTTTGCAACAATCTGCATTGCTCGCCCGCCAAGGACAAAGCTCGGACGCACCAAAACAGGATAACCTATTTCTTCAGCCGCGGCGATTCCTTCATCAATATCGGTCACCGCCCTGCCTTTAGGCTGGGGTATACCAAGAGAAGAAAGAAGTTTCTCAAAAGCATCTCTGTTTTCCGCGCGTTCAATAGCGTCACAATCTGTCCCTATGATTTTTACACCGCGTTCACGCAACGGATGTGCCAGATTAATGGCAGTCTGACCGCCGAGTGTGGCGATAACTCCTTCGGGATGTTCCAACTCTATTACGTTCATGACATCTTCAACACATAAGGGTTCAAAATAAAGCTTATCTGAACAGGTATAATCCGTTGAGACCGTTTCCGGATTATTATTTATTATTATTGCTTCATAGCCGGCTTCTTTTATCGTTTTAACCGCGTGTACCGTTGAATAATCAAACTCAACACCCTGTCCTATACGTATCGGACCGGAACCAAGTACCACGATTTTTTTCTTATCGGAGACTCTTGATTCGTTTTCGCTTTCATACGTAGAATAAAAATACGGGACATAACTGCTGAACTCCGAAGCGCAGGTATCAATCATTTTATATACCGGCACAATGCCGGAATTTTTTCTTTTTTCGAATACATCTTCCTCCGGCACATCCCATAAAACCCCAATCTCCTTGTCGGAAAAACCCATCCGTTTCGCCTCACGCAAAGCACTTATATCTCCGGGGTTTTTACTGATATCAATCTCTTCATCGGTAATATTCTTAAGTTTACGTATAAAAAAATTATCAATACCTGTTATTTCGGAAATCAACCGAATATCACATCCGAGCCGTAAAAGACGGGCTATGGCGTAAATACGATCATCTGTCCCTATTTTGATATATCCGAGAAGTTCCTCAACGTTCATTAAATCAAATTTACTGTGGTACAAATGGAATACTCCTGTTTCCAACGAACGGATCGCTTTAAGGATACTTTCCTCAAAAGTTCTCCCTACACTCATGACCTCTCCCGTAGCTTTCATCTGAGTTCCCAAAGAATTATCCGCATCTGTAAATTTATCAAACGGGAATCTCGGCATTTTAGTAACAACATAATCAAGCGCCGGCTCAAATGATGCCGGAGTGTTTGCGATCATTATTTCGTCAAGTCTCATCCCTACACCTATTTTTGCAGAAACACGGGCTATAGGATACCCACTTGCTTTGGATGCCAAAGCGGATGAACGCGAAACCCTCGGATTGACCTCAATAAGATAATACTTCATGGAATTCGGATCAAGAGCGAACTGTACATTACATCCTCCCTCAATTTTCAACGCGCGTATAATTTTCAAAGCACTGTCACGAAGCATATGATATTCTTTGTTGGTAAGCGTCTGCGAAGGACAAACAACTATAGAGTCTCCTGTATGTATCCCGACAGGATCAAGATTTTCCATATTGCAGATTGTAACAGCGGTATCATTACCGTCACGGATCACCTCATATTCTATCTCTTTATACCCTTTTATACTTTTCTCAATAAGAACCTGTTTTACAGGAGACATCGACAAAGCGTTTTTCATAATAGGTATAAATTCCTCTTTATTGTCAGCAAAGCCTCCCCCGGTCCCTCCCAAAGTAAACGCAGGTCTGAGCACAACGGGAAAACCTATTTTTTCCGCAGCTTCCAATCCCTCCTGCTCCGAAGTCGCTATCTGGGAAGGGAGAACAGGTTCACCTATCTGCGTACAAAGTTCCTTAAACAGTTCCCTGTCTTCAGCCCGTTCGATACTCTCACTTTTTGTTCCGAGCATTTCAACCCGGCACTCCGATAATACGCCTTTTTTTTCAAGTTGCATTGCCAGATTAAGTCCTGTCTGTCCTCCGATACCGGGAAGTATGGCATCCGGTCTTTCATAACGTATAATTTTTGCCACATATTCCAGTGTTAGAGGTTCCATATATATTTTATCCGCAACGGCAGTATCTGTCATAATTGTTGCCGGATTGGAATTACAAAGGACGACCTCATATCCTTCCTCTTTAAGAGCAAGACACGCCTGGGTCCCGGCATAATCAAACTCAGCTGCTTGCCCGATAACTATCGGACCTGAGCCGATAACAAGTATTTTAGCAATATCTGTTCTTTTAGGCATTGTCTTTTCTCTCCCTCATCATATTAATAAAACGATCAAACAAATAAAAGCTGTCCTGCGGTCCAGGTGAACTTTCCGGATGATACTGCACACTGAAAACTTTGTCTTTTACACATTCAAGACCTTCGACTGTACGGTCAAGAAGATTAACATGAGTTATCGATAACCCCGTATTTTCAAGACTTTTCATATCGACCGCATATGAATGGTTTTGTGATGTTATCTCTATTTTATCGGTGTCAGTGTTTATAACGGGGTGGTTGCCGCCTCTATGCCCGAATTTAAGTTTATATGTTTTCGCACCGTATGCCAGAGCGATTATCTGATGTCCTAAGCATATCCCGAACACAGGATATTTCCCGATAAGAGATCGTATCGTATTTATAGTCTGCGGGACATCGGTTGGATCTCCTGGACCGTTAGAGATAAAAACTCCGTCCGGAGAAAGATTTTCAATTACGTCCGGGTCAGAATCCCATGGAACGACTGTGACCCGACATCCGCATCTGTTAAGTGAACGTATTATATTCAACTTCATTCCGCAGTCTATTGCAACTACATGAAACTCTTCTTTACATCCCGGATATGAAGTCCATACTTTTTTACAGCTTACACAAGAAACGGCATTACGCGGAATATCTGTAGTTTTTAAAATTTCCATTCCTTTTTCTATACTTGTCGAAGCGTCGGTTATCAATACTTTACAACTTCCGAATCCGCGTATAAAACGTGTTATACTTCTCGTGTCGACTCCGGATATACCCGGTATTTTATATTTTTTCATAATTTCCGCAAGAGTTGCCGTACTTCTGAAGTTTGAAGGAAAATCATTATATTCCCGCACAATAAGCGCGCCTATAGTCGGTATTTTTGTCTCATAATCATCATCAGCCATCCCATAATTACCTATCAGCGGATATGTCATAACAACAGCCTGGTAAGTATACGAAGGGTCGGAAACTATCTCCTGATATCCCACCATAGAAGTGTTAAAAACTATTTCGCAAACTTTATCACCGGTGTCTCCGAAAGAATGGCCGTAATATTCTCTTCCGTCTTCCAGAATAATTTTTCTGTCAAATTCCCTGAACATATTAAACCTCATTTCCCTGAAAATTTTCCTTCAAAACGATCGCGACGCTCATCCGTACTGACAGCGGTAGGATATTCTCCGCTGAAACATGCGCTGCAGTAATTTCCATTACCCGCAAGGACATCCAATCCGGAAACAGGAAGATAACCCAGACTGTCAGCGCCTATCATCGCAGCGATTTCTTCAACAGAATGCCTGCACGCAATAAGATTATCGCTTGAATCTATATCGGTTCCGTAATAGCACGGATGCAAAAAAGGAGGAGAAGATATTCGCATATGTATTTCCGTTGCCCCAGCTTCCCTGAGCAATTTTACTATACGCCCGCTTGTAGTGCCACGTACTATAGAATCATCAATCAGAACAACTCTTTTCCTCTCTACACTCTCTTCGACCGCACTTAATTTTATCTTAACCTGGTCATGTCTTGTATCCTGACCGGGCGATATAAAAGTTCGTCCCACATATTTGTTTTTGATCAACCCTATACCATACGGTATACCGGATTCACGGCTGAATCCCAAAGCAGCATCAAGCCCGGAATCCGGAACACCTACGACCACATCCGCTGTTACCGGATATTCCCTTGCGAGTATCCTTCCGGCGCGGATGCGGGCTGCGTGAACAGAAACACCGTCTATCACAGAATCAGGTCTCGCAAAATAAATATGCTCAAAAACACACAGACGCTTTTGACGTGTATTACAATGTTCTCTTATGGAAACAATTCCGTTTTTCCCGAATACTATTATCTCACCATGCTCGACATCTCTTACAAAGTCAGCACCTACAGCTTTAAGAGCACAGCTTTCTGAGGCTACGACATACATATTATCCGCTGTTTTCCCGTAACACAACGGTCTGAATCCGTAAGGATCCCTCGCGCATATAAGTTTTTGCGAAGTCATCAATATGAGAGAATAAGCTCCGTCTAATAAATCCATAGCGCTGCAAAGAGCTTCTTCGATCGAAGAAGTATGCAAGCGCTCTTTTGTAACTATATAAGCTATGGTCTCGGTATCGCTTGTGGTATGGAATATCGCTCCGGACAACTCAAGTTCATTGCGGAGGATCGATGAATTGCTCAGATTACCGTTATGCGCAAGAGCCATTTTGCCCTTCTGATGATTAACCTCTATAGGCTGACAATTATCACGATTTGTTCCGCCTGTTGTCCCGTAGCGTACATGTCCCACAGCCATATCACCTTTAGGGAAACGTGACAGGACATCGGATGAGAAAACCTCTCCTACCAACCCTAAGTCTTTATACGACGTAAAAACTCCGTCGGTATTGACCACAATACCGCAACTTTCCTGACCCCTGTGCTGTAACGCATATAATCCATAATATACGCAACCCGCAACATCTGTTGAGGCTCTCGATATTATCCCGAATATTCCGCATTCCTCATGTAAACTCATTTATTCTCTCCTAAATATACGCTTTTCATATGATAAAATCGAACCAACCTATAAAACTTTTTGTATTATTCCCATTCCACCGTGGCGGGAGGCTTGGAAGTGATATCGTAAACGACCCTCGAGATTCCACATATCTCATTTACTATTCTACTGCCCGCGCGTTCCAAAACATCGTACGGGAGCCGGGTCCATTCCGCTGTCATAAAATCATCCGTCGTTACCGCCCGCAGAGCAACAGTGTAACTGTATGTCCTCGCGTCTCCCTTAACTCCGACACTTCTCAGATCGGTAAGGACTGCAAAATACTGATCAGTTTGTGTTTCCAGTCCTGCTTGCGCTATCTCTTCACAAAAAACAGCATCCGCCTCACGTAATATATCAAGTTTTTCTTTTGTTATCTCACCTATAATCCTTACGGCAAGGCCGGGCCCGGGAAACGGTTGGCGCCACACAATCTCCTTCGGTATTCCAAGTTCCGTACCTACTTTACGAACCTCGTCTTTGAACAGATCTCTCAGCGGCTCCGTTATCATTTCAAAAGAAATCGTGTCTGGAAGGCCTCCCACGTTATGATGACTTTTGATAACCGCTGAACTTCCTTTCCCGCTTTCCACAACATCAGGATAAATAGTACCCTGAGCGAGAACATTTATCTTCCCAAGACCGGAAGCCTCTTCTTCAAATACCCGTATAAATTCTTCTCCGATAAGTTTACGCTTTTTTTCCGGATCGGAGACCCCGGCGAGTTTTTCCAAAAATCTTTTTTCCGCGTTTACCCTTATAACATTAATTCCGAATCTCCCTTTGAACGTACGTTCAACAATATCTCCCTCATTTTTTCTTAGCAGTCCGTGATCTACAAATACACATACCAGATCATTCCCTATCGCTTTCTGAAGAAGGACAGCGGCTACCGAAGAATCAACCCCGCCGGAAAGAGCAAGAAGAACTTTTTTGCCAGCAAGCTCTTTACGGTATTTTTTAATCGTCCGTGCAGCAAAATCTTCCATTGTCCACATCCCGGTACAACCGCAGACACCATAAAGAAAGTTATGCAAAATCCTCTCTCCGTAAACCGTGTGTGAAACCTCAGGATGGAACTGAACCGCATAAAGTTTTCGTCTACCGTCATACATTGCCGCGCAAGGACAGTTAGCGGTATACGCAATTACTGAAAACCCCTCGGGCGGCTTTTTAATAAAATCCGTATGGCTCATCCAACATATGCTTCGCTCAGAAACATCATCAAACAAAACATTATTCACAACAGTCACTTCTGTTTTACCGTATTCGCTTGAATTTTCAGCGGCGCAAACCTCTCCTCCGCCAAGATAAGCCATAAGCTGCGCCCCGTAACATATACCGAGAACGGGGATACCGATATCCAGTATCCCCTTATCATAACGCGGCGCAGCACCGTCATACACACTATTAGGCCCGCCAGTAAAGATAATCCCTTTGTATTTTTCTTTTTTTATTTCCTCAAGGGAAATTTTATCATACGGCTTGATCTCAGCATAAACCTTCTGTTCTCTAACGCGACGCGCAATAAGCTGGTTGTATTGCCCGCCGAAATCCAACACAAGAATTTTTTCTTCCATCACCGATATTCTCCTTTTCAAAAAAGCTTCGCTGCAACAACGGGCGGTATACAGCCGTAAACCGTGAGACGAAAAACAATTATCTCTCTGTCATAGGTTTTCTTACAATTATACTTTCACGTTCCGGACCTACAGACACATATGTTACCGGGCAACCTACAGCTTTCTCTATAAATAATACGTATTCGCGAGCTTGTTCAGGTAAATCTTCCCATCTACGTGCGGATGAAATATCACATTTCCAACCGTCGAAATATTCTATAACAGGTTTAGCGTTATTAAGCGCTGCGGGGAAAGGAAATCTTTCAGTTTGTCTGCCGTCTGATATATAATGCGTGCATACAGGGATTTTATCCATATAACTCAAAACATCCAGCTTCGTAAGAGAAATTTCCGTAGCTGCCTGAACCTCAATCCCATATCTCGTGGCAACAATGTCAAGAGGTCCTACTCTACGTGGTCTCCCCGTTTTAGCGCCGTATTCAGACCCGGCCTTACGCAGTTGTTCTGCTTCATCCCCGAACATCTCGCATACAAACGGACCTTCTCCCACGCATGTTGAATAAGCCTTGACAACTCCTATCACATCCGATATCTTTGCCGACGGAAGACCTGATCCCACAGGAGCATATGCAGCGGTAGTATTGGAAGATGTAGTATACGGATAAATACCATAATCAAGATCACGAAGAGATCCTAACTGAGCTTCAAACAAAATATTTTTCCCTTTAGAAGAAGCTTCTTTGAGGAACTCTCCCGTATCACATATATACGGCTTGATTTTTTCGCAGAAATCGTTTATCCATTTTTCAAGCATATCCATTGTATACGGTTCGGCACCGTATACTTTTGTAAGAATAAGATTTTTCCACTCCATCAAATCGGCCAGATGTCTTCTCAGTTCATCCGGATAAAAAAGCTCTCCGGCAAGTATTGTTTTTTTCTGATATTTATCTGATTAAAACAGGGCTATTCCCTGTTTCGTAGATCCGTATCTCTTATCTCCGAGACGCTGTTCCTCAAGCATATCAAGGTCCCGGTGCCATGGCATCAACAAAGACGCTCTGTCGCTTATTTTAAGATTTTCCGGAGTAAGAGATATCCCTCCGCCTGATACGCTGCACATTTCAAGCCACAGATTTTCAGGATCAAGCGCTACCCCGTTGCCGAGGATATTAACTACACCTTTTCTGAAAATCCCCGAAGGCAGCAAATGGAGAGCAAATTTACCATACTCGTTTATAACAGTATGCCCGGCATTCCCACCGCCCTGATATCGGACGACAACATCGAATTTTTCAGTCAGAAGATCAACCATTCGGCCTTTTCCTTCATCGCCCCAATTAATTCCAACAATAGCGCAATTAGACATATAAACCTCCACACGACACGATCCGGCTTACGCCGTCAACGTCCTATTTCATTATGTTATTATATATTGAGTTATAACATATGTCAACTAAAAATGTATCCTCCCGCTTTACAACCTAAAAAATAAGTCTTTTTTTATCCATATCAACATGTAAAAATCATATCCCGCTATCACCATAGTTTGAAAGAACCCTTGCCGACGGATCATCCACATCACAGCCACGCCATGATTTATTCGGCATCCAAAAACCGGGGATCATACCTGATTGTCCGGGATAATACTTCTCGAATATTTCGCGATAAAGAAGAGATTCTTTCGTAAAAGGTCTGGCATGAGAATAATGACGACACTTTTCGGTAAATTCACCATCTGTATACAATGACTCAGCGTATCCTTTAAGGTGATCGACCATTGAATGCCCAACAGCATCCGAAAACGCGGCTTTTTCTCTCCAAAGTATATCATCAGGAAGATAATCGCCCTCAAAAGCATGTCTGAGAAGATATTTCCCTTTCCCGTATTTATTGATTTTAAGTTCCGGATCTACAGACAGGACATATTTCACAAAATCGATATCTCCGAAAGGAACTCTCGCTTCCAGAGAATTGGCCGATATACAACGATCCGCCCTGAGAACATCATACATATGTATCTCACGTATACGTTTTTCCGATTCTTCCTGAAAAGCTGCGGCATCCGGCGCAAAATCAGTATATTTATAACCGAATAACTCGTCCGATATCTCCCCCGTGAGCAAAACCCTTATATCAGTTTTTTCATGGATTGCCTTACAAAGAAGATACATACCCATACTGGCTCGTATAGTGGTAATATCAAATGTTCCTAAGATTTTCACGACCGTGTCGAGTGAAGCCAGGACATCATCTTTCGTAATTATAATTTCGCTGTGATCGCTGCCTATATAATCGGCAACTTGTTTTGCGTATTTAAGATCTATCGCATCTTCATTCATTCCGATTGCAAAGGTCCTGATGGGCGAGTTGCTTTTTTTCGCAGCAATAGCGCAGACAAGAGAAGAATCCAGCCCACCTGAAAGCAAAAAACCTACTTTGGCATCAGCCACAAGCCTTTTTTCCACTCCGGTCACCAGTTTATTACGAATATTCCGGCACACGGTTTCAAGATCATCCCGGCATACTTTTTCCGGTTTTGAAATATCGCAATAACAAAAAAATTCGCCATCTTCGTAATAATGTCCGGGAGGGAAAGGCTTTATCTCGTCTGTCAGCCCCACAAGATTTTTTGCCTCACTTGCAAAAATAATCACTCCGTTTTTATCGTATCCGTAATAAAGCGGCCGTATACCTACCGGGTCACGGGCCGCAACATATTTTTTTGTTTGTCCGTCATATATTATACACGCAAACTCAGCATCAAGCATGCTGAACATATCGACCCCGTATTCACGATATAACGGAAGAAGTATCTCGCAATCCGAATCACTTTCGAAAGAATATTTATCAGAGAGACTTTCCTTTAGCTTCTCAAACCCGTATATCTCCCCGTTACACACAACATAACTTCCGTCAAGAGCAAAAGGCTGCATCCCGGAAGAAGTAAGATCCATGATCGCAAGACGATGGAAACCGAGAAAACCGTTACCGGTATCAATAATCCTGCTGTCGTCAGGACCACGTGAAACAGTACGTGAAAATCCCCTGTCAAAACATTCATAAACCGCTTCACTTCCGCAATATCCCATAATAGAGCACATAAAAACAACTCCCATATAATTCAAATAGACACATATATTCCCGCAGACTCTCTGCACAGCCGTGTAATATTAAGTCAGCCATTCAGGAGCGGTCCGGTGCTTCCCGGCGCAATTCGGCACGAATATACGCCGGAAAGTTCATATACCGACAAAACGACATTATCTCACACTAAATAAAAGATCTCCGTATGAGGGGAACGGCCAGTATTTCTTTGCCGTAACGGTTTCAGCCTCGTCGCAGGCAAGCCGGAGCTCTCCCATTCTCACAAGAATATTGTCACGGATCGCCTCCGCCTCGGCGGTAGTATCCTCGACTATATGCAGTGACACCAAAGCCTCTTCCAGATTTTCTGTTTTTCCCGCTATCCTGTCCGTCAAAGACGAAAGTTTTTTCAACAAAGAGTTTTCATATATACACGCGAGAGATGAATCGGAGGATTTCTTAACAGAAATTGTCTCGGCAATTTCTTTCGCATATGCGGAAACCGCGGGGGCAATCTGTGTTTTAGCCATATCGACCATCGTATTAGCTTCTATCAAAACCGTTTTACAATAGTTTTCAAGCATTATTTCACATCGTGATTTAAGCTCGGCTTCTGAATACACTCCATGTGATGTAAGCATATCTACATTTTTCTTATCCAGAAGATGCGGCATACAATCCGGGGTAGTCCTATAATTGCAAAGACCTCTCTTTTCCGTAGCTTCCTTTATCCATGCTTCATCATATCCGTTACCATTGAAAATAATCCTCTTGTGGTCTCTTATAGTTTTACGTATCATAGCATGAAGGGCTGTTTCAAAATCATCAGCGTTCTCAAGACGGTCTGCGTATATTTTAAGACTTTCCGCGACCGCGCTGTTCAGCATTATATTGGCGCAGGCAATACTGTTTGAAGAACCGAGCATACGAAATTCGAATTTATTCCCAGTAAACGCAAACGGAGATGTACGGTTACGGTCAGTCGTATCACGATTGAATTTAGGCAAAACATCGACACCGAGTTTCATCTGGGTTTTTTCCGTACCAGCATAAGGAGTATCCGTTTCAATAGCTTCAAGCACCGCATTCAACTCGTCTCCGAGGAATATAGACACTACAGCCGGAGGGGCCTCATTCGCTCCGAGACGATGATCATTCCCCGCAGTCGCAACTGCAATCCGCAAAAGATCCTGATAATCATCCACAGCCTTGATAACAGCACACAGAAATAAAAGAAACTGAGCATTCTCATACGGAGTTTCGCCGGGAGAAAGAAGATTTACCCCGGTGTCCGTCGCAATAGACCAGTTGTTATGTTTTCCGCTTCCGTTCACTCCGGCAAAAGGTTTCTCGTGTAGCAGACATACAAGACCATGCTTTGCCGCAACTTTCTGCATAATCTCCATTGTAAGCTGATTGTGGTCAGTAGCGATATTGGTGGTTGTATATATAGGGGCCAACTCATGCTGAGCGGGAGCTACCTCATTATGTTCCGTCTTTGCAAGAATTCCCAACTTCCATAATTCTTTATTAAGTTCTTCCATATATGCCGCAACACGAGGTTTGACAACACCAAAATAATGATCATCCATTTCCTGTCCTTTCGGAGGTCTTGCTCCGAAAAGCGTCCTTCCCGTAAAACGAAGATCCGGCCGGAGATCATACATTTCTTTTGTAATAAGGAAATATTCCTGCTCAGGCCCGACAGACGTTCTCACGCATTTAACCGAATCATTGCCAAAAAGACGAAGTATGCGCAGAACCTGTTTGTTAAGCGCCTCCATGGATCTGAGCAGCGGCGTTTTTTTATCGAGAGCCTCTCCCCCATACGAACAGAATGCCGTAGGAATACAAAGTGTCTTTCCTTTTATAAAAGCATATGAGGTAGGATCCCACGCTGTATAGCCGCGCGCTTCAAACGTCGCCCTCAATCCTCCAGAGGGGAAAGAAGAGGCATCCGGCTCACCTTTTATTAACTCCTTGCCCGAAAATTCCATTATGACCCCGCCGTCAGGAGAAGGAGATATAAAGCTGTCATGTTTTTCAGCCGTTATACCGGTAAGCGGCTGAAACCAATGAGTATAGTGCGTTGCTCCGTGGGCTACCGCCCAGTCTTTCATCGCATCCGCAACCGCGTTTGCAACTCCGATATCGAGCTTTGCCCCTTCATCTATAGTCTTTTTAAGAGAATTATACTCTTTCGCAGACAAACACGCTTTCATAACCCTGTCGTCAAAAACCATGCTTCCGAAATAATCAGGTACACTTTTCATAATTCATTCTCCTTTTGTAATTTGTAATAAAATAAGTAAAAAGGCACCTTTAACGCCGAACCACGTTAAAGACGCCTTTGCCTTCATGAATATTTAATTAAGCTTTCATACGGGTATGAAATTTTTCAAAATAGCGTTTTCAGGATTTTTTGATATCATAAAATCTTTCAAAAGATCTTAAAACATATACATATAATAAACCGTATGTCGCCCGCAAGACGTCTTAAAACAAAAAAGTCCGACAGCAAAGAAACAACAGTCTCTACCGAATCAATAATTATTTTACAGCCTATATAAAGACAATTTTACTCTGTGTGTTTTATGCTTTCCTGAATAAAAATCAAAATCCAAAATAAAACCAAAATAAACGGACATGCAGACAATATTTCCAAATCTTTACCACTGCTGAACAAAAACCACAGGAGCATATATCTTTTTTAAAAATAAAAAAACGTCTCTAAGAGTATAACCCTTAAAGACGCCTTTGCCTTTACAGCACCTATTATACACTCTAAAAAAACCTTTGTCAACCCCCTTTTGGGATTTTTTTTTGAACTTCCTGCAAAATTTGTAAAAAAAATTAAAATTACACATTTTGACCTTGACAATATGAAAGAAATGATTTATAATATTGCATATGAGCAATGACGTTCATTTCAGAGCGGAAATTTTCCCGCGAAGAAATGAACGTTTTTTTTGCAAATTTTCCGAAAGGATGCAGGACTATATGAAATCAGAAGGACAGGTTAGAATTCCATCCGGATGCGCGATTGCGGCTGTAATTTCCAAAGAAGGAAACAAGATGTCCGGAGAAATGATTACAAATGCAATGAAGCCGATGCATGACCGCTCCAACGGCCTCGGAGGCGGTTTTGCTGGTTATGGTATTTATCCGGATTACAAAGACCTCTACGCTTTACACATGTTCTTTGACGAACGGGCTACACGAAAAAACTGCGAAGCATTCCTTAAAGAGCGTTTTGAAATCGTAAAATCAGAGATAATACCTACACGAAAAATTCCGTCAGTGACCGATGAACCCATTATATGGCGATATTTTGTTTCACCGTTGAAATCAGTACTCGCAGCCCTGCAGCTGGACGAAAAAGAATTTATGGTAAGAACCGTTACAAAAATCAATACAGAAATGAAAGGCGCATATGTATTTTCAAGCGGCAAAAACATGGGGACATTCAAAGCCGTAGGTTTTCCGGAAGATGTAGGGGTTTTCTACAGACTTGAGGAATATGAAGGATATTCATGGACTGCACACGGGAGATATCCTACAAACACCCCGGGATGGTGGGGAGGAGCGCATCCGTTTACATTACTTGATTATTCTGTTGTACATAACGGGGAGATTTCCTCATATGACTCGAACCGTCGTTTTATTGAGATGTTTGGATATAAATGTACCTTACAGACAGATACGGAAGTTATAACTTATATTATGGATTATCTGCTTCGAGTTCAAAAACTGACCCTTGGAGAGACGGCAAGCGTAATCGCCGCACCGTTCTGGAGTACAATCGGGACAAAAAAAGATGAAGAAGACAAAAAAAAGCATATATTTCTCCGAACCGTATTTTCCAATCTTTTAATAACCGGTCCTTTTTCAATCGTTCTCGGCTTCAACGGAGGGATAATGGCTCTTAACGACAGGCTGAAACTTCGCTCCATGGTTGTAGGTGAGAAAAACGATAAAATATTTGTTGCGAGTGAAGAAGCGGCGATAAGGACCATGGAACCCGATGCGGAAAACATATGGGCTCCTGCCGGGGGAGAACCGGTCATAATTCATGTAAAGAAAGGAGCATACTGATGGGTGTAGAATTTATATACCCCGAATTTGAAGTGATACGAAATGAAAACCGCTGTATTGCATGTAGGGTCTGCGAGCGTCAATGTGCAAATGAAGTTCATTTTTTCAATACTGAACATTCTGTCATGGTAAGTGACGAAAGCAAATGCGTAAACTGTCAGAGATGTGTGTCTCTGTGCCCCACAAGAGCGCTTAAAATTGTAAAAAGTGACTGCACACTAAGAGAAAATTCCAATTGGGAAAACGACACTATAAAAGAAATATATAAACAGGCAAACAGCGGAGGGGTTCTTTTGTCCTCTATGGGTAATCCGAGACCAATGCCGGTCTACTGGGACAAAATTCTAATAAACGCCTCACAGGTAACCAACCCGCCCCTCGATCCTCCCAGAGAACCTATGGAAACACGGGTATTTCTCGGAAGAAAGCCTGAAAAGATCGAAAGGGATGAAACCGATAAACTGAAATGCGAAATTCCGCCTCAGATAGAACTATCAATGCCTGTAATGTTCTCCGCAATGAGCTATGGTTCTATAAGCTATAATGCCCACGCCTCACTCGCCAGGGCAGCTACGGAGATAGGTATTTTATACAATACGGGCGAAGGAGGTCTCCACGAGGACTTTTACCGTTACGGGAAAAACACTGTTGTACAGGTCGCTTCCGGAAGATTCGGAGTATATAAAGATTACCTGGAGGCAGGAGCCGCAATAGAGATAAAAATGGGGCAAGGAGCAAAACCGGGGATAGGGGGGCATTTGCCCGGCGCAAAGATAATAGGAGACGTATCAAAAACCAGAATGATTCCCGAAGGTTCGGACGCTATCTCCCCCGCACCTCATCACGACATCTATTCAATTGAAGATCTTCGCCAACTTGTTTTCTCACTTAAAGAAGCTACAGAATACAAAAAACCTATAATGGTAAAAGTAGCGGCCGTTCACAATATTGCCGCTATCGCAAGCGGCATTGCCAGAAGCGGAGCCGATATCATAGCAATAGACGGATTTCGTGGCGGAACAGGAGCGGCGCCTACAAGGATAAGAGATAATGTGGGGATTCCGATTGAGCTCGCGCTTGCAGCAGTCGATCAAAGATTACGTGACGAAGGCATCCGGAACAACATATCTCTTGTTATTGGAGGCTCCGTCCGAAGCTCCGCTGACGTGGTGAAGGCGATAGCTTTAGGCGCAGACGCATGTTATATTGCCACAGCAGCGCTTTTGGCTCTCGGATGTCATTTATGCCGTACATGCCAGAGCGGAAAATGCAATTGGGGCATAGCTACTCAAAATCCGGAACTTGTAAAACGCCTTAATCCTGATATAGGAAGCAAAAGGCTTGTCAATCTGATGAACGCATGGCGTCATGAAATAAAAGAATTTATGGGCGGCATGGGAATAAACTCGATTGAAGCCCTGCGAGGGAACCGCCTTATGCTGCGAGGAATAGGAATGACAGAAAAAGAGCTTGAAATACTTGGGATATCACACGCCGGGGAATGATGATATGAAACTTATATATGTAAATGAAGAATGGTGCCTTGCGTGCCATCTATGCGAATATAACTGCGCGTTTGCAAATTCCGGAGTCAGAGATATGGTAACGGCGCTTAAAGGGAAACCTATATTCCCTCGGATCCATATAGAAGGAGATGAAAAAATATCCTTTGCGGTATCATGCCGTCATTGTACTGATCCGATATGCGTAAAAAGCTGTATAGCCGGAGCTATATCAAAATCAGACGGAGTGGTACGCATAGACCGTGAAAAATGTGTAGGCTGCCTGACTTGCGTGCTTGTATGTCCTTTTGGCGCACTGTCTCCTGGGGAAGACGGAATAATGCAAAAATGCGAATTATGCATCCAGAATTCTTTTGACGAGCCTGCATGTGTAAAAGGTTGCCCGAACAAAGCCATAGTCTATGAAGAAAGAGAGGGAAACAAATGAACCGGTATATTATTATCGGTAATGGGACCGCCGCCGTAGGCTGCATCGAGGGAATCCGAAGCAATGATTCCGAAGGAAGTATAATCGTTATCTCTCAGGAAAATCACGCCGTTTACTGCCGTCCGCTGATTTCATATTTTCTTGAAGATAGAACAAATATTGAAAAAATGAACTATAGAGCTTCGGATTTTTATCAGAAGTCCGGATGCACCGTTATTTACGGAAAAACAGCAGTCAAAATAGACACTGTAGCCAAACAAGTGTTTTTAGATGACGCAACCGCTTTACCATATACAAAACTTTGCGTGGCAACAGGGTCATCACCATTCATACCTAATTTTGAAGGAATTGAAAATGTAAACAATAAATTTACGTTTATGACTATAGACGACGCAATAGCGTTGAAAAAAACTATAACAAAAGAGTCAAAAGTTCTCATCATAGGAGCAGGACTGATCGGTCTTAAATGCGCGGAAGGGCTTCATGACAAAGCCGGAAGCATTACGGTATGCGATCTCGCCGACCGTGTACTGTCAAGCATTCTTGACAATGACTGTGCAGCGATTATGCAAAAACATCTCGAAGAAAACAATATATCGTTTCTTCTCCGGGACACCGCGGTAAAATTTGAAAAAAATACCGCAATAATGAAAAGCGGTAAAAAAATAAATTTTGACATACTTGTACTTGCGGTAGGAGTCAAACCAAACACAGATATTATAAAAAATGCCTCCGGTAAAATTGGCCGCGGAATAATCGTAAACGAATTTATGAAAACTTCCCTCACGGACGTTTATGCCGCAGGAGACTGTACCGAAAGCCTCGATGCTTCATCAGAAAGCATGAAAATTATGGCTCTTATGCCAAACGCATATATGCAAGGGCACACGGCAGGTGTAAATATGGGCGGAGGGAACAGAAAGCTTAATAATATGATTCCCATGAATTCTATAGGATTTTTTGGATTACACGCTATGACCGCCGGATCATGTTTTGGCGAATATATTGAAGAAAACAATGAAGGATATGTTAAACGTTTTTATATAAACAATGGATATCTAACCGGGTTTATGCTCGTCGGCAAAACAGAAAGAGCAGGTATATATACGTCTCTTATCAGAGAAAAAACACCTATCTCAGAAATCAATTTCGATATGTTAAAAAAAGTTGCTACTTCCGCAGCGTTTTCTACCGAAATCCGTAAAAAAAAGTTCGGAGGTGTAATATAATATGATAATAGATGCAAAAGGGCTTGATCACCGGACACTAAACGAAAAAATCCGTGAATCAAACGACAGTATCACAATTAACGGATGCTGTGGTCAGCGTTTTATCGCTGCAGGAATGTCAGACTGTATTATAAGAGTAAACGGGATACCTGGAAACGCTCTCGGAGCATATCTCAACGGAGCTGAGATAACAGTTGGCTCAAACGCACAGGACGCAGTCGGAGATACGATGAACGAAGGACTGATCGTGATCCATGGGAATATCGGAGATGCCGCCGGATATGCGATGCGCGGAGGAAGGCTTTTCGTAAAAGGGAACGCGGGATACCGTGCCGGGATACATATGAAAGAATATAAAAACAAAATTCCAGTTATGGTAATCGGAGGGGTCGCCGGAAGTTTTCTCGGCGAATACCAAGCCGGAGGAATAATTATTGTGCTTGGTCTTAACGCAAAAGAAAAACCACTCACAGGGAACTTCCCCTGTACGGGAATGCACGGAGGGAAAGTTTTTTTACGCGGAAACTGTGAAAACATACGCTTTCCTGATCAGATATCGGCGAAAATCGCCACCGATGAGGAACTAGAAGAAATCTCTGAATATATAAAAGAATACTGTTTTTTGTTTGGCGGAGATCCGAATGATATGATGAAAACACCGTTCACTCTCTTAACACCGGACAGCAAAAACCCGTATAAGCAAATGTATGTGGCTAACTAAAGAAAGCAGGTAAGGTCATGAAGTACTCAAAGCAAGAAGTATTACAATACATCCGCGAAGACGATGTGAAATTCATACGCCTGTCTTTTTGTGATGTATTTGGAAAACAAAAGAACATATCAATAATGCCCGATGAGCTTTTAAGAGCATTCGAATATGGAATAGCTATAGACGGATCCGCTATTTCCGGATTTGGAGACGAAACACATTCCGATTTACTTCTTCACCCAGATTCCGAAACGCTGATGCAATTACCTTGGCGACCCGAACACGGAAAAGTTGTCAGGATGTTCACCTCCATCTCGTACCCAGACGGAAGACCTTTTGAATGCGATACAAGAAGCCTTCTTAAAAAAGCAATGGCTGAGGCCGAACAGGCAGGGCATAATTTTGCATTTGGTGCAGAACAGGAATTTTATCTGTTCAGACGTGACGAAAAAGGAAAACCTACAAAAGAGCCTTATGACGAAGCCGGGTATATGGATATCGCTCCGGAGGATAACGGGGAAAACATACGCCGGGAAATATGTCTCACCCTTGAACAGATGGGAATTAAACCCGAGAGCTCTCATCATGAAGAGGGACCGGGACAAAATGAAATAGATTTCAAATATTCCGACGCTCTTACAGCCGCAGACAACGCGATGACTCTCCAGACAGTTGTTAAAACAATTGCCGGGAGAAATAGCCTTTTTGCCGATTTTACCGCAAAACCTCTTGAAAAAAAACCCGGGAACGGCTTTCATATCAATATGTCCGTAAAAACAGACGACGGCTCTGACAATTTATGTTATATGATTGCCGGAATTCTTGAAAAAGCCAGAGAAATGACTGCTTTTTTAAACCCGACAGAAAACTCATATAAACGTTTCGGATCACATAAAGCACCGATTTATGTAGCATGGTCAAGTGAAAACAGATCACAGCTCGTAAGGATCCCGGCAGCAGTAGGTGAATACAGACGCGCCGAACTTCGATCCCCAGATCCGACGGCAAATCCATATCTTGCCTTTACCCTGATGATATATGCCGGACTTTACGGTATCGAAAACAAATCAGAACTTCCCATGGTCGCTGATTTCAATATATATAAAGCAAGCGCCGAAGTCCTAGCAAAATTTGAAAAACTGCCACAAGACATGCGTTCAGCCTGCGAAATTGCGGCGAACAGTAATTTTATAAAAAACCATATTCCCGCATCCATTCTGGATATTTACTGTAACAGATAAAATCATAAACAAAGAAAATCCAGCCTAAAAAACAAAGGCTGTCACAACCACATAAAAGGAGGAGAGCGTCTTATCGGTTTAAAACAACGAGCTTACAGCGTCCTTATCGTTTCGGCTGCGGAAAATATAAACACGGCGCTGGTTTCCATGCTCTCTCCGTCCGTATATTCCCCGGTACAAACAGTTTCAGAAGTAGCAGCAGCAAAAATATGTCTTTCAGAAAGAAGCTTTGATTTTATAATAATAAACTCCCCTCTTCCGGACGAGTCCGGTATAAGATTCGCCGTTGACGCGGTCAGTCTGCGTTCAACAGTGGTTTTACTGCTTGTAAGAGCGGATATTTATGCAGAAACTCATGGGAGAGTCTCCGAGCACGGGATTTTTACATTACCTAAACCGATATCCAAACAAACCCTTTTATTAGCGCTAAACTGGATGGAGGCAGCCCGTGAACGATTACGAAGTTTTGAAGAAAAAACTCTGTCGATCGAAGAAAAAATGAAAGAAATCAGAATTGTCAACAAAGCTAAATGGCTATTGATAAGTGAGTTGGAAATGGATGAAGCTGAGGCGCATCGGTACATAGAAAAACAGGCCATGGATCACTGCCGTACAAAAAAAGAGATCGCGGAGGAAATAATAAAAACATACTCGTAAGTGATTTTTTGGCATATAAATCAACAAAAACAACAACCTCGACATTACGGACAACATCTTTTATATTATCAGAATTATGTAAACAATAAAAACAAGAAGCTCAGGTAATTTTAATATCGCGGAGCTTCTTGTTTTCAAAATTTTGAGGAAAAACTGTTTTTTATAGACTGTAAAAAATTTTCAAAATACAGTCTTTGACTTTTAGATTTATTTATGATATAATTTATCCGAGGTGAAAACAGTGGAAAAAATAGCAAGTTTTTGCATAGACCACAACAAGCTTACGGAAGGAATATATGTTTCGCGAATAGATAACGATATAATAACATACGATCTGCGCACACGAAAACCCAACAATGATGAATATATGGACAATATTACCATGCATTCATTTGAGCATATGTTTGCGACATATGCAAGAAACAGCGTTCTCGGAGAAAATGTCATATATTTCGGGCCTATGGGCTGTCAAACGGGCTTTTATCTGCTGATGCGTGGAGTCCGTGATTTCGAAACGCTTGTACTTGTGAAAACCGTACTGCAAAATATAATAAACCATAAAGGGCCGATACCCGGAGGGAAAAAATCAGAATGCGGGAATTTCAAAAACCTTTCAGTCGCAGCAGCAAAAATAGAGGCACGCAGATACCTTAAGATTCTCAACAGCAAAGAAAATAATTTCAAATATGAATAAAAAAGAAAGAAGAGAATAATATGACCGGGATAATCTGCGCAATGGAGATTGAGCTTGAAAAAATACTTTTGGTTACTGAAAATAAGGAAGAAACCGTAATAAGCGGGAAAAAATATATCAAAGGGTCTATCTGCGGCAAGAACATTGTGGCCTCGGTCAGTGGTGTAGGAAAAGTAAACGCCGCAATATGCGCACAGTCAATGATACTTCGATTTTCTCCGAATATTATAATAAATTCCGGCGTCGCCGGAGGACTTAGCGACACAATAGCTACAACAGACATAGTAATAGCGGACAAAGTGGTACAACATGATATAGACATGACCCCTGTGGGGAAAAATCCCGGATATATAATAGGCCTTGACACAGTTGAGATAAAGTGTGACAAAAAGATAACCGACGCTCTTTGCCGGAGTGTAAAAAAACTCGGTATCCATTACGAAACAGGGACTATAGCTTCCGGAGATCAGTTTATCAACGGAGGCGAAAAAGTCAAATATATAAAAACGGTATTCAACGCTTCCGCAACGGAAATGGAAGGCGCGGCGATAGGACAAGTCTGTGCTCTCAACAACGTTCCGTTTTGCGTTTTGCGAAGTATTTCGGATAAAGCCGATTCCGTGTCGCACATAGACAATCAAACTTTTGAAAAGATAGCGTCTGAAAACTCAGCCGGCGCGATAATAGGATTTATTGAGGATTATGCTCAATAATATAAAAGAGGATATTATGAAAGATTTGATTTTTTCCGCCAAAGGCGGTAATAACAAGGCAGATATTGTTTTCAAAAACGCAAATGTCGTAAACGTTTTCAGCGGCAAAATTGAAAAATATGATGTAGCTGTAAAAAATGGGATAATTATAGGAACAGGAATATATTCCGGCGAAAACGAAATAGACTGTTCAGAGAAATATTTAATGCCGTCGTTCACGGACAGTCACGTCCATATCGAAAGTTCAACAGTAACACCTGCCGAATACGCAAAAGCCGTTATTCCGAAAGGTGTCACATGCGTTGTCTGTGACCCTCATGAAATTGCGAACGTGTGCGGGGCTAACGGTCTTGAATTCATGATAAACTCAGCAAAATCAGTACCTCTTGACACTTTTTTCATGCTTCCTTCATGCGTCCCCGCAACACCGTTTGACAGCTCGGGCGCGCTAATTGACGCAACCGACGCAAAAAAGTTAGCCGAACATTTTCCTGAATTCAAAGGTCATGCTGAAATGATGAA
>CALWNV010000006.1 GCA_944382895.1 uncultured Clostridia bacterium | reverse complement strand
GTCGTAACGCTGCCAGTTTCGCGCGCGGTTGGATCCCTCACCCCAGTATTCTTTCATATAGCTGCCGTTTATATTAACTTTGTTTGAGGGGCTTTCGTCAAATCTTGCGAAATATCTGCCAAGCATTATAAAATCGGCGCCCATTGCAAGTGCAAGTGTCATATGATAATCGTGTACTATCCCTCCGTCTGAACAAAGGGGAATATATATTCCGGTTTCTTCAAAATACTCGTTACGAGCTTTCGCAACGTCCATAACTGCTGTGGCCTGACCTCTGCCAATACCTTTTTGCTCTCTTGTTATACATATGGAACCGCCGCCGATGCCTATTTTAATAAAATCAGCGCCGGCTTTTGCAAGATATAAGAAGCCTTCTCTGTCAATTACATTTCCGGCTCCGATTTTAACAGTATCCCCGTATTTTTTACGTATCCAGTCCAAAGTCATTCCCTGCCATTCGGAAAATCCTTCAGAACTGTCAATACAAAGGACATCGGCTCCGGCATCAAGCAATGCAGGAACTCTTTCTTCATAATCACGAGTGTTTATTCCTGCGCCTACAATAAGTCTTTTGTTCTTATCCAGAAGTTCAAGAGTGTTTTCTTTGTGTGAATCGTAGTCTTTACGAAACACGAAATATTTAAGATTTCTGTTTTCATCAATTATCGGAAGGGAATTTAATTTATTATCCCATATAATATCATTTGCGTCTTTAAGAGATGTGTTCGTGTCGGCGTAAACAAGCTTTTCAAAAGGTGTCATAAATTCTGAGACTTTAAGATCTCGGCTCATTCTGCTTACCCGATAATCCCGGCTGGTAACAACGCCGAGAAGTTTTCCGTTGGCAGAGCCGTTTTCTGTGACTGCCATTGTTGAGTGTCCGGTTTTTTCTTTAAGTTTTATAACGTCTTCAAGAGTCATATCCGGCGTAAGATTGCTGTCAGATGTTACGAAACCTGCTTTATGGTTTTTTACTCGTGAAACCATTGCAGCTTCGTTTTCAACAGATTGTGAACCGAAGATAAATGAGATCCCTCCTTCTTTTGCAAGGGCAATCGCCATCTTGTCATCGGAAACAGCTTGCATAATCGCGGATACAAGAGGAATATTCATTGAAAGAGGGGATTTTTCTCCTTTTCTAAATTTGACTACAGGAGTTTTCAGACTTACGTTTGCAGGAATACATTCTTTTGATGAAAATCCTGGTACAAGAAGATATTCTCCGAAAGTATGTGAAGGTTCTTCAAAGACAAAAGCCATAATTCAGCTCCTCCATAATAATCTATTAATTATTAAAATTATAACATAGCGTTCCAATATTTGTCAATAGCATAATTGTGAAACGAAAGTAATAATATTTATCATGAGAGAAATTTTACAGATATTACCTTCAAGGTTGACAAAACCGATAATCAGTTGTAAAGGCGCTATAAGCGACATACGCTTGAAAAAAGGCTCACCGCTTCTTGTGACTGTAGACGGGGAAAAAGAATTTTTATCACCAAACGGGGCTTTTACCACACCTGAAAAAGCCGTATTTGTTTATGATGATGATGTTTTAGAGGTTTTTTCAGCCGCATGTCGTCATTCTGTTTATACATATGAAGAAGAAATCCGTAACTGCTTTATAACAATGAGCGGCGGTCATAGGGTAGGAATTGCGGGAACTTGCGTTTTGAAAAACGGAATAGTTGCGTCGGTAAAGGAGATTTCCGGGTTAAATATACGTGTATGCCGTGAAGTTATAGGTTGTGCGGAAGGAATTGTCCCGTCTATTTTGAGTAAAGGTCGCGTGAAAAATACTATGATAATTTCGCCTCCCGGATATGGTAAAACAACAATACTTCGTGATATCGCACGAATATTATCATTAAAAAAAATAAATGTTTGCGTAATTGATGAACGGGCTGAAATATGTGCGATGCATAATGGCATATCAGCATATAATCTTGGTTATTGTGTCGATGTCCTTAACTGTTTCCCTAAAGCGGAAGGTGTTCTTCGGGCTATAAGGACGCTTGCGCCTGATGTAATAATAATGGATGAGATTGCCTCGGAAAAAGAAATGGAAAGTATAAAATCAGGTTTGAATAGCGGTGTTGCATTTATAGTCTCGGCGCATGCCGAAAGCAAAGAAGATCTTGATAAAAGGGGAATATATTACGGATTTGTGCAGAAATTGATTACTCTTACAGGCGTGGGAAAGCCCTGGGAGGTGAGTGACCTTGAAAATCGTGGCAATTCTTCTGATTTGGTTAATGTGTTCTCTTACGGGCTTTTATAAAACTTTTTTATTGAAAAAACGAAAAGAAGATCTTGATACTATCATTAAGATAATTGAATATTTTGGAATAAGTGCGGACTATGAGCGTAAGGTTCCGAGAGAGGTATTTACCTCATTACCGGAAAAACAAAAACTGCCTGTATTTCGAGAAATGGAAAATACTGACGATGTTTACGGAGCATTTAAAAAAATAAACAGAAATCAAGCCTATATAGATGAAAACGATTTTTTAACACTTGATAATTTTTTTTCAATGCTCGGAACAGTAGATATTGAAAACCAGCTTTCACTTGTAAAAAAGACTCTTGTAGAACTTGAAGAACACAAGGAAAACGCTCAAAAAAAATATAATACTTATTCAAGATTGTATATGACAAGCGGAATACTTGTAGGCAGCCTTTTTGTAATTTTAATGATATAGGACGCTGATCAAATGAACGTTGATATTCTGTTTCAGATTGCTGCGGTGGGGATCGTAGTGGCGGTATTGAATCAAATACTGGTTAAATCAGATCGCTCTGAGCAGGCGATGTTAGTGAGCGTTGCCGGTATAATCGTAGTTTTATTTATGCTGGTGAGTCGTATAGGTGAGTTATTTGAAACAATGAAAGCGGTTTTCGGATTATGAGTATTATAACAGTCGTGTCCGCTGCTGTTATCGGTATGATGTTATCGTTAGTAATAAAAAAGACAAACCCCCAGGCATCTGTTGCAATAGTTGTATTGTGTGGAATACTGATACTTGTTTCTACATTAAACGAATTCAGCAAAATATTTGATATGAGCCGTGTTTTTGCGGATATTTCAGGTGTAACGGATGAGAATTTTAGGCTTTTGATAAAAGCGGTAGGGACAGGATATATTGCGCAGTTTGGGGCAAACGCATGCAGAAGCGCGGGAGAAGAGCCATTGGCGGAAAAGGTTGAGATCGCTTCTAAAATAATAATTGTGTGTATGTGCTTACCGCTTGTGGAAAATTTATTTGAGAGTGTTGAAAAAATTTCGGGGATAGTGTAATGAAAGCAAGGATTTTTATTGCAGTATTTATTTTTATTCTTATTTTTTTATCTGTGCCGTTTCATGCAACGGACACGGATAAGATAATTGATGAACAGATTGAGGATTACGGTGTTGATGATATTGAAGAATATATTCCGGATTCGGCTAAAGAAAATGCTGAAGAATATGGTGAAATAACGATAGATGAGGCCAAAAGTCTTCTGAACGTTGAGAACGCGATTGGATTTTGTATAAAAGTTTTTTTTAGTGTTTTTGGTAATAAAGCAAGATTGATAATTGAGCTTGCCGCACTCGCTTTTGTTATGTGGTTGTTTAATGTTCTGAGTGAAGAAAATAGGCAGTCAGGTATAGGAAAAATTTTAAATTTTGTTACAGTTGCCGCGGCTTCCGCAATATTTTTTGACGCTGTTTTTGTTACGGCAGATACACTTATATCTCAGTTCGGAGAACTGTTTACTTTCTTAAGTTCACTTATTCCTGTTCTACTTACGCTGACCGCGGCTGAAGGATATACCGCTACTGCCGCTGCTGTCGGGTCCGCAGTTTCGTTTGGTATTTTTGTTGTTACTTTTTTGATAAATTCCTTTATAACGCCTTTTACGGCAATGTATCTTTCTTTAGGAATAGCCTCTTCAATGACCGATAGCGTGGATTTCAGAAAAATAGCGCAAAGCATCAGAAATATTGTAAACGGCATATTCGGAGCGATTTTTTGCGTGTTTTCGGCTATTATGGTTTCTCAGAAATATTTTGCACTCGCGGGAGACAGCCTTTCGAGAAGAACATTGAAATTTGCGGCAGGAAGCTTTCTTCCGTTAGCAGGCTCGGGGATAAGTGAAGGTGTTGACACAGCTTTCGCATGTGCGGCGGTCTTAAGGACAAATGTAGGAAGTGTTGGAGTCGCTGTTCTTTTTTTTACTGTAGTCCCTCCTGTGATGGAAATTGGCGCAACCCTTTTTTTAATTGCGATTACACGCGCAATCTGTGGTTTTTTTGAGAATGAAGCATTGGCATCATTTTTTTCAGTAATGAGTAATCTTTTTGCTGTTCTTTTAACGGTCAGTGTTCTCGCTGCTCTCATGGTTTTTTTGTCACTTGCGGTTTTGGTGAGATTATGAGCTCTGTAATAAAAATAATTCTTTCGCTTGCGATTTTCGGCGGTTTGTTCGGCGTCGTTATTCCTAAAACCAAAAGCGAAAAACCTATACGTTTAATTCTTATTTTGGTTATAGTTTGTACAGCTTTGTCATTTGTGTTCGGGTTTGTCTCCGATATTTCTATTCCTGAATATGAATATGAATCGTATACGGATATTGCAGGGACAGCGGAAGCTGAGCGCGCAGTTGAGCTTGAAATTAAGAAAATCGCTTCCGAATATGGAATCGATTGCGGGGTAAAAGCATATATAAGTGATGATTTTAAACTTGAAAAAATAGTTATAACAAAGACGTCAGATGAACGTTTTTTGGAAAAATTAAAAGAAGATACCGGATTTGATAATATTTTATTGGGGTAAGGAAATGAGAAAGGATAAATTCGCTGATTTTATTAAAAAAAATTTTACTTTGATAATGATAGGTGCCGCAGCTCTCGCATGTCTGCTTTTGCTCGCGGATACTTTCAAAGGAAATGAGCAGGTGGACGAAAAAATTGTTGATCCCGAAAATACATACGCGGTAACCGCAAAAAATGAATTGAAATCAATACTTGAAAAAATCGAAGGCGTTGGCACATGTGAAATCATGATAACCTTTGAAGGCGGTTTTGAAAACAATTATGCGCAAGATATTTCTGAAGAAAAAACAGAATATACAGTTGTTGGCGGTGAAACAGTTCTTATCAGTAAAAAAACGCCTGAAATTGCCGGTGTTTTAGTGGTGTGCCGCGGAGGAGACAAAAGCAGTGTGAAAAATGAAGTAACGGATATTGTCAGTAGATTATTTGGTATTGATAAAATAAAAATAAGTGTCAGTAAATTAAGGTAAGGAGCGAAAAAAATGGTTAAATTCAAAAAAACAAGCTGGTTGATTCTTGGTCTTTCACTTGTCATTGCCGCCGCGGTGTTTGTAAATTGGCAATTTATAAAAAATGAGACATCAGACAAGTCAAAAGAAAATGAGGATAAAATCCTTGGGGAACAATCGTATGTCAATGCTGAGGATTCCTATTTTGATAATGCTCGGTATACACGCGAGCAGTCGCGTAATGAAGCGATAAGCGTACTTAAAACAATTGCCGATAATGAAAATGCTGACGCAGAAACGCGTATGGCGGCAAGTGAAGACATAAGCGGATATGCAAAAAGAGCTGAAATGGAAACTTCAATTGAAAATCAGATAAAAGCAAAGGGTTTTGAAGAATGTATAGTTTTTTTAGGCGCGGATAATGCGAGCATTGTAGTAAAAACCGAAGGGCTTGAGCCTGCAGAGGCTGCTCAGATAACTGATATTGTGGTGGCCGAGACAGGATTTTCCGCAGCGGTTGTTAAAATAATTGAATTGTCACAATAAAAATCCTTGCATTTTTATTAAATTTATGATATAATATCCCGGTAAGATAAACTGTATTATTTTTTATTTGACAAAAATCAAAAAAAAGACATATGGATTTTGCGGAGGTGTCGATTGTGGATAAAGAGTATGGCTCTGGCAATATAAAAATTTCAGAGGAAGTCCTTGCCGGAATAGTAAATGTGGCTGCCTGTGAAGTCGACGGTGTTGTAAAACTTGTTTCAAAAGGTATAACGAACGCGAAGGCTCTTGTTGAGAACTTTAAGGCCGCCGGGAAGGGCGTAAGCATCGCAACAACACCTGATGGGCTTGATATAACTGTCCAAATATCGGTTAAACAAGGTTGCAAGATGCAAAAGGTCGCAGGAGAAGTTCAGACAAATGTTGCTGAAGCTGTTAGGAATATGTCCGGGCTTGAAGTTGCACGTGTCAATGTTGTGATTGTTTCGGCTGTTGATGTCAAGAGTTCTGAAAAGGAAGAAAACAAATGACAAGAAGCGCATCGAGAGAGGCTGCGTTTATGCTTTTGTTCGAAGCGTCGTTTTCCAATACCCCGGATGTTGAAGAGCTTTTACTACTTGCAAAGGAATATTCAGATTTTCATTATGATGAATATTCTGAAAGGCTTTTTCGAGAGGTCGTTTTGCAGCAAGAATCATTGGATGAAAAAATAAATAAGTATAGTTCAGGATGGAAAACAACAAGGCTTCCTAAAGTGAGTCTTTGCGTTTTAAGGCTTGCGATATACGAAATTGATAACGTTGATGATGTTCCTGCTGCCTCTGCAATAAACGAAGCGGTTGAACTTACGAAAAAATTTGACGGAGAAAATTCCGCTAAGTTTGTAAACGGGATATTAGGTACATATGTGCGCGAAAACGGAAAATAAGTATATTGGGTTTGATACCTCAAACTACACCACCTCGGTCGGCGTGCTGACCGGGGCAGCGTATTATATATGCAAAAAAAAGCCTTTGCCCGTACCGTCGGGAGAGAAGGGCTTGAGGCAATCCGATGCTGTTTTTTTGCATGTAAAAGCTCTACCGGAACTTATTCAGGAGTTAGATTTATTGAATCCTATTGCGGTAGGCGCTTCAGTTTCCCCTCGTAATACCGAAGGTTCTTATATGCCGTGTTTTTTGCCGGGGCTCCTTGCCGCAAAGGCTGTTGCTGGCGCGGCCGGTGTCCCTTTTTATGGTTTTTCTCATCAGCAAGGACACATAGCTTCTGTTTTATTCGCTGAGGGGAAAGAAGATTTTATCCATAGACCGTTTTTTGCATATCATCTTTCGGGCGGGACGATGGAGTTGCTTTTTGTGAATGGATTTGATAATATAAAAATTGTGTCCAAGACTCTTGATATAACGGCGGGACAACTTATTGACAGGGTAGGTGTCTTTCTCGGGCTTGAGTTTCCTTGCGGAGCCGCTATGGAAAAACTTGCCGGGGGAATATCTTTTAAGAGTAAAATTAAGATCGCGCGAAAAGAAGCGGATGTTTGCCTTTCCGGATATGAAAATGCGGCTCGAAAAATTTTTGATGAAACCTCTGATGCTTTTGAAACTGCCCGTTTTGTTCAGTCGGCTGTCCTTGAGAATATTAAGAACACCATATCATATACGATGAACAAATTCGGAGCATATCCTGTTGTATTTGCCGGCGGTGTAATGTCTAATCAGTTTTTAAGGGAATCGGTAAAAAATATTTGTGAAGCATATTTTGCGCCTCCGCCGCTTTCATCTGATAACGCAGTAGGAATTGCGTATCTTGCTAAACTGAAAACAGAGGGAAAACTATGAGTGTGATACTGACGGTAAAACAACTGAATATTTATGTCCGCAATATACTCGAATCTGATAAATATCTGCAACGAATCACTGTTTCAGGAGAGATATCCGGTTTCAAGCTGTACAATAGCGGACATGCTTATTTTACATTAAAAGATTCTGAAAGTGCGGTTTCATCCGTAATGTTTGCAAAAGAGTTTTCCTTACTTAAATTCAGGCCTGAAGACGGGATGAAAGTTTTTGTGACCGGACGTGTTTCCGTATTTGAGAAAACAGGACAGTATCAGCTCTATGTTTCCGATATGATACCGGACGGTATAGGTTCGGAATTTATAGCTTATGAACAATTAAAGCGAAAGCTTGAAAAAGAGGGGTTGTTTGATCCGGAAAATAAAAAATCTGTCCCTCGATATCCGGAAAAAATAGGTCTTATTTCTTCACTCAACGGCGCAGCCATACATGATTTCTGTGTTACAGTCCAGAACAGATATCCGTTTGCCGATATACTTATATGTGAGGCGACTGTTCAGGGAGAGGATTGTCCTCGATCAGTTATCCGGGCGATAGAAACGATAAAAAATAAAAATATCGATGTTTTGGTTATTACCCGTGGCGGCGGCTCGTTTGAGGATCTTTCCGGATTCAATGATGAAACTCTTGCAAGAACTGTATACGCACTTGATGTTCCGGTTGTCAGCGCGATCGGGCATGAAACGGATTTTACGATTCTCGACTTTGTTGCAGATTTTCGTGCTGCGACACCGACAGCGGCAGCCCAGTCTGTTACACCGAGTAAAGAAGAATTATATTTGAAAACAGATTCCTGTTTTTCTTTATGTAGACGGGCTATTGATAATTTCTTAGACAGTAGTTTTTCATTTATTGACAATCTTTCGGAACGTATTGATTTTGATGAAGTTCTTAATAAAAACAGTGCGTATATCGCAACTCTCAGCGAGCGCTCCGCTTATTCTGTTTCTTCCTGCTTTGCGGATTGCGGATATTTATTGGATAAGATTGTTGCTGAGATAAACGCATTAAGCCCATTATCTGTTTTATCGCGCGGATATTCGCTTGCCTACAGCGGTGAGCGATTAGTGTCGTCGGTGGATTCTGTCAGGAAAGGCGATAATATTGAAATAATATTGAAAGATGGTGAAATATTCTGCGATGTCACAGACAAAACAAACATACACGCAGGCGTTAAAACGCCTTGAAGCGATAGCCGAAACTTTGGAAAAAGGCGAACTTCCTTTAGAAGATGCGATGAAACTTTATGAAGAAAGCGTCAAGCTTGCGGATTTTTGTTATAAGCAGTTAAATGAATACAAGGCTAAAATTGAGATTCTTTCAAAAGGAGATACCGATGACTGATTTCAGGCCGTATATCGAAAAAGTTAATAATGCTCTTGAAGAATGCTTCCCTCAAGATGATGAGCGTCTTACAGAAGCGATGCGCTACAGTATTTTTGCCGGAGGAAAGCGCGTCAGACCGGTGCTGACGATGCTTGCGTGTGAATTTTGCGGTAAATCTCCTGAACGCGCTTTACCGTTTGCTTGCGCGCTTGAGATTATACACACCTATTCCCTGATATACGATGATATGCCGTGTATGGATGATGACAGTCTTCGTCGCGGGAGGCCCACCAATCATGTTGTATACGGAGAAGCGATGGCTCTGATGGCCGGGATGGGACTTTATGCCCGCGCGTATGAAACTGTTATTGCAAGCGATCTAACTGATCGTCAAAAATTATCCGGAATAGATATTTTACTTAATGCTTCCGGCTTTAATGGAATAGTTCTGGGTCAGGTTTTGGATATGGAAAATAATAAGAATACCCTTTCCGAACAAGATGTCTTACGTATACATCGTCTTAAAACAAGCGCCATGCTTGAGGCGTGTGTATTGTGTGGAGCTGTCGCTGCGGATGAGTACGGCGAGAAAAAAGACGCGCTCCATGTATACGCTGAAAATATCGGTCTCGCATTTCAGATACGGGATGATATACTTGATGTTGTCGGAACAAAAGAGAAAATGGGTAAAAGCATCGGTAAAGATAAGAAAGAATGCAAGACGACGTTTGTGGATATTTTTGGTTGTGAAGGTGCTCAGGAAAAGGTGAAAAATCTTTCCGAAACGGCAGTCAGTGCTATTAAAAAATTCGGTAACAGCGAGAAATTATGTGATTTTGCCGATATGCTTTGTAAGCGTGAAAACTGAAATCATATATAAATTTTTGAATATACTTGAAATTTTCACAGAAATATGTTATAATATAAAAACGATGATACAGTATTCTAGTCGGATTTGATAATTACCAGGGTGGGGCTAAAAATCCACCGAAGGGCATATCTGTGAAACTTCTGGTGCCTGCTTTGTACGCCCAGTATAGGGTGGGTGCTGGTTGGGTCGCTTAATGGCGACGGGCTGCCGGGCAACCGTAATGGCATACGGCAATACCGACCCTTCAGCCTTGGAGACCCAAGAACGTGGTGTTTTTGCGCGCTACGGCTTGGGATTGAACCTGCAGTGTGGTATTTCTCCGCTGCTTGACTGCAGCTGATTGCAAAAAATGTGAGATTTGCTATGTGCAGTGTAGCCTGTCTTGAGTGAGTGCGGCGGATATCGGCCAAAAATTGCTTTACGGCCGTAAAGCAATTTTATTGCGATAAGAAACCGTATTTGCAAAAGAGACTAAGAATTATTCAAATTCCGTTGAGGAAAGCTCCTAGACTGATGCATGGAAGGGATTGCAGTACGTACTGAGTGGCAATCAAGTCAAAATTGCGGT
Source organism: uncultured Clostridia bacterium (assembly GCA_944382895.1). GTDB lineage: Bacteria > Bacillota > Clostridia > Oscillospirales > UBA644 > QAKR01. The sequence continues at coordinate 36,547 of CALWNV010000006.1, read as the reverse complement.
GACGCAGTTTTCGTGGCTTTTAAAGGGAAACCGCCGTTTTGGCGACATACGGTAAGTCATGGGGAAACCTACTTGACCTAAGACGTAAGATTAACCTTCCATGCTGTCATCTTTTTTTTATTATGAGAGGAGAAATATGAAAACCGAAGATAATCCGGACGTGGATTCCGAAATTACCGATAAAAAAGCAGAAAAACAAACTAAGCCGATAAAAAAACAGCGGCAGAAAACTTTTAATTTCAAATGGGCGACCCGTGCTTTTATCCTTTCCTTTATTGTTGCGGCATTGATGTCATTGGTTTCCGAAAGCGCAAGTGGAAGCGATGTAAATATATGGCTTGCTGTCGCTGTATTATGTATATTTATATTTATAGGGCTGGTTTTTGATATTTTAGGCGTTAGTGTTGCCGCTGCAAATTGTACTCCTTTCAATTCCATGGCCACAAAAAAAGTCAAGGGAGCTAAGGCTGCGTTTTGGTTGACAGTTCGCGCGGATACTGTCTCAAGTTTTTGTAACGACGTTATTGGTGATGTCGCGAACGTATTGAGCGGAACGATGTCAGCTGTTATAGCGGCGCAGGTATCTTCGCTGTTTACGGCCAATACTTTTTTAACAATGCTGATAGTGACTTCTCTTATTTCCGCGATAACTGTTTCTATTAAAGCTCTCGGGAAAAACTTTGCAATAAAAAAGAGCAATGATATTGTTTTCTTTTTTGCGAGATTGATATGTTTTATTATTCCTGAAAAGGTTTTTTCTGGCAAATGAGACTTGATGTATATTTGGTTGAGAATAATTTTTTTTCTTCGCGCACCAAAGCTCAGTTTGCGATAAACAACGGTGACGTAGGTGTAAACGGAGCTCACTGTAGACCTTCATATGATGTTTTGACAGGGGATGTTGTAACTGTCCGGAACAATTTGAAATATGTAGGTCGCGGCGGGTACAAGCTTGAAAAGGCAATTGATATATTTAAACTCGATTTTTCCGGGAAAACAGTTCTGGATATAGGTGCCTCGACAGGCGGGTTTACAGATTGCGCGCTTATAAACGGTGCGGCAAAAGTTTACGCGCTTGATGTCGGTCACGGTCAACTTGACAGAAAGCTTGTCTATGATGACAGAGTTGTTAATCTTGAAGGAACTGATATCAGAAATTATGAATCAGACATTTTATTTGATATTGCGACTGTAGATGTTTCATTTATATCCCTTGAAAATGTTTTGCCTTATATACGAAAACATATTCGTGAGGATTCTGCTATAATATGTCTTGTCAAGCCTCAGTTTGAGATAGGAAGGAAAAGAATAAAAAACGGTGTAGTAAAATCGGAAAAAGATTTGTTGTCTGTATTGCAAAAAGTCATTGTTTTATGTGAAAAGAACGATTATTCTGTTGTCGGTATTACTAAATCACCTATACTCGGCGGAGACGGAAATACGGAGTTTTTATTTTATATGAAAAATGGGTATTTGCCGATTATATATGATCTGAAACACATTATAAAGGAGAAACTGAATTGAAAGCCGCAATAATGCCAAACGCTGAACGTGATATCGGACTATATGTCACAAACAAGCTCATAAAAAAGCTTGTCAGTCTTGACATACAGATATTAGCCGACAGTCCTTGTGTCGCAGAGCTTGACGCGGCCGTTAAATTTTTGCCGAGAGAGGATTGTTTCAGGGAGTCTGATTTTTTGTTTACTATAGGCGGAGACGGAACTATTCTTCGTGTCGCACAGGAAGCCGCGCTCAATGATTTGCCGATAATAGGTATAAATATGGGAAAAGTCGGTTTTATGGCTGAAATAGAGCAAAATGAGATTGATATCCTTGACGGTCTTGTGAACGAGGCATATACGGTTGAGCCGCGAATGATGATAGATGTAAAGCTTTGGCGTGACGGCAGTCTTATATTTACCGATAATGCGCTTAATGACGCCGTTATCTCACGAGGTGTGGTTTCACGGCTTATAGACATCAATGTATATAATCATGATAAGTTTATCTCTTCTTATCGTGCCGACGGAATAATTTTCGCAACGCCTACCGGTTCAACGGCATATTCTGTATCTGCGGGAGGGCCGATTGTCGACCCGGCTTTGTCTTCAATTATTGCTACGCCTATTTGTGCGCACACATTGTCTACCAGATCGATTATATTTAATCATGACGCTCATCTTTCCGTTACATTTAATGATATGAAGATTCCTTATTATCTTACCCTTGACGGATATATAAACTATCCTTTGCAGGAAAATGATACGGTCAGGCTGAAAAAATCCGGTAAGGTTACTAAGCTTATCAAATTCAAAAATATTTCTTTTTACGATACTCTTTCTCAAAAGATGAAGTGAGGGCGGTTTATGAAAGTAAAAAACAGAAGACACGCCAAAATCCTTGAACTTATAAAAGATAATAATATTGAAACACAGGATGAACTTACGCTTTTTTTGAACGCAAGCGGTTTCAAAACCACTCAGGCAACGGTTTCACGTGATATAAAGGAACTGCATTTGGTGAAAATTCTTACGAAAGATAATGTTTACAGATATGAACAGCGTGAAAAAGCCGGGACAGCTGTCCCTCATATCACAGCTAAATCTCAGGGGATAATGAGAGATAGTATAATCTCACTCAGAACCGCGCAAAACTTGATAGTGGTCAAATGTTATTCAGGAATGGCTCAGGCTGCTTGCGCCGCGGTCGATACTCTTGATAATGAAATGATAATCGGGACGATTGCCGGCGATGATACTATACTTCTTGTAGCTTCCGATAACGCCTCAGCCGAGACGGTTAAAAATGATATTACATCGATTATTACAAAATAAAAAATGAAATAGGATCGCAGAGAAAAATTATGCTTACCTGTCTTCAAATAGAAAATATTGCGGTAATAGAAAAAACAGAAGCTCTTCTGTCAGAAGGATTTATCGTTCTTACAGGGCAGACAGGCGCGGGTAAAACATTGTTGATAGATTCATTGCAAATGATATTGGGAGAGCGTGTTTCTAAAGAAGTGATCAGAAGCGGATGTGATAAAGCTATGGTTTCCGCTTTATTTTCTGTTAAGGAAAGTTATAACGCCGTTTCGGTTTTTTGTGATGATAACGGGATAGATTTTGACGGAGAAATAATTGTCAGGCGTGAAATATACACAGATGGCCGTTCACGTGCTTTTATTAACGGAAACATGGTGACGTTGTCGGCTTTGAAACAGTTGGGCTGTCTCCTTGTCAATATACACGGACAGCATGATAATCATGCTCTTATGCGGAGTTTGAGCCATTGTTTTTTTCTTGATCAATATGCTAAAAACGATAAAGAACTTTCGGCATATAAAACTGCATATAATGAGTATTTGTCTGTCAGATCCATGTTGGATAAGTTAAAGAAAAACACAGAAAAAAAAGAAGAAGCATTGGAACTTCTTCGATATGAAATTGACGAAATAGAAAGCATCGCGCCCGAGGAAGGTGAAGAGGATGCTCTTAAATCTGAGAGAAAAGCTTTGCAAAATTTTGAAAAAATAAGGTCGGCGCTTGAAAACGTATGTGAGATTTTGGCTAAAGATAATGGTGCGGATGATCTTACACGAGAAATAAAAAAGGTTCTTTCCGGTATAGCCTCTTTCGGAACAGAGTATGAAGAGCTTTATAATTCTGCGGAAATGGCCTATGATGCTGTTGCGTCATTATCAGTACTTGTCCGTAATACACTCGCTAATCTTGAATACAACCGCGAAAATCTCGACAGGATAGAGGATCGGCTTGATAAAATATCACGCCTAAAGAGGAAATACGGATACGATGTTAAAGATATCATTCAGTATCTTGAAAACGCGAAAAAACAACTGTCGCAAATGGAGTCTGCCGAGGTCGAAGAGGCCCGGCTTTGTGAAAAACTTTTATTAAAGGAAAAAGAAATTTTATTGTTTGGTGAGGCGCTTACTGTTACCAGGCAGAAAGCCGCTGAAGACCTTGAAAAAGCTATTACTGAACAGCTTGAATCGCTGGATATGCCCAATGCTGAATTTTGTGTGGCCATTGAGCCGTGCGCACCTTTTGAAAACGGTTGTGAACATATTGAATTTTTGATTTCCGCAAACCCCGGACAGGATCTTCGTCCGATTTCTAAAGCGGCTTCCGGAGGAGAACTATCACGTATTATGTTGAGTATCAAAACTGTTCTTGCCTCCTGTGACAGCGTTGAAACACTGGTTTTTGATGAAATAGATTCCGGCGTAAGCGGCGCGACTGCTGAAAAAATTGCAAAAAAAATGAAGGAGATATCTTTGGATAAGCAGGTGATATCAGTTACACATCTTGCGCAGATCGCAGCATATGCGGATGAGCATCTTCTTATTGATAAAATAAATGACGGAGAAAATACACATACTACAGTAAAAACAATCACAGGCGAAGACAGGGTCAGAGAGATCGCGCGGATAATCGGGGGCGAAAAGCTTGTCCCTTCGTATATGGAATCAGCGCGTGAGCTGATTGCGGGCGCGAAAATATAAAAATTTAGGCAAAAATGTAACTTTTGAAAAAAAACGCTTTTTTTGTTTTTTTGGGCTTGACAAATATATTTTTCTCTGTTATAATATACGAGTTGGAAAAACGAGCCATTAGCTCAGAAGGTAGAGCACATGACTTTTAATCATGGTGTCCGGAGTTCGACTCTCCGATGGCTCACCAAAAGAAGAAGTTAGATTATAGACGGATTGCCTCCCTATCGTCTAACTTCTGCTTTATATATCAGATAAAATAGGGGTATAGCTCAGCAGGTAGAGCAGCGGTCTCCAAAACCGCGTGCCGAGGGTTCGATTCCTTCTGCCCCTGCCAGAACAGCGCCGAACCTTTATTAATGGGTTCGGTTTTTTATTTATGAGATGTGTTTTATTGATTATAAATATTATTTCTGAAAAGAAACGCATGGTGAAAAAAATGAGAATATTATCTGAAAATGAAATTCAATTCAAGAAGCTCAAAAATTTCAAAGACAGAGTTGTGCTCAAAAAAAACAAGACAAATCCTGTATATGTTGAATTTGTCGAAAAGCTTCTTCCAGCGGCTCAGAGCGCTTTTGATGAAAAGGATTACACGAAACTCGCGAAATTGGTTTCAGAACTTGATAAAAGCTTCAGAGCATGGAGGAAAGGAATGGCGTTGAGCGCAGGGATATACTTGTTGCGTGAAAACGATTTACAGCGCGGATTCGGATATCTGCAGTCTTGTCCGGATAAAAATGCCGTATCTGTATGGAACAGCGTTGTTGAAATGACCGATATCGCGAAAAACAGTGATTATATGACAGATAAAACCGGGGAAGATATTCTTTATTTGCTTAAATGCGCAGCGGATGATCTTGTTAACGGCGTATGTACCTTTAATAAGGATAGAATATCCAGGTTAGCAGAAGCGTTGAAAAATTATGATGCGTATTTTTTCTATACAACATTTGATACAAAAAGCAAAAAAAGTCAAGCGACAGTTTTTTACTGTGATTTATTGGATTCTTTGTGCGGCGCGATAAGCGACAATTCAGTTACAGCAGAGGAAATATCCGGTATTATTGATTCCTTGGAAAAGCAGAGACTTAAGCTTTTTGAGGAAACTGGAACGAATACGGCTTTTATAAAAAATGCTCGTAAGGTATATGCTGAGGTTTCAAAAGACCTTGATCGTTATACCAAGGAAACTGCTAAGGCGGTTTCCGACGCGATGAATGCATGTGATATTATAAAACCTTATGCCGACGATGTGATGTGCCAGGAAGCGATCACTGATCTTAAAAATGCGATTGACGGGCTTTGTTTTCGCAAAATAAATATAATAAAATTTTCAGTGGATATTTCGGATATTTCACCGGATTTTGTCATGATAGATATCAATGTAGGATCCGGTTCTGATTTAGCGTACGCGGAGTTTTTTTTGTATTATGACAGTAGTATTATGGAATTTATACCGGACAAACATATCACTAAAATAACCTCAGGATATAATTGCCTTTCTTTTTATTTTGACAAATATGAAGGTTTATGCGATGCGTGCACGATTGTATCACTGAAATTTATACCTAAAAATTCAAAAAAACTTTATCCCGTGATTCTTGAAGTTAAAAATCCAAGAACCGCTGATGGATTATTGGCGGAATATTCTGTATCCGGTTCATCAACAACGCTTGACAACAAGTTATTGTTAGACAGTAAAAAGATATCTCTTGAAGGCGTCAGAGACTTTCAGTGCAATATATATGACCTTATGGAAATAACCGATATTCCGGAGTGTAAAGGCTTTGTATTCGGAGGCTGGAACACATCAGATAAAAAGAAAATTCTTGATAAACTGTTCGTAACGGAGGACATTGCTTTTTATCCGGAATGGAATATACTTTTGCATAAGAAAATGCGTCGCGGCGAAATTATGTTCAGCGGATATATTGCTGTTCATCCTGCTTTCGCAGTCGAAGACGATTTTAAGAAAATTAAGGAATGTGGGCTGGATTTTATTATTCTGGATTATGTAACGGATTCGGAATGTCATGAAAAATGTCTGAATTGGGCAGAAAAATACGGTATTTATGTTTATATTCATGATTCCGCGTTGAATGCCGAAACTGAATGGACAACGGAGAAGGTCTTACATTATACTTTACCGTATCGTGATTTGCCGATATTTTTAGGCAATGATTATTGCGATGAGCCTTCTCATTCCGATTATCCTAAAATAGCAGGAATTTTCCGGGCATATATTGAAGCTTTGCCCGGATACGATATCCATGTGAATCTATTTTCTGATATGGGCGTCGAAGCATTGCTTCGTGGGATGGATTATGATGAGTATATAAGAGGTTTTGTCGATCAGGTTCCCGCGTTTCATCTTTGTATTGATCCATATCCTCTTACCGGTTATGACGGAGTAAAAAAAACATATGACAATTATTATACCGGATTACATATCCCTGCTGAGTATGCGCGGAAGTATAATATGGATTTCTGGACATATATCCAAACAATGAAGGGGAATGAACAGCGAGATGTTTCGCTTGCCGACATACGATTCCAGTATTATTCATCGCTTGCATACGGTGCCGATAAGATTATGAATTATTGTTATGACTGTTCGGGTTATGACCCTGAAAAATCAATCTATTCCGATGAAGTGTACTGCATGAGAGATTATGCTCACAGATATACGAAATTATATGATTATGTTAAGCTTGTGAACTCTGAGATAAAACCTTTTTCTCTGCTTTATTCTGAATATCTCTGGCAAAATTCCGGAGTTCATAAAGGTAAAAACCCTGCTCCTGGATATGTAGCGGCTGAGGTTGAATATAAAGGAGATCTTGCAGTAGAATGTGACGATTGTGTTTTGATCGGTTCTTTTTCTAAGCCAGGCGGAGGCAGAGCATATATGCTCTGTAACGCGACGGAGCTTTCGCTTAATAAAAGTATATGTGTGAAGTTCACTGCAATTGGCGCCTCTGCTGTTAAAATAGTTTACAGGGGGATGATAAAGGAATCAGTTCTTCCTGCGACAATAACTCTTGAAAGCGGTGAGGGTGCTTTTATTGCTGTTGCTGAGCTGTGAATGATTTTTATTGAGATTTAATCGGTTTTCTTTGGTTTCTTTTTGTTATTGACAAAATCCGGGTGTGGAATATTGATTTCCGACATCCGGATTTTATAGTTCAAATTCAGTTTATTTAGTCATTCTGGTACAAAATAAAAAACATCGATTTTAAGAGTTTTTATAAATCTGACCGAAAATTAAGCTTGAATAAAAGATTTTTCGGTTTTTGTCTTTACAGATTTATTTTATATTTGTTTGACTTTGTTAAAAATCTCTTCCTCTGCTGCTTCTGAGTTAAAACGGGTGGTCACTATTTTTGCGGTGACTTTCCCGTTTTTTGTTATAAAAACATCGTTTGTTAAAGCGAGATCAAGATATTTCCCCATATTTTTTTTAAATTCAGTTATTCCGACTTCCATAATATTATCGCCTCCGGGAATATTTTTAGCGAAAATATTATGTTTATGTTATTATGTTATATATTCTTTTATAAATCTTTAATCATATAAGTTCTTATAATAATCCAAATGCTGATTTTGACCCTGTTTCAACTGCTTTGGAAAGGCATTTTCTGTAATCGGCCGATATATTATATTCATACAAAAACCCGGCAACGGTAGCGTCACCGGCTCCTACCGAGTTTTTCAAAACACCTTCCGGAGCTTTTTCAATGTATTCGTTCCCGTTTTCGTCAAGCAAAAACGCTCCGTCTTTGCCGAGAGACACCATAACATTTTTCGCTCCGGCGTTTTGAAGTTCTTTTGCGTATTTGCTGATGTTGCCGCCTGTATCAGTATTGAAGATAGTATCAAGTTCTTCTTTGTTTGGTTTTATAAGAAACGGGTTTAATGACAGAGTCGGGATCAGGCTGTTTTTTATTGTGTCTACAACTATCCGACATTTCGTTTTTTGCATTACGGTTTTATAGATATCATCAGGTAATGATGGGGGGACACTGCCTGATAATACAAGAGTATCATCATTCTTGATATGGCTGATTTTTTCATAAAAAGTCTTCATTGCTTCTTCGTTAATTTCAGGACCTATCCAGTTGATTTCGGTTTCGCTTTTTGTTTTTATTTTCAGGTTTATTCTTGTATAACCGTTTTTAAGTTCAATATATTCAGCGTTTATTCCATCTTGCGCGACGAGACGGGAAAACTCTTTCCCTGTAAATCCGGCTATAAAAATTATAGGTGTGCTTTCTACGCCGAGTTTTTTTAATGCATATGATACTTTGATACCTTTACCTCCGAAAGATATCTCGGCTGCGAAAGCGCGGTTTGTTTTGCCTTCAATTAAATTGTCACACCATAACGCATAGTCAAGCGCGGGGTTGAAGGTAACGGTATAAATCATTTTCTCTTCCTCCTGTTTTTTCTCATGAGGTTATACGCGTTTTCTATCATTTGTTTGATTTCGTCATCCGGGATTTTCCCGTCGATATAAACTGAATTCCAGTGTTTTTTATTGCATCGGTATCCGGGTAAAACGCTTTCCGGATATTTTTGTCGTAATATTATAGCTTCTTCGGGGGCGCATTTCATTACGAGGTGTAGAGGCGACGTTCCTTCATAAACATCGCAAAATTCGTGTACATCAGGGGTAGAGAGAACCAGAGGAGTATTGCCATACGGATAACGTACACATGCTCCGTCAAGTGAAAGCGCAAACTTTATCACATCTTCTTCGGTCATCATATAATTTCACCTCATTTATATGATATCATAAAAAATAGATTAATACAAGCATTATGACAATTATTTTTACTATGATAACATTGATATTGCTTGACTTTTGTCATAATATGTCGTATAATAGATATTATCATAATATTATATATACAGGGAGGGCACACCGTGAAAAGGTCGATATCACTTTTTTTTGCGATCGTTTTTGTTTTTTCACTTTTTACGGCGTTCTCTTTCTCTTTTTCGGCAAAAGAAAGCGTTTTGCTTTCGGCGGATGAGCTTGAGTCTTGTTTAGGTACGGTCATTGCAGATATTGATCCTGACGGCGATGACTGTTATTTTACAGAAAAAAATCCTCTTTCTATTGGATATTGGATATGGGCAGACGATTGTACATGGTCTTCACATTCAGATGAACACAACGAGTATCCGGCGGGAAGCGGGCATTGCGCGCAGTATATAGGGCAATGTACATGGTATGCCTACGGGCGTTTTCTTGAGGTTTACGGTATTGCCCTGAAAGGTAGGATCCCGAACGCATGTGACTGGCTTAATGTTATACCGTCTAATAATGCCGACCAGGGTGTTGTATATTCTACAGATGTATGGAACCCTGTAGTTGGTTCAATATTCGTAAAAAATAATTCTTCATTCGGGCATGTCGGCTTTGTCGAGGGGATTTCCGACGACGGTCGTTATGTTTATTATACAGACGCGAATTATAATATATCAGGTTCAAAAACTAATTTATTTGATCCGACTGACGGTCAGGTACGGAAAAAGACATTGGAATCTTTTGTTAACGGTGTTGTCGGGTATATTTTTACTGACGAAACCGCCCTTCCGGGAGATCAGGACGGGGAAACACTTATAATGCATACAATCGCTACAAATAATTGCTTGCCCGGTTCCGTGAACGTACGTTCATCGCCGGGCGGAACGGTTATCGGCAGTCTTTTTTACCGTGATTCCGTTTCCGCATATCCTGACAGCATTGTAAGTGTTGACGGCCTTGACTGGATAAAGATTAAGTATGGCGGAGGTGTCGGATATGTCGCGTATAAATATTTACGTGAAGGTGTGGCGGCACGAACCGAAAATATTGGCAGGGCATTGAGTGAAACAGAACTTGAGGGCAGCATAGGTGTTGTTGCCGCCGATATATACGGACAGAGATATACATTCCAAAACAATTTCACTTCATTTACTGAAGCTTGGTATGTTTACGGAAGATTTGCGGAACTTTCGGATATCCTGTTGGAGGGAGTCAGTCCTGATGTTTCAAATTGGCTGACAGAAGCTTATAAAAATAATGCGGAAAAAGGTATAATCGCACAATATGGCGGACAACCTCAATCGGGGGCTATCTATATTACAAATAATGGATCTGCAGGTGTAATAGAAGGATTTTCGCGCGAAGGGGATTCTTTAAAAGAATATGTTTACTATTCATCGTATGAGACATCATATAAAATCAAGAAAGCAAAAACTTCGGATTTTATAAAAGATATCAAAGGGTATCTCTTTTCTCATTTTGTTCCTGTAAGTCAAATATTGTCAGATACGATAACGATCGCGATGGCACCTTCGGACACATATTCCGTACATGTAGAGGTTCTTCCGGAAGATGCTTCGGATAAAAGTCTTGTGTGGAGCAGTGATGACGAGACTGTAGCTGTTGTTGATAACGGCCTTGTCAGAGCTGTTTCTCCGGGCGAGACAAGAATAAATGTTATGGCATCCTCCGGTATAAAGGAAACGATATCCGTGCGCGTTTTTGAAACAGATGTTCCGGTTTCAGATATTGAAATCTCTACGGACAGTATGTTTATTGATATAGGATTTGCCGACAGGATAACTGTTAACGTTGTCCCTGACAACGCTTCAAACAAAGATGTCGTTTTCGTGTCTTCCGATCCGGGTATTGCAAGCGTTTCATCCTTAGGTATAGTATATGGGAAAAGTATGGGTTCGGCCGTTATTGATATTGTTTCTGGTGACGGCAGTGTTGTAAAAAAATGTATTGTTACGGTTTTATCCGGGCAAACGGCATGGAGTGAATGGGCACCATTTCTTCCTGAGCTTCCTGAAGGGACCGCTGTTGAGCATACAATATTTTTTACCTATATTTTGCCTGACGGTTCGTGGTCTGAATATTTACCGTACAGAATACCGGGTGTAGATTTCCTGTTTTGTACGATGTATCGTTATGAGCTTCCAGATATTATTGGAGACGTGAATTATTCCGGAGATGTGACTATTTCAGACGCCATGCTTTTGTTCAAATATGTTGCCGGGAAACTTCCCGAAATCAACATGTCACGAGCTGACATGAATGCTGACGGGAATGTCGGGATCAACGATGCGTTATTATTGTTCAAAATAATATCGGGTAAATTGTAAGAGTAGATTTTGATATTTTGGTGATTTTTTATAAAAAATCCACATATAGCTGTTGCTATATGTGGGTGAGAATGGTATAATAAAAATTACAGATAAATTTTATTTTTTACAGTAGGTTTCACATTCTGTCTGGCTGCATTTATACGCTCCTACGCCGGAAATGTCTATTTGTGAAGCGTTGCAGCTTTTATCGATATTATGCACGCATTTTGTTGCTTCACAGTTGATTTCTGTGGAATTGCATGCTCCTTCATTTGAAACCATTGTTTCATTACGTCTTTCATAAAAGCTTCCGCATTCTGTGTCAAAAGATTTTTTTGCACCTTTACCGCAAATGTCAAGGTTTGACAGTGTACAACAATTTCCGGAATTGTGTACGCACGCTGAGGCTGAACAATATACTTTAGGCATATATACACTTCCTTTCGTTTATATTGTTTCCTTATACGTTTGATTTAATCATACTTTTTTTAACTATTGTTTTTAAGGAGTTTTTATCTTGATCAAAAAAGACGATCCGAGACTTTCAAAAAGAAATTTAATAAAAATTTTGTTGTTATTTGCAGCTTTTATTATAATAGCCGCGGTATCTGCTTTTATATTTTTATTGACTGAGGGGAAAACCCCCGGAGCCGCAGGAGGATCCACTGCTATCCGTATCAATGAAATAATGCTTTCAAATAAAGGCGTTTTAGTTGATCCTGCGGGAAATTTATCCGATTGGATAGAGCTTTATAACGATTCCGGCACTGCTGCGGATATTAGCGGATATGTTGTTGTTAACGGAAAAACATCATTGACTATTCCCTCAAATACGGTTATTGATCCTCATGGATTTTTAATAGTATATTGTTGCGGCGTTGCTAGAGGCGGGCTGTTTGCCCCATTTACTCTTGCTAAATCTGGCGGTGAAACTCTTGTGTTGAAAAATCGGGACGGAATACAGCTTGACGCTGTTAAGACTACGGCTGCCGAAAGCAATAAAAGTATGGCTTATATTGAAGGTGAATGGAAAATTTCCGACCAAAGTACCCCGGGATATCCTAACGACGAAGAAGGATATCTTGCATTGATCGAATCCCGTAAAAGCGCATCGGCTTCCGATATCGTTATAAATGAATTTATGGCTGCAAATGAATTGACGATCGCAGATGAGGACGGGGAGTACTCTGATTGGATTGAAGTTAGAAACACGGGCACCGCGTCTGTAAATCTCAGAAATTATTCTCTTTCCGATGATGAATCTGCACCGTATAAATGGCAGTTTCCGGATATGACCTTAGGAGCGGGTGAGTGTGCGCTGGTTTTTGCGTCTGAAAAAGATCGCACTAAAAAAGAGCTCCATACAGATTTTAAGCTAAAGGCTTCCGGCGGAGTGGTTATGCTGTCTTCAAGCAACGGGAAAATATTAGACACAGTTTATTATGACAGTCTTGCGAAAAGTTGCGCGTATGCGCGTGATGCTGACGGAAATTTTGCGAAAACATACGAGCCTACCCCCGGCTTTGAGAATTCGGATTATTCCGGGTTTTACAGTTATTCGGATACGAATAAAAAAACACTTGTCATTAATGAAGCGATGTCAAAAAATTCTTCTTATCTTAAACAAAACGGAGGAAAGTATTACGACTGGGTCGAACTGAAAAATATTTCCGACAATGATATTTCTCTTAAAGATTTTTATCTTTCTTCAAACTCAGATGAACCCGCGATGTGGCAGTTACCAGATGTGCTTTTAGGACCAGGAGAATTATATGTGGTTGTCGCATCGGGCAGTGAGATTCTTTCAAACAGCGCTTATGTTCATTCAAATTTTAAAATAAATGACGAAGAGCAGATATTTTTGTATTCTTCAGCAGGTGAGCTTATAGATGGGATGTGTCTGAAAGCTACACCTATAGATTACAGTCTCGGTCGTGTTTCGGGAGAAAGCGGGCTCTTTTACATTGCGTCACCGACTCCCGGAGCGGAAAATAATTCCGGTGTACGCTCAGTGACTTCTGAACCGGTTATAAATACTGATTCTGGAGTATATAACGGAGTTGAATCTGTTAAAGTAAGTGTGAGCGGGGAAGGGACGTTGTACTATACTCTTGACGGCTCTGAGCCGACAAAGTCAAGCACTTTGTATACCGGAGAGATATCGTTGACATCTACATCGATCCTTCGTGTTGCGGCATATGCAGACAACAAGTTAAAAAGTAAGTCTGTAAGTCGGAGCTATATTATAAACGAAAACAATTCATTGCCGGTTATGAGCATGATAATTGATCCTGTAGATATGTATGGATATGAAACGGGGATATATGTTAAAGGTCCTGGGGCTTCTTCGGAATTCCCTTATAACGGAGCGAATTTTTGGCAGGATTGGGAAAAAACAGGGCAAATCGATTTTTTTGAAGACGGCCGCAATGGTTTTTCTATCCCTTGCGGCATAAAAATATTCGGACAGTACAGCCGTGGTGAAGATAAAAAATCTTTTCAGCTTAAATTCCGGGATATGTATGGGGAATCCGTACTAAGATATAAGCTCTTTGATGAGCTTGACGATATTTCAGAATTTAACGACTTGGTTCTTCGTTCAGGTTCTCAGGATTGGGATGTTGCGATGATGAGAGATGAGTTTTTGACATCGCTTGCCCAGTCGGCGGAAAATACTTCATTGTTTACACAGGCATATAAACCTTGTGTTCTTTATGTCAACGGGGATTATTTCGGTGTATATTATATTCGTGAAAAGGTGAACGCTGAATATGTTTCGCAGCATCTTAATGTTGATCCGGATTCTGTAACTCTTTTACAGGCAAATTATACTCCCATTCACGGTTCGAATTCTGAATATAAAGAACTTTTGGAATATGTTATGACGCATGATATGTCAAATCCGGATTATTATAATTATGTTGCGGAAAGAATTGATGTGGATAATTATATTGATTATAATATAGCTCGTATGTTTTCCGCTGATCAGGATACAGGGAATATAAAATTTTTCAAATCTACGGATGGTGACGGTAAGTGGCGTTGGATATACTATGATCTTGACTGGGCATTTTATTATAATACGTCGATAAGTTTTTATATAAGGGAAGAGGGCCGACCTGGTTTCCGGTATATCTATACTTTTATTTATAACCTTCTGAAAAACGATACTTTCAGGGATAAATTTCTTACGAGATTTTCTTATTTGATGAAAACGACGTACTCAGCTGAAAATATTGCAAAAAAAATAGATTCAATGGCTGATGATATACGATCCGAAATGGAAAGAACGACAGAACGATGGGAGAGAAGTTTTTCAGCTTGGGAAAAAAATGTAAACAGGCTTAAAGAAAGAGCTTGCGCACGTGCGGAGTTTTTGATAGAAGATATTCGTTCTTCTCTTAATATGTCAAGCGAAGAATATAACAAGTATTTTGGAGGCTGAATTGGATGGATATTCATTTTTTTGAACCCGGCATGATAAAACCGACAGGCTGGATCGCAACACAGCTCAGGGTTCTTTCCGAAGGATTTTTCCCGTCACTTTTATATAATTGTGATGAAATCGGTAAGTCGTATTGGCTCGGTGGGGATGCGGATCCGTCCGGAGAACTTTTCCCTGTATGGTTTGAGGGCTTTGTGCGTATTGCTTATATGTCTGAAAATGAGAAAATGAAAGAGACCGCGGGAAAGTGTGTTGCCAAAATTCTTAATAGGCAGGAAGAAAACGGATGGTTGTCAGTCTTCCCTGCAAAAGAAGATACAGACTTATATCCTTCGTTTCTTATGCTGAACGCTCTCATCGTATATGCTCAGCATTCCTCTGATAAAACAGTTTATGATGCGATTCTAAGAGCTGTAAAGGCGATTGATTTCCATACAGATAATTTTGCTTTAACAAAAAACGCTCATGCGAGGTTTTCAGTCATAAAAAACGTAATTGATTTTTTATATAAACTTACAGAGGATTCTTTTTTGACCGAATTGTCAAAGAAACTTGAATGTCAAGCCTTTTCATGGGAACGTTATGAAAATTCAATTGCCAGAAACTCACGTTGGTCGGACGCATATAATAATGCATTGTCCCTTCGTATGCTCCCGTTTTCTTCGTTTAAGGAGTTTGATGAGAAATTTGTTCTTGCCTGCGGTTCTGTTTCCGGTGTTCGCTTTTTAGAGCGTGTCTCGGCTTCAGCGGGTTCCGCGACATCAACAATGTTTGAATATCTGGCTACGCTTTTGAAGGTTTTTGAAAAGAATACATCTTCTTTGGTTTATGACAAGATAGAAAATCTTATATTTAATGCATATTTTGCGTCAGTTAATCCGACAATGACAGCCGTTCAGAAATATGAAAAGCTTAATCAGATAAACGCTTCATTTAATTCTTCTGCCAGTTTGGAAACTGTTTCGTTCGGTAAAGTTTTACCGGAATTTGTTTCTTCATGTGTCGTAAGGACGGAGGATGGGTTTTGCGTGAATTCCTATATACCTTTTACAGCTGATTTGCAGTATAACGGCACCCCTGTCAGAATTGAGACGATATCTGAATATCCGTTCAGAGATTCTGTTAAAATAGTTGTGACGTGCCCTGAACCGGTTTCATTTACACTTTCGCTGCGTATTCCGTCATGGGCGGACGAAGTCAGGATATCGGCGGGTTCTTCGCCTATATATCCGCTTAAAAACTCATTTTATAAATTTACTGGTATATGGAGCGATGTTTCTGAAATAACACTCTCTTTTTCTGCTGATTTTAAGATTACAAGACGTGAAGATGATTTGTTTACGCTTTCCAGAGGGATTCTTTTATATGCTATGCCTGTTGATGGGAAAAAGACTTTTGAGAACGGTAAAGGCGAATCTTCATATCTGCT
Source organism: uncultured Clostridia bacterium (assembly GCA_944382895.1). Lineage (GTDB taxonomy): Bacteria > Bacillota > Clostridia > Oscillospirales > UBA644 > QAKR01. The sequence goes on along the minus strand of CALWNV010000006.1, from coordinate 20,011 downwards.
TTCCGCATCTTCTGATTGGTCATTTGGCCTTGTAATGGCGAACAAGGACGCGATTTATAAAGAAATATCATATGAAGAGAAACCTGTCGCGCAGCTCCCGTTTTCAGTTTTGACCCCTCCTGTCGAAGCGTATATGTATGCAAAGCGTGTCGAATGGCAGATAAAAGACGGAGAGCCGGTAAAAAAACCTCTTGCGGTAAGAGCTTCTGAAAAAAAGGAAATGATAAAACTTGTCCCATATGGTTGTACGGCATTGAGAATAACGGCGTTTCCAAAAGCTTAATATTTGAAAGGAATCAAACAGATGTCGGATACAGGCAATATTTTCAAAAAAAATATTTTGCCGCTGCTTATTGTCCTCGTTGCTTTTGTTGTGCTCGGCATTTTTCTTCTTTTTTCATTTGAATATATAAATTCGGTTTCTGCTTTTGTTTTTTCCGGAAAAAAAATATATTTTAATGAAATCATGCTTTCAAACAAAGAATCATTTCCGGATAAAAACGGGAATTTTTATGATTGGATCGAACTGTATAATGATGAAGATGAAGATGTCCTTCTTTCCGGATATACAATCACCGATAAGACAGATACATATGTATGGACATTTCCTGCGGATACCGTTATACCGGCTAAGGGATATATAGTTTTGTTTTTTTCCGGAGACTATGAATCAGGTTTATACCTCCCTTTCCGGCTTAATCGTGACGGGGGAAAAATACTTTTACTCTCCGACGCGTCAGGAACAGAGCTTGATATAGTTCAAACTAAAAAAACACTTTCGGATAATGTGATGGTGCGGACCGATTTTCTGAGGCGGAAATGGGATGTATCGGATATATGTACTCCCGGATACGAAAATTCGGAAGACGGGCGTGCCGCGTTCCTTGCATCGTATAACAGCGGTTTCGGAAGTATCGTTATAAATGAGATCATGGCTAAAAATAAAATGACTAACCGTGACGGATTCGGTGAATTTTCTGATTGGATCGAGATTAAAAATACTGGAACAACTCAAATCAATCTTAAAAATTATTATCTGTCAAACGATAGTCTTCGTCCGTATAAATATTCATTACCTGAATATCTTATCTATCCCGGAGAAATTATTGTTATATATTGTTCCGGTAAAAATACCGTTCATGACGGACAAATACATACCTCATTCAATCTTTCCGACATAAACGGATATGTAGGACTTCGTGTGCCGTCCGGAACTGTCTCGGATGAGACGGAGTATTCTGAAATCCCGGCAAACTATTCGTATGAAAAAACAGATAACGGTTTTGAGCTTACGGCATATCCGACACCCGGGTATGAAAATAATTCGGAAGGTGTCGCTTCTTCGGCTCATTCATATTCTGATAGCGCACTTGTGATAAATGAAGTTGTAGCGTCAAATACAAAATATCTTCTTCATAACGGAGGAAGAGCATATGATTTTATTGAGCTTTATAATTCAGGTACCGAGGAGATAGATCTTTCATCATATTTTTTGTCAAACGATAGCTCTGCATTGCAGTTGTGGCAGCTTCCCGATAAAAAACTTGCGCCGGGTGCTTTCTTTATCGTGTTTGCTTCCGGTGATGAATCACTTTCATCTCCATCATATATTCATGCGCCGTTCAAAATAAGTTCATCGGGAGAAGAGTTGTATTTATCATCCGGTAATGAAATTGTTGACGCTGTTTTTATTCATGATTTACCCACGGATGTATCTTATGGAAGAAGTAGTGCCGGAGCCGGATTTTTTTTCATTGAACAAGTAACTCCCGCCGCGGAAAACGCGGAGGGAGTTCGTCAGCGTACACGAAAAACAGTTTCATCTGTCAAAGAAGGTGTTTACAATAATGTTGAGCCTTTACAAATAGTTTTATCATCAGAGCCCGGTGCGGAAATTCGTTATACGCTTGATTGCTCCGAACCAACGTCAGCGTCACCTGCTTTCAAAGAAGCAATAATCCTTTCGGAAACAACCGTTATACGCGCTATTGCGTATTCTGACGGTCAGATGAAAAGTGAGGAATCTGTTTTTTCATATATTATAAATGAGAATCACTCTGTTCCAGTTGTTTCACTTACTACTTCGCCTGAAAATCTTTGGGACACTAAGACCGGCATATATGTTATGGGAAACAATGCTTCATCTGAATATCCATATAAAGGCGCAAATTTCTGGATGGACTGGGAAAAGCCTGCATATATTTCGTTTTTCGAGGAAGGTTCTGACGGTTTTTCTTCGGGATGCGGAATAAAAATTTTCGGAAATTTCGGAAGAGCTGAAGCTCAAAAGCCGTTTTCAGTTAAGTTCAAGGAAAAATACGGTCTGTCTGAACTCCATTATAATATGTTTGACAGATATGACGATGTTTCGGTATTCAATACACTTGTTTTACGGGCCGGAGCTCAGGATATTTCGCGTTCTAAGTTTCGTGATGAACTTTTTACTTCTATTGTATATGACGGTACTTCAGTCCTGACGCAAGCGTATAAACCATGTGTTCTCTATCTTAACGGAGAATATTGGGGGATATATTTTATACGTGAAAAAGTCGATGAGGATTTTGTTTCCGTTCATGAGAACGTCACACCGGAAAGTGTCACGCTTCTTTACAGAAACGGGGAAACAGTATACGGAACAGCTTCCGAATATAATGCCCTTATACGCTATGTTTCATCAAACTCATTATCAGACGCAAAAGCTTATGCGTATGTCGCATCAAAAATAGATGTAGAAAATTATATTGATTTTAAGCTTGCTCAATGTTATTCGGGGAATATAGATCTCCATAATGTAAAATATTATAAATCTGATGAGTCTGACGGAAAGTGGCGTTGGATATTTTATGATCAGGACTATGCTTTCAGGGAAACGTGGAATCCCTTCGGACGTATTTATAATGATAAAATTACAAAGCTTGAAAGACCCGGGTCTGACGGTAATCCTGTAGAAGTTACATATACTGTGTCGCATATACTTTTTCGTAAGCTCCTCGAAAATGCCGATTTTCAAGCTCTTTTTATTTCAAGGGCGGAGGAACTCATGTCTACTTCATTTTCCGCAGATACGGTCAATGCACGGATAGATAATCTTTATAATCTGCTGAAAGCCGAAATGCCGCGAAACTGTGAAAGATGGGATTTGTCTTATGAAAAATGGGACAGAGAAGTTGAAATTTTACGTAAGATAGCTTCTTCCCGCGCTGAAATTGTTCTTAAAGATATATTGAATAATTTGAAAAAATGAGGTTTTGATATGTTTGAATCATCAAAACAAGTCTGGCTTGACGGTTTATGTGAAAAAAACTCTTACGTGGATTTTTATGAAATTTTTTATGCGGAAGAGGGCCGTGATTATATTTTATATATCTCAGCCAGTTCCGATTACGCAGTATATATAAACGGCCGATATGTTGAATCAGGTCAGTACGCGGATTATTCGTTTTGGCGAGTGTATGATACGCTATACATTTCAAATTTTCTGAAAAAAGGTAAAAATGATATCGTTATAACTGTTTATTGGCAAGGAGAAGATTCTTCGCGCTGCCGAAAAGAACCTCCTGGTGTTATTTATGAGATTCATTCCGAAAAACCGCTTCTTTTTTCCGGGGAAAAGACTTTGGCACGAAAGAATGAAAATTATATTTCATCTCCCTGCCCGCACATTTCATCACAGCTGGGATATACAATAAATTATGACAGCCGAAATATTTCCGGGCCGTATAAACCTGTTTCCGTATATGAAATCGACGCTTCTGTTTTTCATCCGAGACCCGTGAAAAAACTTGTTCTGAGTGAAAATGTTCGTGGAAAAATAATTACACAGGGTGTTTTCAGGGTGTTGCGGCAGGACGAAGAGAATTTCGCACGAGAGATAATGTATTCTTTCAATTCTTTTACTGACGGATATAAGATGCGGGAACCTCATAACTATATTCAATATTTCCCTTGTCCGGGATTTGTTAGTTTTTCTACGGATGAAGATTGTGACGGGATTTATTTTATTATGGATTACGGTGAGGAAAATACCGGTTTCTTTTCAATAGATATTGAGCTTGAAGAAGATGCCCTGATCCTTGTTGGGTTTGGTGAACATACGGAAGATATGCGTATTCGTTCTTGTCTTCCTGCAAATAATTACGCATTAAGATACTATGCTAAAAAAGGTCGTAATACTTTTATGTGCCCGTTCAGACGTATCGGATTGCGATATATGGAGTTTCATGTATATACGAAAAGATTTTGTCTTTATTATGCGGGATTCCGCTCAACTTTATATCCTGTTTCTTTTGATGCTATGTTTGACTGCGGAGATTTTTTACATAATAAAATATTTGAAGTTTGTAAAAGAACTCTTTTGCTTTGTATGCATGAGCATTATGAAGATTGCCCGATGAGAGAACAAGCCCAGTATACTATGGATTCACGTAACCAAATGCTGGCGGGGTATTGGGTATTTCGGGAACATGAATTTGCAAAAGCATCTATACGTTTGATGGCTCTTTCAATACGTGATGATAATATGCTTGAATTATGTTCACCTGCAAGAGTTTCTATAACTATCCCGTCTTTCAGCGCGATTTTTTTGACTATTGCCGCTGAATATCTTGAATATACCGGAGATCTTGATTTTATTTTGGAAATCCTTCCTGTTCTTGAGAGGCTTGCGGGGAAATTTATTTCGTGTAAAGAGGCTAACGGTCTTATACGTTGTTTCAAAGAGGGGATTTACTGGAATTTCTATGAGTGGCAAGATGGGTTGAGCGGAGTTATTGGACGCGATACTCCTGAAGATGAACGAACATATGACGCCCCTTTATGTGCGTTTGTTTCGCTCGGTTTTCGCTCACTTGCAAAAATTTATTCTAAATTTGATTCAGAAAATGAAAAAAAATATACATGTTTACATCTTTCAATGAACAAATCTATAAATGATATTTTCTGGGATGAGAAGCAAAAAGCATATGCTTCGTTTATGCATAACGGTAATCTTTCTCATTTTTGCGAACTTACTCAATCTCTTATCCTTTATATCGGTGCAGCAGAAGATAGCAGATGTTCTTATGTTTTGGAAAAAATAAAAAATAAAGAGCTTTTGCCGGTTACGCCGAGTCACGCTGTTTTTAAGTATGAGGCTCTTCTCAGATATCCGGGTAACCGAAAGTTCGTTTTTGATGATATTGCAAAAATATGGGGAAAAATGTTGTTTAACAACGCTACTACATTCTGGGAAACAGAAGATGGGGCGGCGGCTTTCGGCAATGCGGGGAGTTTGTGTCACGGATGGTCAGCTACTCCGGCGTATATCTATATGAAATACGGTGTTGAAAATTAAATATATAATTCGCGGATTGTGTTTTTAATTTCATGGCCTTTTGATAAGATGTCAGGAACTTATCAAAGGCCATTTTGTTTTTGCATGGATTATGGATAGCAATTGTAATATTTCTTTTAATCTGATCGCTTTGAAAATTATGTCGGATTTTTTGGTATTCTTTTTCTTGACACTGATATATAGCAATGTTAAAATAAAATAAATAATACAGATATATCAAAAAAGAGTTTTTTGTTTGGGGTCGAATGGAAATAAAGAAGTTACCGGAAAGTTTTCGGAAAAATAAAAGGAGACCTTGATATGAAACAAAAAACTTTGTTCACTGTTATTTCGGTATTATTATTTTTTTCAATGTCACTATCTTTATCAGCAATAAATTCTTTCTCGTTACTTAAAGGATTTAAGTCCGGCACAGGAACGGCGGACGACCCATACGTTATTACCGATTTATCGCACCTGGAGAAACTTTCAAAAACAGTAAATAGCGGAAATAACTGCTCGGGCTTGTTTTTTTCTCTTGAGGCCGATATTATCATGAATTCTGTTAAAGAAAAAAATCCATGGGTGTCTATCGGAACATTTTCATCAAATAAAGATTGTCCGTTCAGCGGTAATTTCATGGGAAATAATCATACTATAAGCGGGTTGTTTTGTGACGGCAATACAGATATCCAGGGCTTTTTCGGATATATTGTCGATGCAAATATTTGTGGTTTACGAATAGATGCTGATCTCAACCAAGGTGCAAAATATTCAGGTGCTGTCGCCGGGTTTGCAACTGACTGTAAAATTAACGACTGTGTTGTTGTTTCCGGGAATGCAGAAGGGGATATTTGCGGAGGGGTCATAGGAAAAGCGGTTAGGACAAGTATTATTAACTGCCGAAATTACGCTTATGTGTCCGGGGCAGATGATGATACTTGTAATGCCGGAGGTATAGTAGGTTCGTTAAGTTCGGGAGCTGTCACGGATTGCATAAATTACGGCAATGTATCAGGATATGGCTATTTGGGCGGAATCGCCGGAATAAATTACGGCGTTGTATCAGAATGCTCGAATGAAGGGTCCATTTCTGGAAATGTTTATGTCGGCGGGATATGCGGTCAGAACAGTCAGGACCTCTTTGAATGTTTCAATTTGGGAAATGTCTGTGCCGCTTCTGATGTTGTAGGAGGACTTTCCGGATATAATAAAAACGGAGTGAGAGACAGTTTCAATCTTGCGGAGGTAAGCGGCAAGAATTATGTAGGAGGGATAAGCGGTTTTTCAAACGGAGCGGTATGTACAAGCTATAATGTAGGGAAGGTTTCCGGTGAGTCTTATTCTGGGGGCGTTTCCGGTGGGATAAACGCGGTTTGTATCGACTCTTATTATCTCAACACCTGTGGGGAAAAAGGTTCCGGTAAGGCTCTTTCGTTCTCAGAAATGAAAAAATCCGAAAATTATTTCGGTTTTGATTTTAATAAAATATGGCAGACAGTCCCCGGTTTTTCTTATCCGCAGCTGATAAATAATCCATATATAGTTGAAATTTCAGGCGAGGTGGTTTTGAAAGGCGATTTTGTTTACGGTGAAAAGATTATAACAGAATTGAAGATTGAGCCACAAAATGCTGATACGGACATAATGTGGCTTCGCGATGGCGATGTGATATCGGGAGCAGCAGAACGAACATATACTATCTGTGAAGAGGATGTCGGGAAAAGTATTTCAGCTGTTGTGAGTGGCAAAGGCAGATATACCGGCCTTTTGGAAAGTACGTCGTTTTCTGTCGGAAAGGCGGATCTCAAAGGTGAAATATCTGTTATTGGAAGATTTCAGCCGGGCAATATATTAACAATAGATTTCAGTCGTATGAGCCCCAAAAATGCTGAATATGAGATTCAGTGGTTTAGAAACGGGGTTGCTATCCGCGGTGAAAATTCAAATGAATATTATATTGAACAGGAAGACGCCGGTGAAAAAATATCAGTGATGGTGGCAGGTAAAGGATCATGTCAGTCATCAATATCAAGCAAAAAGTATGATGTATATGAATATGCTCTTGTAAAAGGTGATCTTGACGGTGACGGGAAAGTTTCCATCGGAGATGCCATGACTGTTTTCAGATTTGTGTCAGGTAAAATAAATATTGAAAATGACATGTTTATATGCGCTGATGTAAATAAAAACGGATCGGTTATGATCGATGATGCGATGATGGTTTTTCTTTATGTGAGCGGTAAGTTAAATATATTTTGAATTAAATATTTTTTTAAGTTTTTTTCTATTGACTTGAAATAAAATATCTGCTATTATTTATGTAGTTGATAATTTATTTTCGGAGGTTATAGTATGGATAAAAAACTTAAGGTAGGTATAATCGGATGCGGAGGAATTGCTAACGGAAAACATATGCCTTCGCTAAAGAAAATACCGGAAGTTGAAATGACCGCGTTTTGTGATATCATTATCGAACGCGCGGAAGAAGCTGCAAAACAATATGGGACCGAAGGCGCTAAAGTATATAAGAATTATAATGATTTATTAGCGGATAAGTCAATCGATGTTGTTCATGTTTGCACGCCTAATAAATCTCATTGCCCTATAACCGTAGCGGCTCTTGAGGCGGGAAAACATGTTATGTGTGAAAAACCGATGGCAAAAACCGCGGCGGACGCAAAACTTATGCTTGACGCAGCGGAAAAAGCTGCGACAAAGCTTACTATAGGTTATCAGAACAGGCAGCGGCCTGAGGTAAAATATCTTAAGGCTATTTGCGATGCGGGGGATTTAGGCGATATCTATTTCGGAAGAGCTATTGCATTGAGAAGGCGCGGTGTTCCGACATGGGGTGTTTTTATGAATGAGGACGAGCAGGGTGGCGGTCCGCTTATAGATATCGGGACTCATTCACTTGATCTTACTTTGTGGATGATGAATAATTATGAGGTTGAAAGCGTCACAGGTTCTGTATTCCATAAACTCGGTAAACGCGCAAACAGCGCTAATATATGGGGGCCGTGGAATCCTGACGAATATACTGTTGAAGATTCCGCGTTTGGTTTTGTAAAAATGAAAAACGGGGCCACGATACTTATAGAGTCTTCGTGGGCAATCAATATCGAAAAAAGCATGGAGGCGGTATGTCAGCTCGCCGGAACAGAAGCAGGAGCTGATTTTGACGGAGGCCTTCGTATAAACGGAGAAAAACTCGGTAGGCTTTATCTTGAAAAACCTTCTTTTGATGTTGGCGGGGTTGATTTTTATACCGGTTCTCCTGATGGTGATCCCGCATATACCGAGGCACGCCAGTGGATAGATGCGGTTCTCTATGATAAAGAGCCGTGTGTCAGCCCGAAACAGGCATATGTTGTAAGCCGCATTCTTGAAGCGGTTTACGAATCTTCAAAGACAGGGAAGACGGTTTATTTTGAATAATATATCAAAAAAGCCTGAATGGCTTAAGGTATCATACGATAAAGCAGAAGTTGAGAAGATCGCATCAATGATGCGCGAATTGAATCTGCATACAGTTTGCCGGGAGGCAAATTGTCCTAATCTGGGTGAATGTTATAAAAAACACACGGCTACTTTCTTGATTATGGGCGAAAACTGTACCAGACATTGCAGATTTTGCAATGTTTCAAAAAATCAAGTATGCCCGCTTGATGTGAATGAACCGGAAAATGTTGCGCGTGCGGCAAAACAGCTTGGCCTTAAACATGTGGTTATAACCTCCGTCACAAGAGATGATCTTTGTGACGGAGGGGCTTCTCATTTTGTGAAGGTTGTCCGCGCTGTAAGACGCGAGATCCCCGGTGCAGCGGTGGAACTACTGATTCCGGATATGCAGGGCGATAAAAAAGCTCTTACTCTCATATTGGATGAAAAGCCGGAGATTTTTTCACATAATGTAGAAACCGTCCCTCGTCTTTATGATTCAGTCCGTCCTCAGGCGGATTACAGAAGGTCTCTTGATGTTTTGTCTTTCGCAAAATTATATAATCCTGATCAGATCACTAAAACGGGCATTATGGTCGGTCTTGGAGAAACTTCTGATGAAGTGTTTGCAGTTATGGATGATCTTATTAAAGTCAAATGTGATATTTTGACAATTGGGCAATATCTCCGTCCTTCAAAACAGCATATCGAGCTTGCTGAATATGTTACTCCTCAACAATTTGAGGAATATGCGAAGGTCGGGAAGGGGAAGGGATTCAAATACGTTTTTTCGGCACCTTTGGTCAGAAGCTCATATCATGCTGCCGAGGCGTATGAAACGGTGGTCGCGAAATGATTTATATAAATTCTTCATCAACGGAGGCTGCATATTATTTTGCGCTCGAAGAATATTTGATGACCCGGAAGAAATTAAGGGATACGGTTTTTATGTTTTGGCATACATTCCCTACTGTTATGATAGGCAGCGGACAGGTTGCGCAAAACGAGATAAATAAAGATTATGTTGAAAAAAACGGGATTACACTTGTTCGTCGTCAAAGCGGCGGAGGTGCTATATATACCGATGAAGGCGCATGGCAATTTACTTATATTCTTCCGAGAACAGGTGAGACTGTGCCTGAATTTAAAGAAACCGGTAAAGACATATTGAATGCTTTGATTTCTTTCGGAATCAAAGCTGAATTTAATGATCGTAACGATATTTTGGTAGGTGGCCGTAAAATTTCAGGGAATGCGAGACATTTGACATCCGATTACATATTACATCATGGATCTCTGCTTTACAATACGGATATAGATGCGATGGTACAAGCTCTTACTCCTGATCCTATGAAGCTTATTTCAAAAGGAATACAATCTGTCAGACAGCGTGTTTGCAATATTTCTGACATTGTTGTATTTGAAGATTTTGAGAAATCAATGCTACGTGAAGTTGTAAAGGACAGTGATGTTTATAAACTGACTCAATCTGATGAAAATTTTGTTCAGGAAATTGCAAATCAGAAATATCGGTCCGATGTTTGGACATACAGTGTATACTGATCTGATTGCAAAACAGAGATCACAAAATGATATATTAGTGTTTCAGTATTATTTTCTCAATTGCATGCTTGTTTTCTATTATTTCACCGTGTTCTGCAATAAACAACGGGTCAATAGCTGTTCTTTCACCGTATTCAAGAAGATTTTCTAAAAATCTTCTTGCAAACGTCATATCTGAGATTATCTCAAAATAAAGATAATATGAATTTTTATAATAAAAAAGCTTACTGCGTTCAAGTTTGTGAGTTATAGGTTCAAACAGGCGGCATCCGTCAAACAAATTATCAGCGTTTTCAAATTTTACGGTTTGACAAAGGAATTCCTCTCCGTTTTCCGTTTCAAGCGGGATTCTTGATAAATATATCGTGACTGTTCCGTTATTCCCGCGATGTGCCTCAACAAGAAGTTTTGCATTCCCAACATAAAATCCTACTTGTCGATTTGCGGTTTTTATTATTTTTTCACATAATTTACGTGTGTTTTGGTCGCTGTAATTCATCGAGGCGTATGTAATACCATACTCCCGTTGTTCGTTTTTATCGACAACGACCTTTATTTTATCATTATTTATCTGTTCGATTATCATAATAGCCTCCGAAGTATTTCTTATTATCATTATATAAAATTTCCGCTGTTTTGACAATGCAAAAATAATGGTAATTTTACTAAAAAATGAAAGGATTAGGCTATGAAAATTACTGTTGTCGGTTGTGGCCGGTGGGGGTCGTTTATAGCGTGGTATCTTAATAAAACAGGACATGAGATCACTTCTTTCGGAATCAGGAACGATCCTACATTTGAAGCCTTTTTGACAAATAAAACAAACGGTATCGTTACGTTCGGTGACGATATATCTTTATCCTGTAATCCGTCGGAAAGTTTTTATAATGCGGATGCTGTAGTTATTTCAATTAATTCGCAAAACCTTCGCGTTTTCCTTTCTGAAAACGGGAAATATATCAGTCCGGATAAAATTATTATTTTATGCATGAAAGGTTTGGAAATAGAAACAGGGAAGCGCCTTTCCGAAATTGTTGAAGAATTTTTACCTGAAAATAAAACTGCTGTATGGGTGGGGCCCGGGCATCCTCAGGAATTTATTGAAGGAAGACCCAATTGTATGGTTATCGACAGTAAAAATAAGGATATCGTCAAAGAACTTGTTTTTGAGTTTTCCGGTCCGCTTATTCGCTTTTATTACGGGACTGATTTAATAGGAAACGAGGTCGGGGCCGCCTCAAAGAATGTCATAGGTATAGCCGCGGGTATGCTTGACGGACTTTCATACTCGTCGCTGAAAGGCGCGCTTATGTCTCGTGGTACAAGAGAAATTGCTAGGCTTATCAAAGCGATGGGCGGCAATGAAATGACAGCTTACGGCCTTTCGCATCTTGGTGATTATGAAGCAACGGTTTTTTCTAAATTCAGCCATAACAGAATGTTTGGAGAAACTTTTGTAAGAGGTGAGAAATACTCTTCATTGGCTGAGGGCTATTATACGGTAAAGGCTCTCATGAAGTTAAAAGATATGTATGATGTTGAACTCCCTATATGCGAAGCGGTTTATAATGTTGTTTATAACGGCGCGGATATAAGCGGCACAATGGCAGAACTTTTTATGCGTTCCGTAAAAAACGAATTTTAATGTTGTTACAATCGACTATGTATATTTTTTATATTTATTGTTTGATAAAAAAGAGCATCGTTTTTGGAAGCGCCTGATAAGGAAGGCATTCATCAGCAAAAAAGGTGTAACACCTAAAAGGGTGCTACACCTTTTTATTTTCATTATCTTTGAAAACTGTCCGCACAGTTTTCCTGCTTGTTACGGTAAAAGACATACCGGAAACTACCGCCACTATGCTGAAGGATTAAAGAGTCATTTCCGGGCGGAATACCGTACGTCTATGGATTTCTTCCATCCATTTATGTACAGACTTCGTATCTCCCGCCTCAATGGCATGACAAAGGCTGTCTTCATCAAATCGAATGCTGCCGAGCCAGAAAGCGGAAATCATGGCGTACAGATAGGGGAAAACATCTTTTTGCTTGTCTGTAAAAGGCCGTTCCCGATGATACCCACGTAAAAATGCGGGAAGGATCACGCTTTCCTGCTTTCCGTCGATTTCTTTTGGGTAATCCATAAGTCTCGCTTCGAAAATCGCCTGCATGATTGCATCATAGTAGAGAACATTATCACCGCATCGGTTGAAATCAAATACGCCGACTTCGCCGTCAGCGGTTTGATACAAATTACAGTTGCTGATATCTCCCTGAACAGCATACCTCGGTTCATTTTCAAAAACACCAATCTTTTGATAAAGACTGTCATATTCCTTCACGATATCTTTATAAAGGGATTCATCCACAGACAGCAAAAAATCTTTTTGTACTTGAAAATCCTGAAAGCTGAAAAGATCGTTTTCGTTCAGAGGATTAAATATTACACCGTTTTGAACATGAAATTTGCCGGCTTCTGCAATGTTGTGCATCTGTGCCAATAGTCTGCCGGTTTTTTCGGCAATTTCCTTACTGACTATATGGATCTCTCCGGTTACAAACTCTTCCACGGTCACAATTACATCGTATTTGTTTATGGTATACCATCGGGCGTATTCATGATTTGCCATGAAGAGTGCGGGCGTTTTAATACCGTTATCCGATAGAAACTTGGCAAATCGGCTCTGATCATTGATGACTTTCAGAGTGGTATCCCATTCATTTTTGAATCTAACAACAACAGATTGTCCGTTGTTAAGGTTCGCCTTAATAATCAGGCGGACTTCCTGTGATGCTGGATTATTTTTCTCGTAATGATATCTTTGTAACTCTGAAAAAGTTATGATATCCGAAAAAATACCAAAATCTTTTAGTATCAGGGCAATATCTTCTTTTGTAACCGTAAACATGAAAAAGCATCTCCTCAATTATGGATTCACGATGTTCACTGTAGTTTATGAGTAAAACGGGAATCGTTCGGGATATAATCAACCGGTTAAGTTGTATCCTAAATAAATCCTTATCGGATCATGCCTTTTCTGATGCTCTTTTTCTCTGCTTTGTTCTTATTTTTCGTTTTCACTGTTTTTTCTGATTTCCCCACGTCTTATTTTTCCTGAGATAGTTTTGGGGAGTGTTTCCACAAATTCGACGACACGCGGGTATTTATACGGTGCGGTAAGTTTTTTAACATAATCCTGCAGTTCTTTTACAAGTTTTTGATCTCCCTTATCCTTGTATGCTTTTGTCAGAACTATAGTTGCTTTGACTGCCTGCCCGCGTACAGGATCAGGTACCGCCGTTACAGCACATTCGAGCACTGCGGGATGCTCCATAAGAACGCTTTCGATTTCAAACGGTCCGATTCTGTATCCGCTTGATTTAATAAGATCATCCGTTCTTCCGTAATACCAGTAATATCCGTCTTCATCTTTCCACGCGGTGTCTCCTGTATGATAAAGACCGTCATGCCATACTTTCTGTGTATTTACAGGGTCAAGAAAATATTCATGGAAAAGTCCATATGGCTTACTTTCGGAAGTATCAATTACAATCTCTCCGACAGCTCCGACTTTAACTTCCTTTCCTGACTCATCAACAAGCTTGATTTTATACTGAGGTGTTGGTTTCCCCATCGATCCAACCTTGACTTCCATCCCGGGGAGTGTTGCGATGGTCAATGTCGTTTCTGTTTGACCAAAGCCTTCTTTTAATGAAATCCCGGTATACTCAAGAAATTTATTATAAACTTCTGGATTCAGAGCTTCTCCGGCAACAGTAGCATATTTTAACGACGAGAGATCATATCCCTCCATGCCGTCTTTTATAAAAAATCGGAACATTGTTGGCGGCGCGCAAAAAGTTGTGATTTTGTACTGTTGAATTTTAGATAATATATCATGCGCATCAAATTTTTCAAAATCATACACGAAAATACTTGCTTCACAAAGCCATTGCCCGTAATATTTGCCCCAGACCGCTTTACCCCAGCCTGTATCTGATATCGTAAGATGAAGTCCGTCCGGGTCAATGTTGTGCCAATATCTTGCCGTAACAAGATGGCCGAGAGAATATGTTCCGTCATGTGCCGCAATTTTAGGGTAACCTGTCGTTCCGGATGTAAAATACATAAGAGCGAGATCATTGATCATGACTTCATCTTCCCCGGTAGGGCGGGGAAAAACATCACTTTCATCTTCTATGCGTTTATCAAAACCAGACCATCCGTCCCGTGTTCCATTTACAATACACTTGATTTTGAGTGTTGGGCTTTCCGGTTCTGCTGCATCAATGGCGTTTGGGATGTCGTTTTCACTTGTAGCGACAACTGCTTTTACTCCCGCGGCATTAAAACGATATACAAAATCTTTTTTTGTAAGTAAAAATGTTGCGGGGATTGCTATCGCGCCGATTTTATGAAGCGCGGTTATCGCAAACCAGAACTGATAATGTCGTTTAAGTACAAGTAAAACACGATCTCCTTTTTTGATACCGAGTTTTTTGAAGTAGTTTGCGGTTTTATTTGAATATTTTTTGATGTCGGAAAAAGTAAAACGTTTTTCTTCGTTAAAACGGGAAACCCACAGCATCGCAAGTTTGTCAGGTGTCTTATCAGCTACAGCGTCGACAACATCAAACCCAAAATTATATGTTACAGGCGGATGAAAAGAAATTGATTTCAAACAGCCGTTTTCATCAACTTCGTCATCAATAAAATTTTTATATACAAGCATAGATCATTTCTCCTCGTTTTTACTCATTACTATTGCAAGGAATTTACAATCCTTACCTCCGGTCGCAATCATTCCGTGTCCGTGACCGCTGTTGTAATAAATGCAGTCTCCCTCGTTCAGAACTTCAATATGATTTTCAAGTCTGACCTTGAGACTTCCTTCGATTATGTAATCAAACTCTTCTCCTTGATGTGTTGAAAGTTCAATTTCATTTTTTTCAGCTTCGGCGTCATATTTCGCTGTAACCAAAAAGGGCTCGCTTATTTTTTCCTTAAAGAGTGCGGCAAGATGTTGGTAATCAAAGCCTTTGCGTCTTTTTATGGGCAACCCTTCGTTTTTACGCACTATACTGTAAAAAGACAAATTCGGTTTTTCTCCGGTGATAATTTCAGTTATGTCGACACCAAAGCGTTTGGCGCATTTATATAAAAACGTAAAAGAAAAATCCAATTCTCCGTTTTCATGTGAAATGTAGTCTTCTTCGGAGGTCGAACAAACTTCTGCCATTTCGGCGGTTGTTATATCAAGTATTATTCGCAGCCCCCGTATTCGCTCCGCAATTTGTAAAACTTGTTCGTTCATTATAATTACCTCCTTGATTATGATTTTTTATTATAACACTTTCAGGTAAATATTTCAATGGCATTTTTACAACATTTCATAATAATTTTATTTACGAAAGATCCGGCGCTGCGCTTTCCTGATTTCAGAAAAGTGTAACCCCGGATCGATTTATATATTTTTATGTCATCAGCCGCCTTTGTCTTCATTCAATGTAAGAGTAACTGAAAACTCTGAGCCATTACGATATACAGTAAAAGTAAGTGTGTCCCCGACGGAATGATTTTTATTTATAGCTTTAAGATCACTCATTGATTTTATCGGTGAGCCTTCTACAGCAGTTATTATATCACCTGTGCGTATGCCGGCATCGGCAGCACCGCTGCCCGCGTCCACGTCTGTTACATAAAGACCTTGAGGGATATTATACCAGATTGACATCATTTCCGAGACAGTCTCGCCTGTGATCCCGGTAGCCGGGCGGTCTTTGACATACCCGTATTTAATAATATCATTAAATATAGGTGAAGCAAAAGATATCGGTATGGCGAAATTAAGGCCTTCGACAGAAGTTGATGATATTTTGCTTGAGGTTATTCCTATAACTTGACCTTTCCCGTTGAGAAGTGCGCCACCGCTGTTTCCTGGATTAATAGCCGCATCTGTCTGGATAAGTGTTTCCGCGGTATTTTCACCGTTAATGTTACGATCAAGAGCGCTTATATATCCTACAGTTACGCTTCCTGCAAACTGTAGGCCGAGAGGGTTTCCTATTGCGACAGCAATCTCCCCGACTTTCAATTCGTTAGAATCTCCAAGTTCTGCTGCCGGCAGACCGGAAGCGTCAATTTTTACGACAGCAAGGTCATTTTCGCTGTCAAATCCGGTTATTTCAGCGTTGTAAACGCTTTTGTCGTTCAGTACTACCTGAAGTATTGCATCCGGATTGTTTATGGCATCTTGTATCACATGATGATTGGTTCCGATATAGCCGTCAGACGTGAGTATTATTCCGGATCCGGAAGAAGTTTGTGCTTCTGTATCGTAAGAAAAAATTCCGTTTTGAACACGTGATGATGGTATTGTGACCTGTATCCCCGCAATTGATGGTTTTACTTTTTCAGCTATCACTGTAACTCCGGCTGAATCTGTATCGATTTTAATATTTTGTGGTGCGATATCACTATCGATTTGCTTTACAGTGTTTTGCAAAAGCTCAATTTCTCCGGTCATTTTTTCAATTTCACTCATGTTTTTACCGTCTATCGCATAATAAACTCCAAAGCCCGCCGCTAAAGCCCCCGCCAATATAGAAAAAACAGCAATTACTATAACTATCCCGATACGTATTTTTTTTGTCTGTTTTCCGGATACAGGCGGTTGTTGTTGGAATGGATCAGGATATTGTCCGTACATATATATCATCCCTTTAATGTATTTATTATATTTTATTGTACACAGTTATTATACAAATTAAATGTATCAGATAAAATTATTTATCTCGGGAAATTTGTGGCAGAAAAAAGTGAATTATTGTCATTATACGAAAAAAAAGTATAAAAGAGGAATTATATTCAATAATATCTGTAAGGAAGTGGTTTTGTGAATACAGAAGAATTCAAAAGTGTCGCAAAAACGAAGGAAAAAAAATCTCCGACTTTGAAAAACTGCGTTTTTGCTTTTATTATCGGCGGAACTATTTGTGTTTTAGGTCAAGCACTGTATGATATGTATACGGGTGTTTTAAATCTTGAAGCGGATATAGCTCAGGTGTTTTCATCTATTTCACTCATTTTTTTAAGTGCTCTTTTTACAGGGATCGGATTATATGATAAAATCGCGAAAATAGCGGGAGCCGGGACTTTGGTACCGATTACGGGTTTTGCAAACGCGATTGTTTCATCTGCGATCGAGTTTAAGAAAGAAGGTATTATTTTAGGTGTAGGTGTAAAAATATTCTCAATTGCGGGCCCTGTAATTGTTTACGGAACTTTCGCTTCATTTATATACGGATTGAATTATTATATTACAAAGTTGGTGGTATAGTGAAAAAAATCGGGAAACGTACCTTCAAAATAGAAAACTATGTGGGGGTCTCAGGATATTCCTCAATTGTAGGCGACAAAGAAAAAAAAGGCCCTCTTGGCCACTGTTTTGAAAATTATTCGGAAGACGAGTATTTTGGGCAGGAAACATTTGAAAAAGCGGAAGCATTTATGCAAAGGGAGGTAATACGCGATGTTATCGAAAAAGCAAAAACAAAGCCGGAAGATATTGACTTCATTTACGCGGGGGATCTGCTCAATCAGTGTACTGGCTCGAACTATGGTGTTGGTGGTTTTGATATTAGCTATTTCGGAGTTTATGGCGCTTGCAGCACAATGGCTGAAACATTGATCCTTGCGTCGATTTCCATTGACGGGGGTTTTGCCGAGAAGACGTTATGTGTTACGAGTTCTCATTTTTGCGCCGCTGAAAGACAGTTCAGGTTCCCTTTGGAATACGGTGCACAAAGATCTTCAACCGCGCAATGGACGGTAACAGGAGCAGGGGGGGTCCTTTTGTCAAAAAACGAAGGGTTTCCCAGAATAACGGAAATTTCTCCGGGAGTTATTTGTGATAAAAAAATTACCGATATAAATAACATGGGAACGGCAATGGCGCCTGCCGCTATCCAAACACTTATTTCGTTTTTTGAAGATACCGGGACAACTCCGGAAAATTATGACCTTATTTTAACAGGCGATCTCGGGCATGTGGGTCATGAAATCGTGTCTGATTTTCTGAAACGTGAAAATTATGACGCGAAAAATAAATATCATGATTGCGGGATGCTGATATATGACCATTCACAAGATGCTCATTCGGGAGGCTCCGGATGCGGATGTTCGGCAAGCGTTCTTTGCGGTTTTGTTTTACCGGAGATGCGTAAAAGAACATATAAAAATGTCTTGTTTGTGGCTACAGGGGCATTGATGAGCCCTACGATGGTTCTTCAGGGGGAAAGTATTCCCGGGATTGCGCATCTTGTCCGTTTTGAGGTGTGAAATGTATTATTTGTATGCTTTTATTATTGGCGGTCTTTTCTGTATAGTAGGGCAGATATTGATCGATAAAACAAAGTTGACCCCGGCAAGGATACTGGTAGGATATGTTGTAACCGGAGTAATCTTATCGGCGTTAGGTATTTATAAGATAATTGCGGAATTCGCAAGGGCCGGGGCTACTGTTCCGCTTACCGGATTCGGATACGCTCTTGCAAACGGGGTTGAAAAAGCAGTAGATGAAAAAGGTTTTCTCGGAATATTTACAGGCGGACTTACTGCGACAGCCGGAGGTATTTGCGCTGTGATAGTTTTCGGTGTTATTGCCGCGTTGATTTTCAATTCCAGAAAAAAATGAATATTATCTTTTTGATGAAAACTCAGTCATATTTCGCCTGTAGCGGTTCGGAAGAAATCTGTCTTGCAGGCGTTTATTTTTTCGTGATGATATTGATGCGGTTTCAAAATATTGTTGCCATAGACTTTGAAAACAGGCCTCTTCTTCCGTAAATATCTCAGGTATTTTTTGATCACAACAAATAAGAGTAAACTCTTGTTTATTATACATTCCCATTTTATTTCTGTTTTTATCGAATATTATAAAATCCATGTCGGAATGTCTTTCCACAAAAAACGGCATCAGCAAATCTGTTATATCATTATCAGGGGTGTACTCACCCAGAAAAACCCCGCTTGAAAGCTGTGAGAAACGCATAAACCCTTTTATATGCTCAATTTCTGTTTTTACCCGGGCAACAAGAAGATTATATTCTATTACTCCGGGAAGCGAAAGCATATGTAAAACATTATTTCCGTGTTTGAATATAAGGCGTATATACGAAAACATCTTCATTTCTTTTTCTTTATCACATGATGCGAATGCGTACTTAAAAGAGCGCAGGCCTTCTTTACCGATATGTTTAATGATCCCGTTTTTTATCCGGTCTGATTTTTCCTCATCGGTACTTATTTCAAATATACATCCGTCAAGTGCAAGTTGTATATCTTCTGATGACGTTATTGTTTCCGGAAGTAATTTCTTGGTATAAATTTCAAAAACAACTGTGAAAAAACCGTTTTGTGTTCCGTCATATCTGAAAATATTCATTTATAATTCTCCTATGGTTGATGTTAACATGAGTTCGGAAAAAGCAGGGGAGGCGTATTTGACGGTTTTTGTATCATGATTTTCTGTAAATGTATCAAATAATGTGGTTTGTCCTGGGTTCGTTTCTGAAAATTCCGGAGAGGTCAATGTGTACCTGAGAGTCTCTTCATTATATCCTCCGCCGTAAAACTTTCCATTACATAATATGAAATGTTTTGCTCGTTTAAGAACAATATTCATTTTTTTT